>NZ_JBMPPI010000006.1:0-339120 GCF_049340245.1 Undibacterium sp. TC4M20W
CAGAAAACGGTGTGAACCTGAATGCACAGTCCACAGCGACTGCAGTTGCCCGCGTTGTAACAGACACGATCAACCTGGGTACAGGTAACGATACACTGGTCACTTACGGTGCGATCAATCTGGCTGGTGCAACTTTGTCTGGTATTGAAAACATTGTCAGCAATTCTGCAGTCGTCATTACTGCGAGCCAGTATGCAACACTGATCGCTGCGCGTGCGGCATTGAATCTGTCTGGTCCGGTACTGACCTTTGCTGGCGTTGGTCCGCATCAACTGACTATCGTTGATGACGTAGCGGGTGTGAATAATATTGATCTGTCGTTTGTCTCTATCACTGGTGGTACGCTGGTGTATGACGTGACGTCGTCTTCGAATGCGACTGGTGGTGGCGTGAACAACACAACTGTCAGCAATGCGATAACAATATCTGGCGGTGCGACAGCAACAGCTGGCATCATCGGTACTTCTCCATCTAACGGTGGCGGTACAGCATTGGCTCCTATCGCCCTGACAGCAGGCGGCGTATTTAACAGCACTGCAAACGTGAACGATAACTTCACAGGCAATGCAGCAGCGCTGGTTGGTACAACCATCAATGGTAATGCTGGCGATACAGACATCATCACCTTTACTGGCGGCGGCAGTATCGTTATTGGTGGTGGCAATACTATTACCAACATCAAAACCATCGCTACAGACAATACATCAACCGACGTGTACTTCAACGTTGCGACTGCAGGTGTTACTACCATCAATGGTGGCACAGGCAATGACCGCGTCTACCTGGCCAACTCTGGCAGCTCCATGCTGGCTGGTAATATCAACCTCGGCAATGGTAATAACCAGTTGACACTGGAAGGGAAGACTTATAGCGGTACTTTCACTGCCGGCTCTGGTACAACTGACTTGCTGATATTTGCCAATGGCAGCAATATTTCTGCAGCCAATATCACTGGTTTTGAGCAGGCATTGTTCACATCAAATGGTTCATTCACGATGACCGCTGCGCAGTGGGCTGGTTTCGCAACGGTGACTGCAGCCGGTACAGAAACGCTCACGCTGACAACGGCGGGTACGGTTACAGCTCTGGCCAACACTGAAAACTACAACCTGGCTAACGGTACCAATACATTCACCGCTGCTGTTAATACAGCGAGCGTTGTTGGTGGTACAGGCAACGACACACTGAACATCAGCGAAGCAATCTACAATGCTACCATCGCCACTATTAACGGTGGCCTGGGTACTGATGTTCTGAACGTTGGTGCAGTAACCGCATCAATCGACTTGAGCACAAAAACAACTGGCATTGAAACTGTCAATGTCACTGGTGGTACCAATGCTGCATGGACCGTGACAAATGAAAACGGTGCCGGCGTGACTTTGAACTTCACCAAGTCTGCTGCTACTAATATCAGCAATGTTGTTTTGGGCGCAGGTGGTCAAACGCTGAATATTCTGGGAACTGGTACAGGTAACATAACCATCACTGGTGGTTCTGGTGCGGATACGATCAATCTGTCGACCACTGCAACTGGTGCTGATGTGATTGCTTCCGGTTCTGTATTGGCTAATATCGATACAGTGGCAAACTTCAAAGTTGCTGGCGCTGACGTGTTCAAAACTGGCACAGCAGCAACAACGCTGAACCTGTTGTCTATCGCTACTGCTGACGTATCTACTCTGGCAGCAGCAATCGCTACAGCAGCAACTGCAGCTGGCGCGGCTCTGGCAGCGAATACTCAGGCTTATGTGATCACTGTAGCCGCAGGTACAGCAGCTGGTACTTATGCTTTCCAAAACATCGGTGGCACTGTAGGTACTGTTGATGCAACTGACTTTATCGTTAAAATCACTGGCGCAGGTTCCATCGTCGCTGGCGACTTCATCGCTTAATCAGGTTCGCAGAAAAAGCAGGGGAGTGATTCCCTGCCAAGAAATGATAAACACAAACAAGCCCGACACTGCATAGTGCCGGGCTTGTTTGTAACTGCCGTCATCAGCCACAGATACAATAAAATTGCTGCACCTTTGCATGTGAAGCATCACAATCACCTCGAAGACACCAGCCAAATTTTTATGTACGCATTTCCTCGTTCGATCAAGTCAGCAAGACACGCCATCCTCACCTGCACATATGCAGGCATGTTGCTGTTTACTTCGACGATACATGCAGAGCCTCCGCAGACTACGCTACCAGACTGCAGCACAATACTGCCTTCTGAATATCAATGGCAAGCACTCGACTGGTCTCATTTGCGCGCTGCTGATTTGCAACGCGTATTTAAAATTTTCCCTGATCAGCAACCAGATTGCGCAAGGGATGCGGCCATGTGCAGCGAGGCCGAAAGCAAGAGAAGCATAGAAGTCGATGTAGATGTGTTTTTCCAGGACTCTGCGATCTGGAGTAAGCCGGAACAATTGCAGTCTTATATGGCACTCGTTAACCGCTATTACCAGCAGGCACGCATTACTTTCAATTTCAAATTCCGTCCGGCAAACGAATTGCCAACGTGGGCAGAGAACCGCAATCAACTGACGATCATTTTTGCTGCGGCCATGCCCGCCCCGGCAGGTAAGGTCGCTGATGCATTTGGTAATTTGCCCGCAGGTAAAGCAGTATTTAACGATGTACTCATGCAGCGCCAGGACAGACATGCGAATCCCTATTTCCTGATGGGCAAGCCTTTAGGGCATGAACTAGGTCATGTACTAGGCCTTGCGCACACGCAGGACAAGGCATTGTTGATGACTCAGGGCACCTCATCACAAAACGCGCTGGATATATTGCCAGAGCAGGCATTGATCATGCGGGTCATGGCGTTGCAGCGTTTTGGTGGCAAACTTGATCCTGTGAGTACATGTCATTAAGAAAATTAATTATTGAGTAATTTTGTCATTTCGTTATTTTTTAAAAGATCGCCTCTTGTGAAATGCCCCGTAGCCTTGCTTGCAAAGGTGCTTAACACGAATGGAAAAGGTAAAATGCCGGTATTCCGTCACTGCGAGCTATCATGACTGCCTCTACTTCCAGCACTTCCCCGCAAGAAATCACGATTACCCGTCCAGACGACTGGCATTTGCATGTGCGCGATGGCGCAGCACTGGCCAGCGTGTTGCCGCATACGGCAGCGCAGTTTGCCCGCGCCATCATCATGCCTAATTTGAAGCCACCAGTCACGACAACTGAACAGGCTGCTGCCTATCGTGAACGCATACTTGCTGCTCTGCCTGCAGGCATGAATTTTGAGCCGCTGATGACCCTGTACCTGACCAATAACACGCCACCAGATGAGATACGCCGTGCCAAGGACAGTGGCTTTGTGCATGCCGTGAAATTGTATCCAGCCGGCGCCACTACCAATTCTGATGCTGGCGTGACTGATCTCAAAAATTGCTACAAGACGCTGGAAACCATGCAGGAAGTCGGCATGCCCTTCCTTGTACATGGTGAAGTGACAGATGCCGAGATCGATTTGTTTGACCGCGAAGCTGTATTCATTGACCGCGTCATGCAACCGCTGCGTAAAGACATGCCAGAATTGAAAGTGGTGTTTGAACATATCACCACCAGTGATGCTGCTGCCTATGTGGCAGAATCTGGCGGCCCGATTGCTGCGACAATTACTGCCCATCATCTGCTGTATAACCGTAATGAAATTTTCAAAGGCGGCATACGCCCGCATTATTACTGCCTGCCAATATTGAAGCGTGAAATCCATCGCCAGGCGCTGGTTAAAGCGGCAATCTCGGGCAGCAAGCGTTTCTTCCTGGGTACTGATTCTGCCCCGCATGCCAAGGGTTTGAAAGAACATGCCTGTGGTTGCGCTGGTTGCTACACGGCGCTGCATGCGATGGAATTGTATACCCAGGCTTTTGAACAGGCCGGTGCACTCGATCAACTGGAAGCATTCGCGAGTTTCAATGGCCCTGACTTTTATCAATTGCCACGCAATAGCGGCAGCATTACCCTGGTGCGTGAAGACTGGCAAATGCCGGCAGAACTGCCATTTGCCGATACCAGCATCGTGCCGCTGAACAGTGGTGAAACCCTGCACTGGAAAATGCGCACTGCATAAATCTGGTTGGCAATTCATGACACGTTTTTTTGATGAGATAGACTGGTCGCAAGCCTGGTTTGCTGCCGTGCGCGAATCGGCTGACAGCTTGCTGGCGGCCGATGACTGGCGCTCGCAGCTCAATCATCTTGCTCTGCAGGCGGGTTTAAGCAATCACCTTGAATTGCCCCTGCGCTTTATCACACAGGAAGAATTGCCAGAGGGCGCGGCCTATGAAGCGCATATCAGTGCCACTGGCCAGGTGCCCACGCGAGAGAACCTGCATGATTTTTTCAATGCCCTGGTGTGGCTGACTTTCCCTGCCATCAAGCGCCAGTTGAATGCCTTGCAGGCGGCGCAGATTGCCAGTCTGGGCATAGGCAAGTCACGTGGCCCGGCGCGTGATGCTGCCACCATTTTTGACGAGAATGCTGCCTTGCTGGTTCTTGCTGATACGACTGACGGCGCAGAACTGATCGCAGCCTTGCGCGCTCATGCATGGCAGTATGCCTTCGTCATGCAGGCAGATAAATTCGGGTATTGCGCCGAAGTCTGGTGCTTCGGCCATGCCCTGATGGAGAAACTGGTCCAGCCTTATAAGGCGATCACTGCGCATACTTGGGTAGTGATGGTGGAGCCAGCTTATTTCACACTGGATGCAATCGCGAGACGCGCGCACATTGACGGCGTGGTGGCCCAGCAACTGGCCAGCCAGGCGTTGACAACAGCAGATTACACGCCATTGCCTGTGCTCGGCCTACCAGGCTGGTGGTCCCAGCAGGATGCTGCCTTTTATGAAGACCAGCAAGTTTTCAGGGCAAAACGCCAGAACTGAATCCAGCGTGTTTCAAAACCTCATAAACTACATTGATCAGGCCGCAGCACTGGTCTGCAAGATATGGAATAACTGATCTTTCAGGCTGAGGCGTATTTTCTTTAAACCTTCCAGTGCGACATCTCCCAGGTGTTCTGCGCCGTTTTCTGCACGATTGACGGCCTTGTCTGCCTCATCATACTCAGTAAACAGCTTGGCGAAATGCGCATTCTCAGCCTTTAGTTCATGTATGGCTTGTTTGAATTCAGGGAATTCGGTGGAAAGAGGATGGTGATCTACTTGCATGGATACTCCTTTGACGATTGAGGAAAAGATTTTCCTTGTCTTCATGTTAAGCTTATAAAGTTCACCATCCTTGATCTACGTCAAGGTAAGGCGAGAAAGACTGCTTTCCAGTTTTTCAGATTTGCCACAGTGAAATGCTAATCAAAGAAGGCATAACCAATTTCAGGTAGAATATTTGTGCAGCGCGAAGTACCCTCAGGTATATGCCATTGAGACTCTGGCTACTGCTTCTTAGCAAATCAATCAGGTCTGGATCCATGGTCTGGACAAATTCTGCCGTTATGGCTTTAGGCTAACACCGGGACTGGCTGCAACGATGTTCAGCAAGCACTCACATCCTCCAGTATCATCAGGCCAGCAGACTGGGCGGCATACCGCTACCATGTCCCTGCGCAAGGCCATCGTACTGGGTATAGGCCTGGGTATCCTGATCCCCGCCGTCCTGCTTGGCACCGTGCTGGCCAGGGATAGCTATGAGCGCGAATATGAAGTGCGCGTGCGTGGCCCGCTGAAGCAATATGCCAGCATGCTGGAACAAACCATGCCCGTGCCATTGTGGCAAGTCGATGCGACCAGTGCCCAAAGCTTTGTTAATTCCGTTATGCTCAATCCTGATGTGGTCCGCATCGTCGTCGAAGATGCTGCCCTGGGGCGTTTTGTCCATGCCGAGCAGGCCATACAACAAAAGCAGGGCTTGATCAGTGAAACCCGCAATATCCGCAAAGATGGCGCGGTCATAGGCCGGGTCACGATAGAAATGAGCAGTTACTGGATGGAGCAGGAATTCCTGAAAAAATTCCTCAAGGGCGGTGCGGCCATCCTGGTGCAATTGCTGATTTCTTTTTTCCTGTTATGGCTGCTATTCCAAAAACGCATGATGCGCCCGCTGCAGCAATTGCAGCGCGATGTAGATCGTCTCGGTGAAGGGCATCTGGAAGAGGTCGTCAGTGCCGCCCGGCCCGATGAACTCGGCAGCCTGGCGCTGGGGGTGGATTCCATGCGCCTGCGCCTGGGTGAACTCATGAACGAGCAGGCCAGCCACAATGTCACGCTGGAGCAAAGGGTCACTGATCGCACCAGGGAGTTGCATGCATCGAACCAGGAGTTGCGCACGGCCCTCAATGATTTGAACAGCGCCCATGCCGAAATCCAGCGCAGCGACAGAATGGCTGCACTCGGTTCGCTGGTCGCAGGCGTGGCCCATGAACTCAATACGCCTATAGGCAATTCTGTGACGGTGGCCAGTACCATCCATGACCTGAGCCGCGAATTCAACAAGAAAATGGCACAGGGTGTCACCCGTGCGGCCCTGCAAAATTATGTCGAAAATAACCTGCAGGCCAGCGATATACTCTTGCGCAATTTGCATAGCGCGGCTGACCTGATAGGCAGTTTCAAGCGCGTGGCGGTAGATAGAACCAGCGCCCAGCGCCGGGTGTTTTTCCTGGATGAAGTCGTCAGGGAAACCATGCTGACCATGGGGGCCAGTATCAGGCATCATGTGCATGAAGTCCGTATCGATATCCCGCCTGGCATACGTATGGATGCCTACCCAGGTTTGCTCGGGCAGATTATCAGCAACCTCATCAATAATGCCATCCTGCATGGCTTTGATGGCCGCGAAAATGGTGTCATCGATATCAGGGCGCATTTGCTGGATACAGAACCTGCCAAAGTGGAGTTAAGCGTCAATGACAACGGCGTTGGTATTGCTGACATCAACCTCGGGCGTATCTTTGATCCCTTCTTCACGACCAAACTGGGGCAGGGCGGCAGTGGCCTGGGTTTGAATATTGTCTATAACCTGGTGTGCGATGTGCTCGGAGGCAGCATACGGGTAGAGAGCGAGCTGGAAAAAGGCAGCAGCTTTATCATGCAAATGCCGCTGTGTGCTCCCGGTCATGCTGATGATATGGAGTAGTAAAGACGGCGTAGTGAAAACTGCGCATTGAAACTGCGCATTGAAACTAAATAGTGAAAGCGAAATGGTGAAGACGAATTCAGTGGCTGGACTTGGCCACATCAGACCAGCCTTGCGGGCAATTCACCTGGGAAGACAGTTTTTGATATTCGCCGGAGGCACGCAGTTTTTTCAGGCCATTATTAAATGCCGCAACCCTGCCCGCACTGGTCGGCAGGCCGCGTGACATCATCAGGTGAGTCGTAAAACTCTCCGTCATCAGTTTTGGGTGCGCAGACAACTGTGCCGCATCGGCAGGGGAAAAATTCTTTGCCAATAAATCACAGGTGACGTTTCTCTCCATAGGGGCGATATCTACCCGCTTCAACAGCAAAAGCTTCAGGGCGGCCGTATCATTCGGCAGTTTTTCCATCTTCAGGTCACCCTTGTTCGCCATGGTCCAGATTTCTGGCGTATAGGTATAGTCCTGTATCATGGCGATACGGTAAGGCTTGAGGTCGTCGAGTTGTTTCCATTTAAAATCGATGGCGTTGCGATAGACAAATACCCATTGCTCGGTAATGACATTATCACTCAGGAAAAAACTCGCATCATGCTCAGGCTTATGACCCCAGTAAGCCGTGCCATCCCATTTACCTGCGCGGCTCTCAGCCAGTGCGCGTGACCACGGTAAGAAAGTAAATTCCACCTGATAGCCTTCGAGTTCAAAAGCACGCCGCACTATGCTCAGGGCTATGCCTTTGTCTGGCCTGCTTTCAGTCGCATACGGAGGGAGTTCACCAGTGGCAATTTTGAGTAATTTTCCTTGTGCCGATGACAAGCCTGGCAACAAGGGGAGCAGTATCAGCAGAGCGACAGCAAACCAGGATGAGCATGCTTTTTTCATGATACCGCCTTCATCAAAAAGGGATTCAGTAGCCTATCATCTGCCTTATTGCTATTTCTGGCAAGTCGCTGGCGTGCAACAGGGTGCAGACCACAGCATCAGACTTTAGTGCGCAGACCATAGTGCGCAGGCCATAGTGCGCAGACCAAACCATGCTGGAATCATGAATGACAAACAACAACGGGAGCCTGAGCTCCCGTTGTTGTTATGTTGTTCCTTATCTGGTTTTGCAATCTGGCCTTGCAGGCTTATTGCTCGCGCAACCAGGTCTGGGTGCGGCCAAACATCGGTGCGCCTATGTAGCCACGTACATTCAATTTCTTGTTGTTTTCAATCACACTGAGCTTGCTGCTATACAGCTTGCCATTGCCCGGATCAAGGATTTTGCCACCGGTATATTCGTCACCGTCTTTTTTGAGGCCAGACAAGATGGTCATGCCGACAATGGGCTGGTCTTTATTTGCGCCTTCACATTTGTCGCATTTTGGGTTCTTTTCTGGAGCATCGGCTTCCAAAAACAGTTTTTCTATCTTGCCCTGCAATTCACCGGCAGTTTCGGTGATACGTATCAGTGCCTTGGGTTTGCCTGATTTGTCATCGATGCTCTTCCACAGGCCGACCGGGCTTTCTTCAGCCTGTGCCAGCAGTGGCATACCTGCGAATGCGATGAATGCGGATAGTACGGATAACACAAGTGGAACTGTTTTTTTCATGCTGTCTCCAAAAGAAAAACTTAGGTGCCTGCTTCGGTCTCTGATTTATGTGATTTGATTGTACGTGGCAAAATTTTCACCACGTACAATATTTTTAGAGTACCTACTTTAACCCACGGTATTGCAACATCTTACGCTGGTGGCAGCTTACCTAGCTGTTCCAGCAGTTTTTGCAGGGTTGCTTTGAAATTCGCCAGACGTTCTCTCTCAACCGCGATGACCTGTGCAGGTGCCTTGGCGACAAAGCCTTCGTTACCCAGTTTGGTCTCCAGCTTGGCAATTTCGCCTTCCAGGCGGGCGACTTCCTTGCTGATACGTGCACGTTCTGCTGCTACGTCGATTTCCACCTTCAGCATCAGTTTCGATTCGCCAACGACGGATACCGGTGCCGGTGATTCAGGTAAGGCATCCACCACACTAACCTCAGACAGTTTCGCCAGAGCTTCCAGGTAAGGTGCAAAAGATTGCAGGCGGGCCTTGTCTTCTGCGTTCGCGGCCTGCAACAACAGTGGCACGCGCTTGGCAGGGGACAATTGCATTTCACCGCGCAGGTTACGGCAGGCGTCGGTCATGGCTTTCAGTGCCTGCATCCAGGCCTCTGCTGCAGTATCGACGTTTTCTGCCACGAACAGCGGGTAAGGCTGGATCATGATGCTGTCGCCAGCCGGGTTCAAGGTCTTGCCTGCCAGTGGTGCCACGGTTTGCCACAGAGCTTCGGTGACAAAAGGAATCACAGGGTGAGCCAGACGCAAGATCACTTCCAGCACACGCAATAAAGTGCGGCGGGTGGCGCGTTGCTGCGCTTCATTACCTTGCTGTACCTGAACCTTGGCAACTTCCAGATACCAGTCGCAATATTCATCCCAGACAAACTTGTAGATGGCTGATGCGATATTGTCGAAACGGTAGTCAGCAAAACCTTTTTCTATCTCTGCCTCTGCACGTTGCAGGGTAGAGATGATCCATTTGTCAGCTTGCGAATATTCCAGATCCGCTGCGGTGACATCTGCACCAAAACCGCAATCCTTGTCTTCGGTATTCATCAGCACAAAGCGGGTCGCGTTCCACAATTTATTGCAGAAATTGCGGTAGCCTTCACAGCGACCAAGATCGAAATTGATATTGCGGCCCAGCGATGCATAGCTGGCCATGGTGAAGCGCAACGCATCAGTACCATAGGCCGGGATGCCATCAGCAAATTCCTTGCGTGTGGCTTTTTCTATGCTGGCTGCCTGTTTGGGGTTCATCAAACCGGCAGTACGCTTGGCGACCAGTTCATCAACGCTGATACCATCAATGAGGTCGATAGGGTCGAGGGTATTGCCCTTGGACTTGGACATTTTCTGGCCGCTGGAATCACGCACCAGGCCATGTACATACACGGTATTGAAAGGCACCTTGCCAGTGAAGTGCGTGGTCATCATGACCATGCGCGCGACCCAGAAGAAAATGATGTCAAAGCCAGTGACCAGTACCGAGGATGGCAGGAAGTGTTTGATGTCCGGGGTTTCTTCTGGCCAGCCCATGGTAGAGAAAGGCACCAGCGCAGACGAGAACCAGGTATCGAGTACGTCATCATCACGCTTCAATGCACCAGTGTAACCAGCAGCAGTCGCCTTGGCTTTTGCACCGGCTTCATCATGCGCAACAAAGATTTCACCATTATCGCCATACCATGCCGGGATTTGATGACCCCACCACAATTGGCGTGAGATACACCAGTCCTGGATATTGTTCAACCACTGGTTGTAAGTGGTCGTCCAGTTTTCCGGGATGAATTTGATTTCACCGTCAGCGACTTTTTCCAGCGCCACTTCAGCGATGGATTTGCCGGGGAAGAAAGTACCTTCCGGTGCCGGTTTGCTCATGGCCATGAACCACTGGTCAGTCAACATAGGCTCAATCACCACATTGGTACGGTCGCCACGTGGCACCATCAGCTTGTGTGGTTTTACTGAATCCAGCAAACCTTGTGCGTCGAGGTCAGCAACGATTTGTTTGCGGGCGACGAAACGGTCCATGCCTTGATATACGGCAGGGGCGTTTTCATTGATTTTGGCATCCAGAGTGAAAATGCAAATCATCTCCAGTTTGTGACGCTGACCAACTGCATAATCGTTCATATCATGCGCAGGCGTGATCTTCACACAGCCAGTACCAAATTCCTTATCGACATAGCTGTCGGCAATCACCGGGATTTCGCGGTCTGTCAGCGGCAGTTTGAGCATCTTGCCAACCAGATGTACATAACGTTCATCCGTTGGATCTACCGCCACGGCAACGTCACCCAGCAGGGTTTCAGGGCGGGTAGTTGCTACCGTCAGGTGGCCAGAGCCATCTGCAAACGGGTAGCGGATATGCCACATGGAGCCATCTTCTTCTTCCGACACGACTTCCAGATCAGAAACTGCCGTACCCAGAACAGGGTCCCAGTTGACCAGGCGTTTGCCGCGATAGATCAGGCCCTGCTCTACCAGCTTGACGAACACATCGGTCACGCTCTTCGAGCGTTCGGCATCCATCGTGAAATATTCACGGTCCCAGTCGGCAGAGGCACCCATGCGGCGCATCTGGCCGGTGATGGTGGAGCCGGATTTTTCTTTCCATTCCCAGACTTTTTCCAGGAATTTTTCACGGCCCAGATCATGGCGCGAAATCTTTTGTGCATCCAGCTGGCGTTCTACCACGATTTGCGTAGCGATACCGGCATGGTCAGTACCCGGCACCCAGGCCGTATTGTGACCGCGCATGCGGTAGTAACGCGTCAGGCCATCCATGATGGTCTGGTTGAAGGCATGGCCCATATGCAGGGTGCCTGTCACATTTGGCGGCGGCAGTTGTATCGAGAACGAGGGTTTGCCTTCATCCATGGTGGCGGCAAAATATCCACGTTTTTCCCACTCGCCACGCCAGGATTGTTCGATTTCTGCGGGCTCAAAAGACTTGGCTAATTCCATAATATGATCTGCGGTGATTGCTAAACCTTTGATTATAAATGAGGAAAGTGCATAAGGCGGTTTTTCCTGCGGATAGCATTTAATAAAATATTTTAAAGACAATAAATATTTTAAATCTTGTCACTTGTAGGCAGCAAAGCGACAAATGCCATGTTGCCACCATGCATCTGGCTTGTTGTTGCCTGAAAGATTGGATTAAGATGTTTGCAAACCTCTGGGGACATCATGAAAAGCCTGAACAATACGGCATATGCCCTGCATTTTGTCTTGCTGCTGATAGCCCTGCCTCAGCCAGCCAGGGCTGAAGAACCGAATACGGAAGAAGACCTGGCCCTGGTCTATGGTGACAAATATAGTGACAAGTCCGTCATCAGCGTTGCCACAGGCTCGGCCCTGCCTTTGCGCCGCGCACCCGCCGTGGCCACGGTGATTACTGCTGCCGATATAGAGGCAACCGGTGCCACCAGCCTCGATGGCATACTGGAAACCGTGCCCGGCTTGCATGTAGGGCGTTCTACCGTCATGAATATGGCTATTTACACCATACGCGGGATGCGCAATACGCTCAGCAATCCCCAGGTACTGGTGCTCATCAATGGTACGCCTGTCATTAATGCCTATACCGGCGACCGTGGTTTGATTTCTGCTGACATGCCGCTGGAAAATGTCGCGAGAATAGAGATTATCCGTGGCCCCGGCTCTGCCCTGTATGGTGCAGATGCTTTTTCAGGCGTCATCAATATCGTCACTAAAACTGCAAAAGAGCAAAGCGGTACGCGCTTTGGCAGCAGGCTGGGCTCCTTCAATAGCCGGGATGCGTGGGTTTTGCATGGTGGGAAATGGGGGGGTATTGAAGTCGCCGCCTCCTTGCAACACAGCCGCACTGCGGGGGCACAGGCGCTGGTGGAGCGCGATGCCCAGAGCGGCTATGACCAGTTGTTTGGCACCCATGCCTCACTGGCTCCTGCTTATCAAAATTTCAGCCGTGCAGCGACGGACGGTAATCTTGACCTGGCTTATGGCAAATGGAGCCTTCACATGGCTTTCATGCAAAGGGAAAACATCGGTACGGGCACAGGCATAGCCCAGGCACTGGACCCACATGGCTGGGGTAGTAGCCGCCGCTTTACCAGTGACTTGAAATACAAGGATCCGGATTTTGCCAAAGACTGGGGGCTGGAACTGAATGGCAGTTTTACTTATTACAATGAAAATGCTAGCGTCTATATTTTTCCGGCCGGGGCTTTTGGCGGTACCTTCAAGGATGGTTTTATCGGCAGCCCGTTTCGCTGGGAAAGGCAGGAAAACCTGAATGCCACCATGCATTACAGCGGCATGAGCCAGCATCATGTGCGCCTGGGCTTTGGGGTATCAAAAATAGATTTGTACAAGCTGCGCGAGACCAAGAATTTTAATCCCGATAATTCACCCATTAATGCCGGTGCGTTTTCTGACATTGTGGATGTGACCGATACCGCTCCCTATATGCGTCCCCACAGCCGGCTGTTGAAATATGCGTATGTGCAGGATGAATGGCAGTTCGCCAAGGACTGGACTTTGACTGCAGGCGTGCGGTATGACCAGTATTCTGATTTTGGCAATACCACCAATCCCAGGCTGGCCCTGGTATGGGAAATGGATTACAACCTGACCGCCAAGCTCTTGTACGGCACAGCTTTTCGGGCACCTTCTTTTGAAGAGCTGTATGTGATCAATAATCCTGTCGTGAACGGCAACCCTGCATTAAAGGCAGAAAGAATGCGCACGACGGAACTGGCGTTAAGCTGGCAGGCGCGCGCAGGTGTGCAACTGGGACTGAATCTGTTTCGTTATCGGATGTCTGACATCATCAGGGTCAGCAATAATTCTCAGAATGAAAACGGCGGCAGACAGAGTGGCCGGGGTTTTGAACTGGAAGCTAGCTGGGATGTGAACAAAAATTTTCGCGTGGCAGGCAACTTGGCTTACCAGAGCGCGATTGATGATGTGACACAAAAAGACCCGGGCCTGACACCGCGCCGTCACGCCTACCTGAGGGCGGACTGGCAGCCTGCCGCAGGATGGAGAGTGAATACCCAAATCAACCATGTCGCAGACCGGCAGCGAGAACCTGGTGATACCCGCCCGAATGTAAAGGACTACACCACGCTGGATGTGACCATAGGGACAAATAAAAAATATGCGGGCTGGGACTGGGCACTGATAGTGCGCAATCTCTTGAATGCCGATGTACGGGAGCCGAGCCCCTACAGTACACCTTTTATCAATATGCCAAACGACATTCCCATGGGTGGACGTTCAGTCTTTTTGCAATTTGGCTATAAATTATAGAAGTACCGAACATCTTTTACCGGGATGTTTGACCGCTTGTCGGGTGAATAAAGCAGGTGCATCAATTTCGATATGGGGGCGTGCGCAAATCTGTTAATGTTGATGGTTAATTCGCGGTATGGCTGTGGCGGCGTGATAGTTTGTTTGTAAAAAAACAGCACTAGATTAACGGCAGTAGTAATAATGGCAGGAATAACGATAGAGGAATAACGATAGTAATAACAGCAGGAGCGGCAAGCGCCGCAAAAGCAGGACGAAACTGTGTTGAAAATAAAAGAAGGAATAAAACTTTAGATGCTGGACTACGGCTGTTCTTATTTTTCTGATATCCGTGCTTGCCGCCTCAGCAAAAAAGCTGCTGCGAAAGCCGGGTTGTCTAAGCACGCCTGCCAGTTTTTCAATCTCGTCCTGTGCATATTGTTTTTGCTCGTGTCTCCTGCCATGGCCCAGCAGCCCATACCTTTGTCCATGCTCAAGCCAGAGCTGGCCATGCTGCAAAACCAGGTGCCGCAAGTACATACCCCTACGCCCGCACTGGCCCAGGATTTACGCATGGGCTACCGTTATGGCGAACATCTGGTCTTCGCTGATGCCGTCACTCAGGGACGCCGCCCTGAGGTCAGTACCGGTGGCAGCCTGGCGGTACTGTATCCTGACATGGGTGAACCTTATCGCAGTATTTTCGCCAAGATCATCGAAGGCATAGAAAGCAAGTCACGCATGCCGGTCATCAGCATGCCAATAGGTGCCAAGCTCGAAACCGCTGACTTGAATGCGCAATTGAAACGCAATGGTGTCAGGGTCGTCATTGCTCTTGGCCGTCAGGGTGTCAAGCTGGCCAGTGGCCTGGACCGCGAAATTGCCGTGGTGGTTGGTGGTGTCCTGAACATCCCGGAAAGTGAAAGCCGCAGCATGACAGGTGTCAGCCTCATGCCCGATCCGGCCTTGTTGTTTACCCGCCTCAAAAGCCTGCTACCAGGCGTCAAAAGAGTCATCGTTGTGTATGACCCCAAAAACAATGAGTCACTGATCAAACTGGCGCGCGAAGCAGCGAAGCAGCAGGGGCTGGAGCTGGTGAGCTATGAAGCCAAAGACCTTGCTGGTGCCGCCCATCAGTATGAAGTGGCCTTTGCCAGTGCAGACCGGCGCGATGCCTTGTGGCTGCCACAAGATTCAACCACGGTGGAAGAAGGCAGCATCCTGCCGCTGGTCTTGCGTGAGTCTTGGAACCGCGGCATCCCCTTCTTTTCCAGCAGTTTTTTGCATGCAAAAAAAGGCGCTTTATTTGCGCTGTATCCAAATAATCTGGAGCTGGGACATAGCCTGGCCATGGCTGCCCACAGTGCAGTAAGTGGCGATGGCCGCAAGTCTGGGGTGTCCTTGTTGCGTGAAGTGCTGGTGGCAGTGAATTTGCGCACAGCCAGCCATATAGGTTTGAACATTGATTATCAAAGCCAGAGAAGTTTTGACTCTATTTTTCCTGAGCCTTGAGTATTTCTGTTGATTGCTATTGATTGCTATTGATTGTGATTGACTACCATTGCGGGCTGTCTGCCATGCTCCTGCGATGTGAAGAATAAAAAGAAACGAAGAGAAGTGAAAGAGCCAAGCATGTCATGCATCTGTGAGGATGTTGTCATGATCTTGAATATTCTGAGACAGAGTGCTGTTCACCAGCGATGCCAGATGGTGAATGGCCATAAGTAATTTGGTTCAAGTATGAAGTTTTTCAGCAATTACTTTCGCCGCACAGGTTTCAGTCTCCAGCTAACGGTCATCATTACGGCCGCTATCCTGGTGCTGGCCTTATTTTCTTCCATCATGAACTCATGGCAGGCCAGCCATCGCATGCGTGCTTACTTTGTTGTGCAAGGCCAGCAAGTGGCAGAAAACCTGGCCCGCCAAAGCCGCCTGGCCCTGTTGTATCACTCTGCTGACAATGCCAGGGAAGTGGTGGCTACCACCCTGGCTTTTCCTGATGTCCTGCAGGTAGAAATTGCCAATGCAGATCACAAGGTACTGCTTTCACAAAGCAAACCTGGCGTCATTTTACCTCCTTTGCAGACGCATCCAGCGGGCCCCTTGTCCAGTGCCAGGCTGGAACAGGAAAGTGAGCAGGACTGGCGTTTCAGCGCCCCGGTATTTGCCGGCGAGGCAGAAGCCTCACCGTTTGAAGTGCAGGAAAGCAAACCGCAATTGCTGGGTTATGTGCATGTGGTGGTCGGCAAGACTACACTGGATAAACTGGTGTCATCGCTGCTGCTCGGCAATCTCGCCATCACGTTCTCATTTGCTCTGATCCTGCTGGCCGTGATACGCCTGATGTCACGGCAGATGATACGTCCGCTGAACCAGTTGTCAGCCTTGATGGGCAGGGCAGAAGCGGGCGAGTCCGGCATGCGCGCGACACCGCAAGGCTCAAAAGACATCATGGAAATGGCCCATGCCTTCAACCAGATGATGGCCGTGCTGGAAGAGCGCGAGGCTGAGCTCAAGCAATCACGCGACCAGGCCTTGCATGCTGCCGTCATGAAGGCACAATTTGCTGCCACCGTCAGCCACGAAGTGCGCACTCCTTTGAATGGCGTGGTTGGCATGCTTGATATGCTCAAGGAAATGCGCCTGACCCGTAGCCAGCGCGAATGCGTGGATGTGGCCTGGAATTCTTCCCAATCCCTGATAGAACTTATTAATGACATCCTGGACTTTTCCAAGATGGAAGCGGGCAAGGTTGAGGTCGAAGAAATCGAGTTCGATTTGAATAAACTGGTGGCTGAAGTGCTGGAATTATTGTCCAAGTCTGCCCAACAAAAAGGCCTGGAGCTTGCGTATCTGGTTGCCGATGAAGTTCCTCTGCGCATTAAGAGTGATCCTTTGCGGTTGCGCCAGATACTGATGAACCTGATAGGCAATGCAATCAAGTTTACCGAGCATGGTGAAATAGCGGTGCGGGTAGTACTGAGCCAGCACCACGATCAAGCAGATACTGCTGCCACGATGAGCTTGCGTTTTGAAGTCAGTGATACTGGCATAGGCATGTCGGCAGATGCTGTTGTCAATGTGTTTGAATCCTTCGCCCAGGCAGACCGTTCAACGACACGCAAATATGGCGGCACTGGCCTGGGTCTGGCTATCTGCAAGCAACTGGTGGCACTCTTGCATGGCGAAATCGGCGTCAGCAGCATGCCGGGTCAGGGCAGTAATTTTTACTTCAGCATGCAATGCAGGGCCGGCAGTGCCAATAGTATCGGCGGCACCGGCAACATCAGCAACATCAACAACATCAGCAGCACTGATAAGCCAGCCCTGGCCAGTACCGAGTTGCAGGGCGAACGCATACTCATCGTTGATCCCAGCGAGATCGTGCGCAGTTTTTTGCTGCAACAACTTTCCCGTTATGGCATGGCATGCCATGCAGTTACCAGTGGCATGCAGGCCCTGAGCCTGCTGGATCAGGCCGTCAAAGAGGGCGCGCCGCATTCCCTGGTCATCATGGATGTTGCCAGCATGGATGATGATGGCGTGGAACTGGCGCGCCGTCTGCGCGATGATCACCGTTTTAGCGGCATCCACACGCTGGCACTGGACAGGAATGGCTGTGCAGGAGATAGCAATTCCACGGCAGCAGAAATCTGCCTGAGCAAGCCTGTGCATATAGAAAAAATGCTGCAAGCCTTGCGGCATTTATTGCTGACTGAAACCCAGGTACAGTCACCAGCCATGGCAAGCATGGTCAGACCACCTGTACCCATGCCTGCCAGAGATATGGAAGTGGCTCGTCACCCAGCACAGGGTGGCCAGGTTGAATGGCGCGTGCTGGTGGTTGAAGACAACCGCACCAACCAGATGGTGGCAGCAGGCATGCTGTCACTATCCGCCTGCCATTGCGAATTTGCCGGGAATGGCAAGGAAGCAGTCGAAGCAGCACGCCGCAACCGTTATGATCTGATACTCATGGATTGCAGCATGCCGGAGATGGATGGCTATGAAGCCACCGTCAGGATACGCAGTTATGAAGATGGCCTGGGCAGGCGCACACCCATCGTCGCGATGACGGCCAATACCCAGCGTGGCGATGCAGAAAAATGCCTGGCGATAGGTATGGATGATTATCTGGCCAAACCGATTACCCTGGTAGAGTTACGCCAGAAGCTGGAACGCTGGCTTACCCACGGCGGTGCGGCAGGGCGTGCCCTGCCGCCAGATGGACAATTGCAAGCGCTTGATGGACAGTCACTTGACCGCAGTGTGTTTGACAAATTGCGCGATATCCTGGGGCCGGGTTTGCAGCAGACGGTATCCCTGTTCCTGGAAGATACTCCTGTCTATCTGGAACAATTGAACCAGGGCCTGCAGCAAGACGATGCTGAAATGGTGCGCGCCATGGCACATTCGATCAAAGGCAGCAGTGGTAACCTGGGGGCCAGCAATCTCTTGCAGTTTGCCAAGGAAGTTGAGCAACTGGCGCTGGAAAGGCATTTGTCAGAAATCCCGCCGCTGCTGAGCAGCCTGCATCAGGCCTACGAAGCAGTGGCGTATGAACTGAGCAATGAGGTATTCCTGGAAGGCCATGAAGCAGTCAACCCTGGCCGACATGTTGCCAAAGTGCTCGTGGTCGATGATGACCGTAGTACCCGCAGCACGCTGCGTCATACCCTGCAAAGAGATGGCTTCAAGGTTGAAGAGGCGGCAGATGGTTCACAAGCCTTGCTGATGCTCAAACGCATGCGTCCTGATGTCATTCTCATGGATGCCGTCATGCCTGTCATGGATGGTTTTACGGCCTGTAGCCTGATACAGGAAATGCCGCGTGGCCGCAGCATACCGGTGTTGATGATTACTGCGCTGGAAGACAATACGTCGGTGGAAAGAGCTTTTGCTGCCGGTGCCTGCGACTACATTCCCAAGCCCATCCATTTTGCCGTGCTGTCACAGCGCGTGCGCCGCATCATAGAAGCGAACCAGGCAGAAAAACGCATACGCCACCTGGCCTTCAACGATGTGCTGACTGGCTTGCCCAACCGCACGCAGTTCCTCGATCAACTCGGTCGCAGGCTGGCCATGGCCAAGGAAAATGTCGAGTCCGTAGCAATACTTTTTCTTGATCTGGACAGGTTCAAGAACGTCAATGACACGCTCGGCCACGATGTCGGTGACCGCCTGCTGATTGCCGTAGCCCAGCGCATACGCCGCAGCGTGCGTAATGCCGATTGCGTGGCACGTCTGGGGGGTGATGAGTTCACTGTGATACTCAGTGAACTGGCTGATCCTGCCGCTGCCGCATCGGCTGCACAAAATATTTGCCGCACGCTGGCCAAACCTTTTCAGATTGATAGTCATGATATTTTTGTGACCGCCAGCATAGGTATTTCTGTCTATCCCAGCGATGGCATGGACGTAGGCACTCTAGTCAAACATGCAGACACAGCCATGTACCGTGCCAAGAAAACCAATACCGACTTCCAGTTTTTTGAAGCGGCGATGGAACATTCGATTTCTGAACGCGTACGTCTCGAAAACGACCTGCGCCGCGCCCTGGAGCGCAATGAGCTTGCAGTGTTTTATCAGCCGCAGGCACGCATGGACAATGGCGAGATTATTGGTGCCGAGGCACTGGTGCGCTGGTTCCACCCTACCCGTGGCATGGTGTCGCCTCTGGAATTTATTCCCATGGCAGAAGAAACCGGCCTCATCATTGCACTCGGCGAATGGGTGTTGCGTACCGCCTGCGCGCAGATGCGCAACTGGATGGACAAGGGTATGGGGCATCTGCGGGTTGCGGTGAACCTGTCTGTCAGTCAGTTACTGCAAAAAGATTTTGCCAATACGGTCGAGCAGGTCTTGTTCGATACCGGCCTGCCAGCGAAAATGCTGGAGCTGGAAATCACCGAAAGCACGCTGATGGAACATGCGCAAGATACCCTGGCGATACTGGACCGTTTGCGCAGTCTGGGTGTCAGGCTGACCATTGATGACTTTGGTACTGGCTATTCATCTTTGTCTTATCTTAAACGCTTCCCGGTGGATATCATCAAGATAGACAGGTCCTTCGTGCGTGATATTCCAGGTGATGCCGACGATGCCGCCATCGTCACCGGCATCATCGCCCTGGCACACAGCCTGCGGCTGGAAGTGGTGGCCGAAGGGGTAGAAACCCGCGAACAGCTGGAGTTTTTACGCGCCCAGTCCTGCGATATCCTGCAAGGCTTCTATCTGAGCAAGCCGATACCGGCGCAGCAACTGGAAGATGAAATATTATCGCAAGTGGGTAGCGTATTCCTGGACCAGACAGGTAAATAAAAGTGGGGTGAAATAGCCCCAGCCTGATAAAAAAATGAACAGAGACACGGATAGAATAATGAGAGCTTGCATGTCGCAGCTTCAACTTCCCAGGTGGCAAACCAGGCTGATGCCGGGTTTGCTGGCTATTACCTTGCTATGTATGGGTGGCGCTGCGCAGGCACAGGCGAAGGCGCAGGCCAGGCCTGATTTTTCTGAGATAGAAGTCATTCATACCCTGTCTGACCGTGACAATACGGCGGCCCTCAAGCAACTGCAGGAATACAAAGACCGCCTCGGCAAAGATGCCGACTATGTCTTGCGTGCTGAGGTCTTGAAGACATTGATAGGCATCTTGTATGACGCAGGCAAGATCAAGGAGGCTGATGCCGCCAACGCAGAGTTGCTGCAACTGGCAAGAGCACAAAAAGATAATGACATGATCAATATGGCGCTGATAGGCGAAGCCTTTCAGATGCTGGATCAGGGCAAGTTCGCCATGGCGCTGGTGAAGCTCAATGATATACAGCAAAGCCTGCGTGATTCAAAAAATGCAGAAGTGCTCATGCGTTTGAATATCGCCTTTGGCATGGTGCAACTGGCGATAGGCAATTTTGATAAATCCCTGCCTTATTTTCTTGAAGCACTAAAGCTGGCTGACCAGGTACCACGCCGCAGCGCACAGGCCAAGCTGTACCGCATGGAATCCATCGCCAGACTCTACCTGAATATGCATAATGCAGAAAAGGCGCTGGAAACCACCAATGAAGCCCTGGCGATGTTGCCCGGCATAGACTCGCCCAAAATCACTTCTTCGCTGCAAATGACACGTGGCCTGGCACTGATAGACCTAGGTCGTCATGATGAAGCGCTGGAGGCCTACAAGACCGTCTTGCAGATAGCCACCGATGCCGGCATGCCTGCCGTAGCCGCTACGGCACTTGGCAATATTGCCGACTATTACCTGCATGTGCGCAAATTTGCTGAGGCTGAACGCGCTGCCCGCTTTTCACTGGAAAAAGCCCAGGTGGTGAATGATCCTTTTGCGATGGCCATTGCGAAGGCGAATATCGGCTTTGCACTGGCAGGGCAAAAGAAATTCGCACAGGGCATAGGCTACATCAATGAAGCCAAGAAGTTTTTTATGGAAACCGGCTCCAAGTCGGATGTGGAAAACCTGCTCAGTGAAATCGGCAATATGTATGAAGCCGCCGATATGTATAAAGAGGCATTGGCGACGGTGCGCGAGCAGCAAAAACTCAGCGATGAATTATTCCGCTCTGACCGGGCACGTGCTGTAGCCACTTTACAAGAGCAATTCAATGCCCAGCAAAGGCAAAAACAGATTGAATTGCTGGCGCGTGAAAACCAGCTCAAGGATGCCGATATCAAAAACCGGCAACTGCAGCAAGTTGTGCTGATGCTGGCTGCAGTCATCATGGTGATGGTTGGGGTGGTGGTTTTCTTCCTGTACCGGCGGGTGCGCAAGACCAATGAAAAGCTGCGCGAAGTCAATGAGCAACTGGAATTTCATGCGGTACGTGATCCCCTCACAGGTTTGTATAACCGCCGTTCTTTTGTCGATATGATGAAGGGCAGGGCCATCTTGCCTGAGGGTGAAAGGCGTGAAGATGCGCTTGATAACCCTGACTGCCTGATACTGATGGACATTGATCATTTCAAGAATATCAATGACAGCTTTGGTCATGCCACTGGCGACTCTGTATTGATAGAAGTGGCACGCCGCTTGCGCAGTACCGTGCGTGACAGTGATATGGTATTGCGCTGGGGTGGTGAAGAATTTCTGATTTATTCACCACGCTCCAATCCCGCACAACTCAAAGGTCTGGTTGAGCGCATCTTGCGCAGTATAGGTGAAGAAAACATTCAGGCTGATGGTGCCAGTGTCCCTGTCACGCTGACTGCCGGTTTCATCAGCCTGCCATTTTCCGGCTTGCCAGAAGCCATCTGTAATTGGGAAAAAGCCCTGCAAATTGCCGACATGGCCTTATATCTGGGCAAGGTCAATGGCCGCAACCGCGCCTATGGTGTCAGCAGATTATTGATCGCCTATGAAGAAGCCTTGCCGGTACTCGATCATGATCTGTCTGCTGCGATCAAGGCTGGCATGGTCGAGTTGATAGAGGTGCATGGACCGGTAAAACTGCCAGAAGGCAATCTTGCTGCGTCGGCAACGGTATCTGATGAAGAACTTGCCAGCGCCATCAAATAAAGCACCTGAGTTTAAAAAAGTCGTATAATCTGCCGTCGTCGCGGTTCTGGATTTATTTCTGGAACCCGAAGAAAAAATGCTAGGGGTCCTGCCATCAATTTTTTTGGCGGGTGAGAAATACCCTCGAACCTGATCTGGATAATGCCAGCGAAGGGAAGCTGCCGAAGTTGGTGCCGCCTGTAGTATGTCTTGATCTGCGCGCACCTGTTTTGGAAACTCCTTTGCTGGCTCCATGCCAACAAAGCAAAGGAGCCAAAATGAACGCCAACCCGCAATTCTTGTCCGCTACCGCTACGGTAGATGAGGCAGCCATACAGCCACTGCCAAATTCCCGCAAGACCTACGTGCAGGGCAGCCGCCCCGATATCCGCGTACCCATGCGCGAAATTACACAGTCTGATACACCAGCCATGTTTGGTTCGGAAAAAAATCCCCCTATCTATGTCTATGATACCTCCGGCCCCTACACTGACCCTGAAGTAAAAATTGATATCCGTTCCGGCCTTGCATCCGTACGTGGTGCCTGGATAGCCGAGCGAAATGATACTGAAGAACTGGCAGGCCCAAGCTCTGAGTATGGTATCGCCCGTCTGCATGACCCCAAGCTGGCCGAGTTGCGCTTCAACCTCAAGCGCCTGCCACGCCGTGCATTGACAGGCAAGAATGTCTCGCAAATGCACTATGCGCGCCAGGGCATCATCACGCCGGAAATGGAATTTGTCTCTATCCGCGAAAACCTGCGCAGAAAAGAATACCTGGAAAACCTCAAAGCCTCAGGCCCCATGGGTAGCAAGCTGGCAGAAGTCATGGGCCGCCAGCATCCTGGCCAGTCTTTTGGCGCTTCAATTCCCGCAGAAATCACGCCAGAATTCGTGCGTTCAGAAATCGCCCGTGGCCGTGCGATTATCCCTGCGAATATCAATCATCCTGAAATCGAACCTATGATCATAGGCCGTAATTTCATGGTCAAGATCAATGCCAATATCGGCAATTCTGCAGTCACTTCTTCCATCGGTGAAGAAGTCGAAAAAATGACCTGGGCAATACGCTGGGGTGGCGACAATGTCATGGATCTTTCCACTGGCAAGCACATCCACGAAACCCGTGAATGGATTATCCGTAACTCCCCCGTGCCTATCGGTACAGTACCGATCTATCAGGCACTGGAAAAAGTGAATGGCAAGGCAGAAGACCTGACCTGGGAAATCTTTCGTGACACACTGATTGAGCAAGCTGAGCAGGGCGTCGATTACTTCACCATTCACGCAGGCGTGCGCCTGCAATATGTGCCGATGACAGCCAAACGCCTGACCGGCATCGTGTCACGCGGTGGCTCCATCATGGCGAAATGGTGTCTGGCACATCATAAAGAAAGTTTCCTGTACGAGCATTTCGAAGATATCTGCGAAATCATGAAGGCTTATGACGTGTCCTTCAGCCTCGGTGATGGCCTGCGCCCTGGCTCCATCTATGATGCCAATGATGAAGCGCAGTTAGGTGAATTGAAAACCCTGGGCGAACTGACACAGATCGCCTGGAAGCATGATGTACAGGTCATGATAGAAGGCCCCGGCCATGTACCCATGCACCTCATCAAAGAAAACATAGACCTGCAACTTGAGCAATGCCATGAAGCGCCTTTTTATACCCTGGGCCCTTTGACGACCGACATCGCACCCGGTTATGACCACATCACCTCCGGCATAGGCGCAGCTCAGATAGGCTGGTATGGCACGGCCATGCTGTGCTATGTGACGCCAAAAGAACATCTGGGTTTGCCGAACAAGGTGGATGTCAAGGACGGTATCATCACTTACAAGATTGCTGCTCACGCAGCCGATCTGGCAAAAGGCCATCCCGGTGCGCAGATTCGTGACAATGCTTTGTCCAAGGCACGCTTTGAATTCCGTTGGGAAGACCAGTTCAACATCGGCCTCGACCCCGACAAGGCGCGTGAATTCCATGACGAGACATTGCCCAAGGATTCTGCCAAGGTTGCCCATTTCTGTTCTATGTGCGGCCCGCATTTCTGCTCGATGAAAATCACGCAGGAAGTGCGCGACTATGCCAATGCCCAGGGCATCACCGAGATACAGGCCTTGAAAAAAGGCATGGAAGTGAAAGCCGTTGAATTCATCAAATCCGGCGCGGAAATCTATAAGAAGCAATAGCCATGGTGGAGATACAGCTTAATGGAGAAAGGCGGCAACTGGCGAGCGCGCTGCTGGCTGACCTGATCGCAGAATTGAACCTGTCGCAGCAGGCGATTGCTGTAGCGGTGAACCGGCAGATTATTCCAAAGTCGCGTTGGGCAGAACATCATTTGCGTGTCGATGACAAGGTTGATGTAGTGAGGGCGATTGGTGGCGGATGAGTGTAGGTTGGGCTACGCTTCATCAGCCCAACACTCGGCATTCAAATAACGTGCATGTTGATTCAAGGCCCAGTGTTGGGATGGTAAACCGTGGCCCAACCTACGGCGCTAACAGGGTGCAGTCCAATCTATGACGTATTACTTGGCCTTCACAAATTTGAAAGAATTTTATGAACACAGAAAACACACAAGGCTTAAGCATAGCCGGAAAAACCTATCGCTCCCGCTTGCTGGTCGGCAGCGGTAAATACAAAGACCTCGAACAAACCCGCCAGGCAACAGAAGCCAGCGGAGCCGATATCATCACGGTAGCGATCCGTCGTGTGAACATAGGGCAAGACCCGAATGCACCAAGCTTGCTGGACGTAGTACCACCAAGCAAATACACCATACTGCCGAATTCAGCTGGTTGCTACAATGCTGAAGATGCAATCTATACCTTGCAACTCGGACGTGAATTATTGGGTGGTCACAAGCTGTGCAAGCTGGAAGTATTGGGCGATGAGAAAACCCTGTTCCCGAATATGCCGGAAACATTGAAAGCAGCGAAAACCTTGGTGCAGGATGGTTTCGATGTCATGGTGTATTGCAGCGATGATCCTATACAGGCGCGTATGCTGGAAGACATAGGCTGCGTTGCCATCATGCCGCTGGCATCCTTGATCGGCTCAGGCATGGGTATCCTGAATCCATGGAATCTGTCGCTGATCATCGAACAGTCCAAAGTACCGGTACTGGTCGATGCAGGCGTAGGTACTGCATCTGATGCTGCGATAGCCATGGAGCTCGGTTGTGATGGTGTGTTGATGAACACCGCCATCGCAGGTGCCAAAGACCCGGTACGCATGGCGCGCGCCATGGGCCTGGCGGTCGAAGCCGGGCGTGAAGCATTCCTGGCAGGTCGCATGCCGCGCAAGTTTGTCGCCTCACCATCGTCACCGATGGCTGGCCGCATAGTCTGATATTCGTTTGATATCCGTTTATGATCGTTGAATGAAAGCAACTACGCGCCCCTGTGTGCTGGTATTTGCCGGGCATGATCCCAGCGGTGGTGCTGGCATACAGGCAGACATAGAAGCCATCGCCGCGCAGGGTGGGCATGCCCTGCCGGTGATTACCGCATTGACCGTGCAAGACAATGATCATGCTTATGCCGTGCATGCCGTTGATGTGCAAATCATCTTGCAGCAAGCGATGACTCTGGTGGCAAAAATGCCGGTCAAGGTCGTCAAGCTTGGCATAGTCGCACATAAAAAAAATGCGACGGCGATTGCCAGTTTTATCCAGAAGATGAAACTGCAAGAGCCTGATTTGCAAGTCATCGTTGATACTGTATTGGGCAGTGGTCAAGGTGACAGTCTGTCTCTCGATAACCCGGTAGAGGCGATTGAGCCTTTACTGAAAGTCGCAACCCTGCTCACTCCGAATCTGCCTGAGCTAAAACGTCTGTCATCACAATCTATGGATATGCAGGCACAGGTAGAAAACCTCATGCAAACCTATGCGGCGGATGTCTTGCTCAAAGGTGGACATGCAACAGAAGCGCAGGTTAAAAATATCTGGTTCCAGCATGGACAATGGCAGACTGCACAAGAATGGTTATGGCCGCGTTTGCCTGGTGAATTCCATGGCAGTGGCTGCACGCTGGCATCGGCGATAGCCGGGCAACTGGCAATTGGTGCCAGCTTGCCGGTAGCGCTGCAACAGGCGCAAAGCTATACCCAGCAGAGTTTGCAATATGCGTATGCGATTGCCGCAGGACAGCTCATTCCGGCACGCCAGCCAGTTCCGACTACAAGAAAGAAATCATGAATAATTTGAGCAAGCATCAACTCAGCGGCCTGTACATTGTGACCCCCGACTGGGACGATACGGCGAAGCTGCTTGAAGTCACCGAACAAGCTCTGCTGGGTGGCGCGAATATTGTGCAATACCGCCACAAGACTGCAAGCGATGTACTGCGCAAGACACAGGCGCTGGCCTTGCTGGAACTCTGCCGCCGCTTTAATAAGCCCTTCATCATCAATGACCATCTGCAACTCTGTCTTGATATTGATGCCGATGGCCTGCATGTAGGCGGCACGGATATCTCAGTGGCCGATGCCAGAGCCAAGCTGGGCGCGGGCAAAATACTGGGTGCGTCCTGTTATGGTGACCTGGAACTGGCTCGTAGCGCAATTCAGGGTGATGCGAGTTATATTGCCTTTGGCGGTTTCTATCCCTCACGTATCAAGAAATATGCAGTGACGACCCCCGCCAGCATAGTTGGAGATGCGGTCAGGGAATTTGATGTGCCCAATGTCGTCATTGGTGGCATGACGTTGGAAAACTGTCAGCCGCTGCTCGCACAAGGCGCGCACATGGTAGCCGCAATCAGCAGTGTGTATATGGCAGAGCAGCCGCAACAGGCGGCACGGGCATTTGCCAGCTTGTTTGCTTAGCTTGCCTGTTTATCTTGTCTGCGGGAGGGATTTCATTTGTCGGCTGGCTCAAAAACCGCTCGAAGATATGCAGGGACCTCAGATATACTTCGGTTTCCAAGCCGACCAATTATCTAGACCCATGAGCGCGAACAGCTTTCCAGCAAATCCAGAACCACAAATGATCTCCAGCAGACAGCTGGTGGGCAAAGACAATACTTCGGGTAAAGGGGATTTTTACCCGGCACCTGATGGTGTGGCTGGCTGGTCATGGGGTGCATTTTTGCTGGCGATTTTTTGGACTGCCCGCCATAAACGGTGGATCAGTTTTTTTCTTCTCGTGGCTCCCATAGTCGCCAGTGTGGTCGGGCTTAATAACATAAGCAGCATAGACAAAAGATGGGTGGTTTTGCTGATTCTTTTTAGCCCTGTCATCAGTTTCTTTTGCGCTGTCAAAATTGGCCGTAACGCAAGACTGTGGGCCTGGCAAAATGTTTATTGGGATAGTCTGGAGCATTTCAAGAGCGCACAACGGAACTGGACACTTGTTGCTTTCAGCCTGTATGCACTGACGATTGCGCTAGCTGGCGCTGTAAAATATCCTGAGATACAAAGAGAGGTCGCCAGGAAGCAGCTTGACGCTAAAAATGAAGCAATCAGGAAAGAGCTGGTGTCGAATGGCCGTCACGCCATTGCTGACGCGGTGAATATTGCAAAAGACGTTTCCCAGGGAGTTGGCGACTATATTCTTGCTCATCAGGCTTTCCCTAAAAATATCGCCCAGGCCGGTTTTGATTCCCAGCTACCAGACTATGTCAAGAGTATAGAAATTGACCAGAGGCATGGCCTGATCGCTGTCACGATGAATGTTGCTCCCTTCATAGAGCAGACTTTTTATCTGGCACCCCGTTACGAAGGGGAAAAGGAAATTTTATGGAGATGTATGCGCGGTGATTTTTCTACCCTGGATATACCGCATGAATGCAGATACGACGCGACTGAATTTTTTTACATCAGGCGGAAGTAAGAGACTGGTTCGCGGTATATCCCGGGATCTTTATTGCTTGAGGTTTTCAGTAGCCACAGGGTTTTCCTTGCCGTCAGCGGCTTGTTGGTCCAGCTCTTCGACCTTTAATAATTCTGCCGTAGTCAGGATGCCGACGCTGACGACATCGTAACCTTCAATGGTTTCACATTTGCGTGGATGGTCTAGTTTGCCTGCCGTACAAAAGCGGATATTGCCTCTTTTTTTGTCTGCACCCGGATAATGGAAAAACATCATGTCACCGGCACTTTTGATATACATCGCCTGGTCCAGCAATGCATCTGGGAATTTGCCATCGGTGGCATTGAGCAACCATTCACGCAATTTGGGAATGGCTTCGGTACTGACTTCATGGGTTTCCTTATTATGTGGTCCATGAAAACCTAGTTTTGTATTCGCCAGATTTTTGCTATCCAGCATGCGTCTTTCGGTGCCTGCCATGAAGATGATGGCACAAGAAGAAAAGCAATTGCCCTGAACGGCGGTATTGATTTTCCTGCCGCGTATCAATTGCGCGATGCCATAAGCTGCATTCAGGTCACCGCCCGGGCTTTCACTCAGCACGACATTGTGTACTTCACCGCCAGACAGATTGCGGCGAAAGCGTTGCGCATCATCCGCCACCACTCTGCCATATAAAATCAGGGTGTCATTTGCCCGCAGCATGGTCATGGCTGCAGCAGGCTGGCTATGGAAAATCAAGCTGGTTGCCAGGGTAGCGAATACGGCAAACAAAGGAAGCAGGCGTCGCATATCATTCTGAAAGAAATTATTGATATCGCATTATCCTTTGCTTGCACCATCAAGGCAATGTGCTATTGAATGAGGTCAAGTTGTGCCATCTTGCTTAAGAGTTTGTCCGTAGTTTCGGTACTTGCTGGCAGCATGGGCACCCGCAGATTGGCCCGTATGAGCCCAGATTCTGCCAGCGCAGCTTTCAGCGGCGCTGGATTGGGCTCATCAAACAAGGCCTGCATGACAGGCAGCAGTCGATAAAAAATTATCCTGGCCTGCGCAAGCTCTCCGGCAATGATTAGTGCTTGCAGGCGTGCAAAAAGATCAGACCGCAAATGGGCAGATGCCAGTATGCCGCCCGCACCGCCCAGGCATAGATTAATAAACAATTGATGGTCTTCCCCGGTCAGCACCTGTATGTCGCCGTCGGTGATGAGTTGCATAGTGGTTTGCAGATTGCCGCCACAATCCTTGATGGCGACGATGTTTGGATGTTTTGCCAATTGCTGCAGAGTGGGTAATTCAATGTTCACTCCCGTGCGGTAAGGAATGTTATATAGCAGTACCGGCACAGCAGAGGCCCCGGCAATTTCATGGAAGTAGTGCAAGATGCCTGCCTGTGATGGCCGTATGTAATGCGGTGGCGTGACCAGTACCCCAGCAACCTGCCTTTGCCCTATGGCTGCCAGCCTGTGCAAGACTTGCCCCATATGATTACCGCTCAAGCCCATGATGACTTGATTGGGCGATACCACGGCCAGCACCGCATCCAGCACTTGCAATTGTTCTTCTTCACTGAGGGCTGCAGCTTCGCCGGTGGAACCACAGACGACCAGGCCAGTAACTCCTTCCTTGATCAACTTGCTGGACAGTGCCTGCAGTGCGGGTAAATCCACTGCCGCGTCCGGACCATCGCAAAATGGTGTTATCAGGGCGACCCAGATGCCAGAAAAATCGTCGCGCCTGTTGTGATTACTTGATTCAATATGAGTGTTACTGGAATTGCTGATGTTGCTGCTATTAATATTGCTGCTGGTCATGCCTGTTCTCCTGTGGACCGGTTAAAGACCCGCAGGGAGTTGACATACAGCGCAAAGGGAAGAGTACCGTTTTTGCCATCCTGTCAGCTCACCTGACGGGACAGCACGCCCCGGTCAGATGAGCGTCTGTTTCTTGGCTTTAGCAAAGACCATACACAAAGCAGTGCTGCTTTGCGTGTGTACTTGATCTTTGACTTGAGTTTGCATAATGAAATGTGGATGAAATTTCTATTGCGATTGAAATGATTATCTGCGCGTGCAGCCAGGCCTGTCAAGCCTGCCGACAATAAATTTTGCCTGATTTTGCCTGACTCAGGGAGTGGAAAACAGGCTGGCAGGCATAGTCCCGTATAATCTGCCTATGCAAAATTTACTCCACAACTTAAATCCCGAACAACTTGCCGCCGTGACACTGCCGGCGCAGTCTGCCCTGATTTTGGCTGGTGCCGGTTCTGGCAAGACACGTGTGCTGACGACCCGCATCGCCTGGCTGATACAGACTGGTCAGGTCTCGCCCGGTGGTATTTTGGCCGTGACCTTTACCAACAAGGCCGCCAAGGAGATGCTGACGCGTTTGTCTGCCATGTTGCCGATTAATACACGCGGCATGTGGATAGGCACTTTCCATGGCCTGTGTAACCGCCTCTTGCGCGCCCATCACCGCGATGCCGGTTTGCCTTCGACGTTCCAGATTCTTGATTCTGGCGACCAGCTATCCTTCATCAAGCGTTTGCTGAAGGCGAACAATATCGATGATGAAAAGTTTCCACCCAAGACCCTGATGTATTTCATCAATGGTGCCAAGGACCAGGGTTTGCGTGCAGCGCAAGTCGATGCCTATGATGACTTCAACCGCAAACTGGTTGGCTTGTATGACCTGTATGACACGCAATGCCAGCGTGAAGGCGTGGTTGATTTTGCTGAACTCCTGTTGCGCACCTATGAATTGCTGAGCCGCAACCAGCCGCTGCGTGAACATTATCAGGATCGCTTCCGTCATATCCTCGTCGATGAGTTTCAGGATACCAATGACTTGCAATACAAGTGGCTGAAGCTGATGGCGGGCGAGGGTGGTAAAAAAGGTGGTGCAGTGTTTGCCGTCGGTGATGATGACCAGAGTATCTATGCCTTCCGTGGTGCCAATGTCGGCAATATGTCCGCTTTTGAGCGTGAATTCCAGGTACAGAACCTGATCAAGCTGGAGCAGAATTACCGCTCGCATGGCCACATTCTCGACAGTGCGAATGTACTCATAGAACATAATAGCAAACGCCTTGGCAAGAATCTGCGTACCGATGCTGGTCATGGTGAACCTGTGCGCATCATGGAGTCCAGCAGTGATATCCAGGAAGCCAACTGGATCATAGAAGAAGCCAAAAACCTGATACGTGAAGGTTCATTGCGCAGCGAGATTGCAATTCTGTATCGCTCGAACGCGCAGTCACGTGTCATAGAACATGCCTTGTTCACGGCGAATATCCCTTACCGCGTTTATGGCGGCCAGCGCTTTTTCGAACGCGCCGAGATCAAGCATGCGATCGCCTATCTGCAATTGATGGACAACCCGCATAATGATTCTGCGTTTTTGCGCGTGGTGAATTTCCCTACCCGTGGCATAGGTGCACGCTCGCTGGAGCAATTGCAGGACGTCGCCAGACAGCAGAATATTTCCATGTATGCGGCGGTGCCTTATGTGGCTGGCAAGGCTGGTTCTTCTCTGGCGAACTTCGTCAAATTGATAGAAGGTGCACGTTTTGAAACCCAGAACCTGCCCTTGCCCGAGATGGTTAAGATTGTGCTGGAAGTCAGCAGTCTGCTGACGCATTACCAGACTGAAAAAGAAGGTGCAGACCGCATAGAAAACTTGGAGCAGCTCGTCAGCGCTGCCACCCTGTTTGTGTCGGAAGAAGGTTTTAACAAAGAAGCGCCAGCCTTTGCCGGGCCCGCCAGTAGTGCGGCAGTTTTACTTGATAGCGGGAATGGCGATCAGATCATCGATGCCGATGCGGCCTTGCCAACGGTGATGTCACCGCTGTCAGCCTTCCTGTCGCATGCTTCTCTCGAGGCGGGTGACAACCAGGCACAGGCCGGGCAAGATGCCATGCAGTTGATGACTGTGCATTCCGCCAAGGGCCTGGAGTTTGATGCGGTATTTATTACCGGTCTCGAAGAAGGCTTGTTCCCGCATGAAAACAGTGCGCAGGAAGACAGTGGCGTAGAAGAAGAACGCCGCCTTATGTATGTGGCGATTACACGGGCGCGCAAACGCCTGTACCTGAGTTTTTCACAAACCCGTATGTTGCATGGCCAGACCCGTTACAACATGCGTTCACGCTTCCTTGATGAGTTGCCGGAAGAATCATTGAAGTGGCTGACGCCGCGTGTACAGCCGACCTGGTTTGGCAATAAAAAGTCCGCCTGGGATGAAGCACCTGACGATGCCGCGAATCGTATCGCCCAGACTTTCAAGAAGAGCAATGACAGCATGAGCTGGCGCATAGGCCAGAATGTGGAGCATGCAAAATTTGGTGAGGGTGTTATTGTGAATCTGAATGGCGGTGGCGGCAGTGGCAGCCTCAGAGCGCAAATCAATTTCGGCAAGTTTGGCATGAAGGAGCTGGACTTGAGCATCGCCAAGCTGGAAAAAATATAAGCGAAAGGCAAATGCGCAGTCGATGGACTGCGCACTAATCACTAAAGTTCACAGCTTGGCCTGTTTCAGCTTTTCAAGGCTTTCGGATTTTAAATATAGTAAGCCGTCGTCGTCATGACTTTGGCCATAAGTTTCATACCCGCCTGCACGGGAGCAGGCAGGGTGCTGGCACCCAAAGCCTGCGCTGCCGCACCGTGGGCAATTTCATCGACGCGCATCTGTTCTACCACGGCGCGTGAGCGCTGGTCTTCTGCCGGTAATTTTTTGAGGTGGCTGGCCAGGTGTGCCTCTACCTGTTTTTCTGTTTCAACAACAAATCCCAGACTGACGGCATCACCAAACTTGGCGGCCAGTGTGCCGCAGGCATAGGCCCCGGCATACCACAGCGGATTCAGAAAGCTGGTGTGTGAATTCAGTTCATGCAACCTTTTTGCCGTCCAGGCCAGGTGGTCTTCTTCTTCTATGCCGGAATGCTCGAACTGTTGGCGTATATCTTCCGTATGCGCATTTGCTCCCTGAGAATCGTACAGGGCCTGGGCACAAATTTCACCTACATGATTAACGCGCATCAAACCTGCGCTATGGGATTTTTCCTGTTCAGACAAATTGCCATCGGGCATATCATGTCCAGGATAGGCGCGCCTGGACATGGCCTGGCCGCTGACCACACGCAAGGCGCGGTCAAACTTGCTGATCATTTGGTCAAGGCTGACCTTGGGAAGTGTTGTTGGAAGATTCATATTGTTTTTAAGCATGTAATGATGGAACGATGAGCCATACCAGACTGGATAGTGTGTATTGTAGGAAGAATTAAGGATACGCGCCATCAGACCAAGTCTGGAAACCTACAGAAAACTTAAGATTGTAATAATAAGAAAGTAGATGCTTGTTGCGATAACACCACATAAAATTTGCTTAAAAACGATCGTTCGCAAATTCTCTTTGCCCAAATTCCTTTAATTTGTTTCAATGGAATCTAGCTTCTTAATCAGCAGGTTTCGAAGTCTTGGCAAGACTAAATTCGTAAAATAATGGCCGAAGCTTTTCAGGTGTGGCCGCATAAATTAATAATTTTGGAGACGCTTTCAATGAAAAAATCGATACTGGCATTCGCAGTCTTGAGCGCATTTGCAGCAACCGCTTCCGCACAATCTTCAGTCGTCATCTACGGTATTATCGACGCAGCCGTTGTAGCTACTACCAACCAGACACCAACTGGTGGTTCCAAATTCTCCATGGATGCTGGTCAGTTACTGACCTCCCGTTGGGGTATCAAAGGTTCTGAGGACCTGGGCGGCGGTTTGAAAGCTAACTTCAATCTGGAAGGCACACTGGCCAATGACACAGGTACTGCAGGTGCCGGTTTTGGCGGTAACGTATTTAATCAGGCCGGTAACAATACATCCCTGTTTGATCGTCTGGCATGGGTAGGTTTGTCTGGTGATTTCGGTACAGTCACTCTGGGCCGTAACAATATTCTGGGTGTGGATTCTGTCGGTCTGGCTGATCCTATCAGCCTGGCACACGCAGGTTCCAATCCTAACGTGATGTTCAGCGCCTTGAATGCTGGCGCATTCTTTGGTGGCTTCGGTACTAACCAGGGCGGTACTGCTCTGCGTCAAAACAATTCCATCAAATATGTATCTCCATTGATGTCTGGCTTCGGCGGCGCGCTGATGTACGGTTTCGGTGAAAAAGCAGGCGACAATACTGCGAGCAACTATGCTGGTCTGTCCGGCTTCTTCACAGATGGTACAAACGGTGCAGCCCTGTCTTACGCAAAACTGCGTGACAATGCCAATGTCTCCAATCTGTCTGGCTGGGCTGGTGGTGCCAAATTCAAGATCACTCCATCTGTGATGTTGCGTGGTACTTACTCCAGCAATAAAGTTGAAGGCAATGTGAAGATCGATGCATTGCCAAGCGCAAATGGCCGCAAGATTGCTGTTATAGGCCTGGGTGCAGATTTCACTTTGTCTGATCAGACAACATTGACGACTGCTTACTACAATACAAAACGCTCTGGCGATATCGACGGTAAAGCAGATCAGTATATCTTGCTGGGTAAATATGCATTCAGCAAACGTACAACTGCCTATGCTTCCCTGACATATGCAAAAGCTGGTTCTGTTAATGCACAAGATGTTTCCCTGGCACTGGGCATCATTGGTGCAGGCAATAGTTCTGCAACACGTACAGCAGTAGGCGTATTGCACGCATTCTGATTGTAGATAGACAGTTTTACTTGCAAAGGTCGCCCAAGGCGACCTTTGCAATTTTGTTTTTGTTTCATTTTTGTTGGTAATAATGTAATTTTTCAGCACTTGTCCGACATCATTGATGTTAATTAAATGGCATTGAAATAATTGCTTTTAAAGCAATTTTTGTTGCTTATTCGAGACAAAACACCCCCATATTCCCTCCAAAAGCCGATTTAGCTTGGCTGCCTGACACCATTTTTGGTCAAATACGTTAACTTCTTTTTAGCTGTCTTGTCGGTTCTTAAGTATTTGCGCTCTTCGTGCAATCAATGTTTTGGCTCTGTTTTGCGCGAACTGTGCTTAATGTAGTTCAATATCAATGTGAAATCCTTTGGAGAAATATCAATGAAAAAATCACTCATCGCTCTGTCAGTTTTGGCTGCTGTTGCTGGTACAGCGCAAGCTCAATCTTCCGTCACTATCTACGGTGTAGTTGATATGGCTTTGCAACATCAAAACACTGGCGATCCTGCTGGCTCTACTCTGGGTCTGGATAGTGGTATTCAATCCGGTTCCCGTCTGGGCTTCAAAGGCTCTGAAGATCTGGGTGGCGGTCTGAAAGCAAATTTCCAATTGGAAATGGGTATCAATGCTGATACAGGTAGCTCCGCTCAAGGTGGCCGTGCATTCGGTCGTCAAGCTTACGTAGGTTTGTCTGGTGATTTCGGCGCGGTTAACTTCGGCCGTCAATACACACCAGCATTCGTTGCAATCGACAGCTTCGATCCATTCGGCACTGGTATCACTAGCGGTACAGCAGGTAGCGGTACTTCCGGCCTGGGCGCTGCAGCTTACTTCGACCACGGTGGCGTTCGTATCAACAACTCCGCTATCTACAACACAACTAACCTGGGTGGTTTCGTAGGTACTGTTGCTTATGGTTTCGGTGAAGTTGCTGGTAACACAACAGCTGGCCGTTACATCGGTTTCTCTGGTGCTTACACTGCTGGTCCTCTGTTTGCTGAACTGGCATACAGCAATGCGCAAAACGCTACTGGTACTAACGCAACTAAGAGCTACTTGCTGGCTGGTACATACAACTTTGACGTAGTTACAGCACACGCTGGTTTCTCCTCCATCAAAGATGATGGCACAGGCGCAGCTGCTCTGGATCGTCGCGTATGGTTGCTGGGTGCGACAGTACCAGTTGGCTCTGGCAATATCATCGCCAGCTACATCCGTTCCACTAACCAAAACAGCCTGTTGAAAGCTGCTAACGGTACACAATTGGCTCTGGGTTACACATACTCCCTGTCCAAGCGTACTAACCTGTACACTTCGATCTCCCGCGCAAGCAACGACGCAAACATCAACCTGGGTAGCGCTGATTCTTCAGCAACTTTCCATCCAGTTCCTAACGGCGCTGATGTACGTCTGGTTAACGTTGGTATCCGTCACAAGTTCTAATTTAATGCTGACTTAGGTCAGTATTAAAAGAGCATGGCAAGACTGAGAAAGCACTCCTGGTGAGTGCTTTCTCTTTACGCGTTTGCCTTGAGGGTAATTGCCTGCAATTATGGCGGTGCTGAACAGGCCTGGTTGCCACCAAGGCTAATGCGCTTTTGCAAGATAAAAAAGGCTGACATGGTTTACATGTCAGCCTTTTTAGTTTTGATTGTCCGTAGTTTGCTAAAGATGCAGTCTTATCGCTGTGGGCTTATCGTTGCAGATTCATGACTGCAGGCTTGGCTGCTTTTAAGCAAAACTAACACTCAGGCCTGGTAATGGGATGCCAGAGAAAGCAGTCCCCCAGGTTTGCCCGGCCTGTACCGGGTAAGCATCAGTCCAGGTGCCGGTGGTGATGATTTCACCTGCCTGCAAAGGCAGGAACTGTGGCTGCTTTTGCAGCAGGCCATGCAGGTGCCAGATCGCATGCAAGGGGCTGTCCAGCACATTGCTGCCATAGCCAGCGCTCAACAGTGTGCCGTCGCATGACAGCGAGACGCTGGCATTGGCCAGCAGCTCAGCCAGATGCTGACGGCTGGCACTCGACAAGATGCGCGGTTCACCGATCAGCAGGGTGCCGTGCAAGCCCAGTGCGGCTATCGCATCGGCTGCCTCAAACTTCCAGTCAGGGTAGGGGCTGACGACGATCTCTATGCCATGCGCCATCCATTCCAGGCAATCTGCGAGTTCTTCTATGCAAGCGTCGGCAGCCGGCGTCCTGCCGAGCTTGAATACCACTTCCGGTTCTATGCGTGGCTGCAGCGCGCCTGTCAGGCTTTGGTAGGCATGGTTATCTTCAACATAGCGCACCGTGCTGTCAAACAGGCTGCTCCAGATTGGTTCGCAGATGGCAGCTTTCTCGCCGTATTTATTCCACAGCTTGCGGTTAGTAAAACCAAGTTTGCGGCCTATGCAAACTTCGCCTTCGGCGGCACGGATGGTGTCAGACGCTTTGGCAATGTCATAAGCATCGTTAATGCTCAGCTCAAATTGCCAGCTTAAGGGATTGATATGCTGGGTACGCGCCCTGGCCTCAAGGACGGTATAAGCATGTTGTTCGGCTTGTAAGGACATGGCATCAAGTTCGGTTGGATTGAGCACAAACCATGGGAAGGGTCAGCGTTTAGCTACCACCCCATAAGTCACCGTTATTACCCGATCTGGGCATGGTCACGCCAAAATGCTCATACGCGGACGGCGTTGCTATCCTGCCTCTGGGCGTGCGTTGCAAAAAACCCTGCTGTATCAGATAGGGTTCCAGTACATCTTCTATGGTGTCGCGTTCTTCACCTATGGCCGCAGCGACGTTATCCAGGCCTACCGGGCCACCGCCAAATTTAAAGAGGATGGCTTCCAGCAGTTTTCTGTCCATTAAATCAAAACCAACCGCATCGACATCCAGCATCTTCAATGCCGCATCGGCAATGCCTTTGGTGATTTCACCATTGCCTTTGACCTCGGCATAATCACGTACCCGTCGCAACAGACGATTGGCAATACGCGGTGTGCCACGTGCCCGCTTGGCAATTTCACGCGCACCATCCGCCTGTATTGGGGCGCCCAGCAATGATGCGGAGCGGGTGACGATCTTGGTCAATTCTTCCGGTGTATAAAATTCCAGTCGGGCGACGATACCAAAACGGTCACGCAGCGGGTTGGTCAGCATGCCGGCGCGGGTAGTGGCACCAACCAGGGTAAAAGGCTGTAAATCCAGCTTCACCGAGCGGGCTGCCGGACCTTCACCGATCATGATGTCGATCTGGTAATCTTCCAGCGCCGGGTACAGAATCTCTTCGACTACCGGCGACAGGCGATGTATCTCATCGATAAAGAGTACATCATTGGCTTCCAGGTTCGTCAGCAGGGCCGCCAAGTCACCGGCACGTTCCAGCACCGGGCCAGAAGTCTGGCGCAGGTTGACACCCATCTCACGCGCAATGATGTGCGCCAGCGTGGTTTTACCCAGGCCCGGCGGGCCAAACAGCAGGGTGTGATCAAGTGCTTCACTACGCTGCCTGGCCGCTGTAATAAAAATTTCCAGTTGCCCGCGTATTTTTTCCTGGCCCACGTATTCATCAAGCTGCTTGGGGCGCAGGGCGCGTTCTATCGCTTCTTCATTAGGCGAGCTTGGCGTGGCCGAGATAATGCGTGGCTCGCTGAAGTTGGATGAAAGATTGTCGGTCTGTATCGTCATCGCTTAGCCTTTGGACAATGCTTTCAATGCCAGCTTGATGCCATCAGAAACCCCGCTACCAGCAGGCACGGATTTCATCGCCAGCAAGGCTTCCTTGTCGGAATAGCCAAGTGCCTGCAAGGCATTCAGGATGTCAGCGCTATGGTCACCCGCAGCCAGTGCCGCAGTGGCATTGCCAAGGTCAGCACCGAGCTTGCCTTTGAGTTCCAGCAGCAAACGTTCTGCAGTTTTCTTGCCTATGCCGGGCACGCGGGTCAGACGTCCTGCTTCTTGCAAGGTGATCGCCTGGGCCAGATCGGCTACCGACATGCCAGATAAAATAGAGAGGGCAGTGCGGGCACCGACGCCGCTGATCTTGATCAATTGCTTGAAGGTGCTGCGCTCTTCTGCCGTACCAAAACCAAACAGTACATGAGCATCTTCGCGTATCGCCAGATGCGTCAGCAAGACCACTTTTTCACCGAGATGCGGCAGGTTATAAAAAGTACTCATAGGCACATCGACTTCATAGCCCACACCCTGGCAATCGACCAGCAATTGCGGAGGATTCTTTTCTATCAGAGTGCCAGCAATGCGACCTATCATGAGACTGCTTTCATACTGTATGAATAAGCAGTGATAGTAAACGATTCTGACGCGTTTGACGAGGCTCGCAGGGAAATTATATTGATATTGCGATACTGCAATTAAGCTTATGCAGGCCAGATATATGATCTGGCCAGAGCGCAGTGCAGCTTCAGTGAGCTTGCAGCCCTGTATTAACCGACCAGACGACCGCCCTTGACACGCAAACCCTTCTTCGCCAGACCCGGCGCAATTGCCCCCAGGGTTGCCAGGGTATCACCACTATGGGCATGACAAATCGCCACGCCCAGCGCATCGGCAGCATCGCTGCCAGGTAGGCCAGACAAAGCCAGCAGGCGCTGCACCATATCCTGCACCTGTTCTTTCTTGGCACGGCCATGGCCGACGACGCCTTGTTTAACCTGTAAGGCTGTATATTCTGCGACTGCCAGGTCTGCCGCTACCAGCGCACAAATCGCTGCACCGCGGGCTTGCCCCAGTAACAGGGTAGATTGCGGATTGACGTTGACGAAGACTTTTTCTATCGCCGCGCAATCAGGCTGGTAAGTGCGTACTATTTCTGAAACGCCTGCGAGGATGGTCTTCAAGCGTTCTGGTAAAGTACCATCAATGGTCTTGATCGTGCCTGAGGCGATATACGTCAGCTTGCTGCCCTGTTTATGGATGACGCCAAAACCGGTGGTGCGCAAGCCGGGGTCTATGCCTAGGATTTTCATGAGGGCTTCTGAGTGTGTATTAGATGTGGTGCTGTGCTGCTACAGGAATTATTGCTGATGAGTATAGCGTATCGGCGAGCTAGTTTTATTGCTCGCTAAGTAAGTGAGTAATTGCTTATGACGTTTGATCTTTTGCAGGATATGTGTGAGCAAGGAAATGCAATGTGGAATGGGCTGAGTTCCAGCGGTATTTTTACCTGCATTGAAGCCAGCCCCCTCGCCAACTGACACAATGCGGTGTCGCCACTCGACGATGAAAGCATCATGGTATTTCAGGCACGAGTGCAGGCAGGCTGGCAGTCATCGGCATCAAAGTTGTCAGCCTTTATTTTACTGGCTTCCAGGCCTTGACTTCTGCATCGACTTTGCTTTTGCTCTCAGCGGGCAATACTGCTACCAGCGGGGGTAAATAGTCGCGTGCAACTTGATTGCCGTTGGCAAGAGATAGCATGGTCCAGAAATAGGCGGCCTGTTCATCTCTGGCTACACCTGCCACTTCACCAATCGTTGCCGCCAGGTCTTTCTGTGTCTTGTCCCGGGCCTGGTCAAGTGGACCCGCAACGGTGCTGGCTGCAGCGCGGCTGTCTATATTCAAGATTTTGCCGCTGGCGTAGATCCTGCCCAGGTCGAGTTGTGCATTGGCGTCGCCGCGTTCTGCTGCTTTGCGCAGCCAATAAAGGGCTTGTTTCCCGTCATCGGGTGATTCTTTGCGAGACAGATAAAGCAAAGCCAGCACGTGCTGCGCATTAGAATAATTTTGTTCAGCAGCGCGACGCAGCCAGATCGACCCTTGCCGCCAGTCTTCTGGCACGCCTTTGCCATTGATATACGCCAGCCCCAGGAAGTACTCTGCATCTGCAGCTCCCTGGTTGGCAGCCTGGCGAAACCAGAATGCAGCTTGAGACAAATTCTCAGGTACGCCGACGCCTGCCAGGTACATGCCACCCAGCATCGTTTGTGCCATGGACATTTCCTGCAAGGCAGCCAGGCGATACCAGTGCACTGCCTGCTGTGTGTCTCTACCCACAAAAGAACCTGTGTGATACAACCAGCCCAGACCAAATTGCGCATTGGCATTTCCCTGCTCGGCGGCTTTGCGGTACCAACTCACTGCTTGCTGCTCATCCTTAGGCACACCGCGGCCATTAGCATACATTTCACCCAGGCTCAACTGTGCGCCGACATTACCCTGATCGGCCGCTTTGCGATACCAGACTGCTGCCTCTTGTTCATCCTTGCTTACGCCAGAACCACTTTGGTAGAGTCCCCCAAGATTATTTTGCGCCCCTGCATTTCCCTGCTGCGCAGCCTTCAGATACCAGTAGGCTGCTTGTTGCGCGTCCTTGGACACGCCATTGCCAGACTCGTATAGCCAGCCCAAGCTAGCTTGCGCCCTGGCATTTCCCTGATCTGCTGCTTTGCGGTACCAGCTTGCTGCTTGCTGATGGTCTTTGGCTACACCGCGGCCTTCGAAATACATCAGGCCCATGCTGGTCTGTGCCTCGGAAAGTCCCTGGTCCGCTGCTTTGCGGTACCAGCTCACGGCTTGCTTGTCGTCTTTTTTTACTCCGTCTTGACCATTTTGATAGATGCATCCCAGGTTATTTTGCGCATCAGCACTTCCCTGTAGTGCAGCCTGCAGATACCAGTGTGTAGCTTGTCGTATATCCTTAACTACGCCCTGACCTTTTTCATAAAGCCCGCCTAGATTATTTTGCGCGCCTGCATTTCCCAGCTGCGCAGCCTTCACATACCAGCCAGCAGCTTGTTGCGCATCTTTGGCTACGCCAGTGCCCGTCTGATACATCCAGCCCAGACTCGATTGTGCCCGGGCCTCTCCCTGATCAGCGGCTTTACGATACCAAAGGGCCGCTTGCTGATAATCTTTTGCTATACCACGACCTTCGAAATACATCCGACCCATACTATTCTGCGAAACTGAAAGCCCCTGATCCGCTGCCTTGCGGTACCAGTGCACCGCTTGTTGTTCATCCTTTTTTATCTCATCCACGCCTTCCTGATAGATGACGCCAAGATTGTTTTGCGCTTCTTTATTCCCCTGTTGTGCAGCCTGCAGATACCAGTGAGCAGCTTGTTGCACGTCTTTAACTACACCCTGGCCTTTTTCATAAAGCCACCCCAGATTATTCTGCGAATTGACATTGCCTTGCTGTGCGGCCTTCAGATACCAGTAGGCCGCTTGTTGCATATCTTTGGACAGGCCAGAACCAGTTTGGTACATCCAGCCCATGCTGTGTTGTGCTCTGTCATTTCCCTGATCGGCCGCTTTGCGGTACCAGTGGGCGGCTTGTTGCAAGTCTTTGGCCACGCCCCGGCCTTCAAAATACATGTCTGCCAACTTAAGCTGTGCAGCGGCTTTGCCTTCTTCAGCAAGCCTGGTAGTTTCTATCAAGTCCGCACTGTAATTCTGTTGGTTGGCGGCGGGATGATCAGGCTCTGAGGCCGATACATAGCTGGCAGGCCACAAACTCAGGGCCATCAGCACGGCGCAAGTTATGGTAGACAATGTCGTCTTGCTCAGATAAATCATTCGTCATGCATCCTGTGGGAATTCTTCGGCACGGCAATATAGTGCCGCCTTGTAGCCATCTTGTGTGAGGCGGCATTATCGCATATGGCTATTACCGGCAAGTTATGGACAATGCGTATTGTTGAGCTGTTGTACTGAGGTGATGCCGGCAGTAATAAGGCGCCTGCAATAAAAACGGCCCTGAATAATCAGGGCCGCACATACCTCATTTAATACATCAATCCCGCATCAATGGCGGAAATGACGTGTACCGGTATAAACCATCACGACACCACGTTCATCCGCAGCATCTATCACTTCCTGGTCACGCATGGAGCCACCAGGGTGGATCACGCAAGTTGCACCTGCATCCACCACTACATCCAGACCATCACGGAACGGGAAGAAGGCGTCAGACGCGACGGCAGAACCAGTCAGTGTCAAACCAGCATTTTGTGCCTTGATAGACGCGATGCGGGCAGAGTCTATGCGGCTCATCTGACCAGCGCCTACGCCCAGCGTCATGCCATTGCCGCAGAAGACGATGGCGTTTGATTTCACATACTTGGCCACACGCCAGGCGAACATCATGTCCGCCATTTGTTGTGGACTAGGCTGCAATTTTGAGACGACGCGCAGTTCTTCCTGCAAGACGTTTTTGGCATCCGGTGCCTGTACCAGCAAGCCACCGCCAACACGCTTCATATCGTATTGGTTGAAGCCATTGCCCAGAGAAATTTCCAGCAGGCGCACATTTTGTTTTGCTGCAAAAATCTGTTTTGCTTCGGCAGTGAACGATGGCGCGATCAACACTTCAACGAATTGCTTGGCGACGATTTCAGCAGCCTTGCCATCGAGTTCGTGGTTGAAGGCGATGATGCCGCCAAACGCAGAAGTCGGGTCAGTCTGCAAAGCCTTGCTATAAGCTTCAAACGGTGTCGCACCCAGGGCTACGCCGCAAGGATTGGCATGCTTGACGATGACGCAGGCAGATTCAGCAAAAGACTTTACGCATTCCCATGCGGCATCGGCATCGGCGATATTGTTGTAAGACAGTTCCTTGCCTTGCAATTGCTTGTAGTTGGCCAGTGAGCCTTCGAGAGACTTCAGGTCGCGATAGAAGGCGGCAGACTGATGCGGGTTTTCACCGTAACGCATTTCCTGCACTTTTTCAAAATGCAGGTTCAGGGTTTGCGGATAGGCGCTGCGTGTGGTGTGCGCCTTGTCTTCACCCAGGCTGGTCAGGTAGTTGGTGATGGCACCATCGTATTGCGCTGTGTGAGCAAATACTTTTTTCGCCAGCGTGAACTTGGTGTCATAGCTGACAACATTTTGATTCGCCTTCATCTCTGCCAGCACAACGGCATAATCAGACGGATCTACAATGACAGTCACGTCTTTGTGGTTCTTGGCAGAAGAGCGCAACATGGTTGGGCCACCGATGTCGATATTTTCTATCGCATCTTCGAGTGAGCATTCACCCTTGGCGACAGTTTGCTGGAAGGGATACAGATTGACCACCACCATATCGATGGTAGGAATGCCATGCTGCTCCAGCGCTGCCACATGCTCAGGGAAATCACGGCGTGCCAGGATGCCGCCATGCACTTTAGGGTGCAGGGTCTTGACACGGCCATCGAGCATCTCAGGGAAGCCGGTGTAGTCAGCCACTTCGGTGACAGGCAGGCCATTGTCAGCCAATAACTTGGCTGTGCCACCCGTAGACAAGAGCTTGACACCGAGCGCAGACAATTCACGTGCAAATTCGAGCACACCGGTCTTGTCGGAGACGGAAATGAGGGCTTGTTTGATCATGATTTTTGATGTGAGTAAGGAAATCGGTGTCAAGCCTCGCGGATGGATTAAAGCAAACCGTGCTGCTGCAATTTCTTGCGCAAAGTATTCCGGTTAATGCCTAACATATCGGCGGCTTGTGACTGGTTGCTCGATGCGCGCGTCATGACCATTTCTAACATCGGTTTTTCAACGGCTAACACGACCATGTCGTAAATATTGGATGCGGGTTGCTCGCCCAGGTCACGGAAATACTTTTCCAGATTTTTGTGGACGGCGTCTTGAATGCTATCTTTGCTCATGCTGTTTTTATCACTGTTCGGTTATGCCAGGCGGCGGGTAGTCCATGCTTCATGGACGGCAAGACAAATTGGTTTTTGTAAAAGTGTTTTGTCTTATGCTGCCAGTTTTTCTTCAAAGGGGCGGTATTGTAACCGCTCCCCAGCCATGTGATCAAAAAAACTGCTGACGGCGGCAAGTTGTTCATCACAATCCGTCAGTAAGTTCATTTGTTGCCGGAAATCTTCACCACCTACCAGGTCTTGCACATACCAGCCTATATGTTTGCGTGCCGTTCGTACGCCAAGGTAGTCACCATAGAAGGCATAGTGCGCTTTCAAATGGTTATCCATGAGTTCACGAACTTCAGAAATCAGTGGGGCAGGTAAATGCTCGCCGGTATTGAGGAAATGGGCGATCTCGCGAAAGATCCACGGTCGGCCTTGCGCCGCCCGGCCTATCATGATGGCATCCGCACCAGTTGCCTCTAATACATATTTGGCTTTTTCCGGTGTCGTGATGTCGCCATTGGCAACTACGGGAATATTGACTGCGGCCTTGACGGCAGCAATGGTCTCATATTCGGCATCACCCTTATAACCATCGGCGCGGGTGCGTCCATGCAGGGTCAGCATTTGTATGCCAGCCGCTTCTGCCATGCGGGCAATGTTCAGGGCATTTTTATTGGCCCTGTCCCAGCCGGTACGGAACTTGAGTGTGACCGGCACATCGACTGCGCCAACCACCGCATCCAGTATCTGACCAACCAGGCTTTCATGCTGCAGCAAGGCAGAACCACACCATGCATTACAGACCTTTTTAACCGGGCAGCCCATGTTGATATCGATGATTTGCGCACCTTTATCAACATTATGTTTGGCACATTCAGCCAGCATCTGTGGGTCTGCACCGGCAATCTGCACTGCCTTGGGCTCCATTTCGCCTTCATGGTTGGTACGGCGCGTGGACTTTTCTGTTTCCCAGAGTTTGGGATTGGACGCTGCCATTTCAGACACGGCATAACCCGCACCCAGTTCTTTGCACAACTGACGGAAAGGTCTGTCAGTCACACCAGCCATGGGAGCAACAAAAATATTATTACGCAGCACGTAAGAGCCGATTTGCACGATCAGGGAAGGGGGAAATTCGAAGAAGCGCTATTCTACCTGAATCCTGCCTAAATATTTGGCAAAATCGTTACCACTCGTAAGGAATATTTTTATCTATATTTGTTGGCTTTTTGATAGTTTAAATTTCAACAAAACTGCGCGTCCCAGAGCAGATTAGACTAGCCTCTCTAAACTGCTGTTGGCGCTTGGAAGGTGTCTGCTATTTGTCTGCAATATGCCTTTTTCGCCCCCGCTTTGTTCGTCAACCCACGCTCAGCTTTGTCAGTTCTGTGTATACTCCATGCGTACATTTATATATTTGTCATTTTCACTCCTGACAAAAATGTATTCCCTTGCCATCCATCTTCTTTGTTTATTAAAAAGATAGTCAGCAAGGGAATATATTTTTCAAATAAGGGAGTCGTTCGTGGACACGCAAAACAAGGAGGCAGTACATAGAATTACCATCGTTGGCGGTGGTGCAGGCGGGCTGGAACTGGCAGTGCGCCTGGGCAAGAAATTAGGCAAGCGCGGCAAAGCCGTCATCACGCTGGTCGATGCCAGCCGTACCCATTTGTGGAAACCTCTATTGCATCAGGTTGCCGCAGGCACCCTCGACAGCCATGCAGACGAGCGCGAATACTTTGCCCTGGCGAGATCCAATCATTTCGAATTCCGTCTTGGTCGTATGGAAGGACTTTCTCGCGAAAAGAAAGAAATTTATATCGCCCCCATGTTCGATGAAAACGGCGTCCAGTTATTACCACGTCAGGCCATTGCCTATGACAGCCTGGTGATAGCCCTGGGCAGTCAGACCAATGATTTTGGTACTCCCGGCGCACGCGAAAACAGCATCATGCTTGATTCACCTGCTGCGGCAGAGCGATTCCATCAACGTCTCATCAATTATTGTCTGCAGGCGCAAAGTCAGCAGCAGACATCTGGCGAAGGCCGTTTTACCGTCACCATCATAGGTGGCGGCGCAACCGGTGTAGAGCTGGCAGCAGAATTGCATATGACTACCAAAATCCTGTCCAGCTATGGACTGGTGAATTTTCATCCTGAAAAAGATTTGAAGATCGTCATCGTCGATGCCGGTACTCGCTTGCTGCAAATGCTACCAGAGCGTGTCTCCGATTCAGTCGCCCGTGAATTGCGCAGCATGGCGGTAGAAGTGCATACCAATGAAAAAGTGGTCGATGTCTCCAAGGCCGGGGTGCAGATGGCTAGCGGCAAATTCATTCCCAGTGGCATCGTGGTTTGGGCGGCAGGCATTAAAGCGCCAGAGTTTTTAAAAGACCTGGATGGGCTGGAAGTCAACCGCATCAATCAACTGGTCGTAACCCGTACTTTGCAAACCACGCAAGACCCGGCCATCTTCGCGATTGGTGATTGCTGCGCATGTCCGCAAGGTGAGGGTTTGCCTAACGTGCCACCACGTGCCCAGTCTGCTCATCAACAGGCAAGCACGTTGGCAAAAACCCTGGTACGCCGCTTGCAGGGCAAACCCGCGCTGGAGTTTACCTATAAAGATCATGGCTCGCTGGTCTCGCTGGGTAATTACAGTACCGTTGGCAGTCTCATGGGTTCTCTGGCCAGCGGTTCTGTCTTCATCGAAGGCACACTGGCAAAATGGATGTACTGGTCACTGCATAAACAACACCAGATGGCAGTCAATGGTTTGTTCCATACCTGGTTATCGACCTGGGCAGAGACTATTGACCGGGTACGCAATCCGCGTATCAAGCTGCACTGAGCGGCATTTTCATCACAGATTGTTAACGTACCTGTCTGGACTTTTTGGTATAGGCAGAACCCTGGTTATGAAAGAAAGTGGCATTGATTTGACCCGCCAATTGGTCAAATGCCCTTTCTGCCATGACGGCATATACTTGGCTATCCGAAGGATGGTGATCAACCGCATCCAATGAATATTCATACTTCACATTGAAATTATCTGGTGGAGTGACTTCTAAATTAAATTTCCATTCATTTTCCTGATCAGGTATGCTGATGTTGGCATTGAAATTCATGATGAGGCCAATGTAAATGTCCTGCTCGCTTAATGCCAGGTTCTCTTGCTTTCTTTGCGTATACACTTTACCTGATGGGGCAATCTTGTAATTGATCTTCAGCATGGGAAACGGTGGTTTGGCGGCACCATTTGCGGCGAATTTCAATATATCCTGAGGGAAGATGGCGCCAAATGAAGTATGTATGCCCGCTACTATGCGCGACTCTCTGGTTGCCGCAGTATCATTGGTAAAATGAGGTGATGCCGGAATGATTTTTAAATTCTTTGTGCGTACCTCTTTCTTCCTCAATAAATCATCCAACTGAACAAGTTCTGCTGGTGTAGGTCTGCCAAAGCGGATGACAACATTGGGATCATTCTTTTTTTCCGCATAGAGCAATAATTGCTCCATGGTGGCGATCAAACCAGGATCTGCGCTGGCATTGAGCGCGCGGAAATTTTCCAGAGCAAGCAGGTAATGATGATGGATTTCCTTGTCCAGATCGGCAATGATGTCCGAGCCTGGAAATCGCTGCTTCAAGGCGCGTAATTGTGTGACGCTGGTATTTTTCTTCAGTGCGTTAAAGACGATGCGCGGCAGCTTCTCTTGCATTTCCTTGACGTGGTTTTTGCCGTGTGAAAGATAGGCCAGATACGCAGTTTCCGTGTTCATGCGCTGAGCTGTCATGGCGGCCTTATCGTCTGCCATCATATTCCGTGCATACCAGAACAGGGCCGCAAATGCACAGGCAATAAACAGTAGCGGCAAGTGCAGTTTCCTTAGGAAATGAATGCTGATGGCAAAAAAACTGGCTTGGCGTTGTTCGAGGGCACCACTGAACTGGTTCCTCTTTAATTCCAGGAAAGGATCAAATTTTTGCAGTGCTGGCAAATTTCTTTCTTGAATTGCCTTCTGTGCTGCAGCGTGCATCGCCTGGAATTTCTCAAAAACCAATTTACCCAGTTTGCGCCCTGGTATGTTAATGAGCAGATGCTGGTCTTCTTGAAGTTCAAGCGCGAGTTGAGACTTGTTATGCAGGCCAAGAAACTGTGTCTCACCAAGACTGACGTTTTTAAATAACTTAAGATCAATTATCATGACCTTCTTTTGCCGCGCATCCAGGAAACTAGATTGAAAAAGATAACGTCCCGGCAAAAAACCAAAGCGCCTGCTGAGGCTGATCCTCTTCCAGCTTGCATGCACGCAATAGAAAATACCAGCGAATAGCAAGACATACCAGGCCAGTATGGCTCGCGCAGACCACAATTCATCTTTTAGCGGGTTACCAAAGTCAGCGCTTGCAGTAAGCAAGAGCAAGGAACTGCAGAGCAGCAATATCAGCCCGTGCATAAGATAAAAATCCAGATTGGATTGCACTTCTGCAAATGCCAGGTATTTGGAGCGTCCTATCGTCTTGGCCAGATCGGATTTGAGATGCGCAGGCAGCGCGTCAAATTGATATTCATAGTAATAAGCCAAAGGTACATCCTTAATTCATGAGTAAACGTGCAAGGAGAAAATTATTCGATTGTTAATTTTCATTTGCGCATAAGTATCGTGAATTCTGCCTTGTTGGTCAATCGGCAAACCTGGATATATTTAATGGATGGCTGCATCAGGCGCGACTCCCAAAAATGCGTACTTTATCGTGACAATATGGGCAAAATTGGGTTTGCCCGTTATTGCCTGGCATTTTCAGCTTGCAGGCTGTGGGCGCTTGCTATGTGGCTCTGGATTCGGAACTGGGCGATAGACTGGGTAAGTAATTCGCGTGTCTGTGCATACAGACGGCAATATAGATAGGCAGCAGCCTATCTATTTGCAATTTTTTACTGGTTCTTCAATTGCTTCATATATACCGCACTATCGGGCCTGAAGAAGGCAGCATTGATTTTGAGTGCCAGTTTATCGAAAGCCCGTTCTGCCATTACTGCATAGACCTGTCCCTCAGGCGCTTGTTTAACAGGATCGCGGCTGGATGTCTGGTATTCCACTTTGAATGTATCTGGTGGTGTTACTTCCAGGTCGAATTTCCAGCGGTCTTTGGTTTCGGGCACGATGAGCGCAGCCTTGAAGCGTACCAGCATGCCAACAAAAGCATTATCATGCTTTTCAGAGCCGAAGATCTCGCCGGATGGTTCTATCTGATAAGTGATTTGCAGTCTGGGAGCGTTGTCGGGTGCGACAGGACTGGCATTGAATGACAGCACATCATTTGGGAATATTGAACTGAACGCGCTGCGTATACCTTGAATAATTCGTGTCTCCCTGACAGCGGCGCTATTGTTTGCGAAATATTTTGCTGCCGGTATGATCTGCTTGCCACGTATCTGTTTTTCCTTGAGTTTCAAAACAGCGTCCAACTGGCTCAAATCACTGTCTGTCGGACGAATAAAGTTGACTGCCACATTCGGATCGTCATGTTCCTCGGCAAACTTCAACAACTGTTCCATGGAGCGTATCAAGGCAGTATCTGAATTAACTGCCTGTTCCCTGAATTTTTGCATGGAGCTGTCATACAGCACATGGATTTCTTCTGCCACGTCAGGAAGAATATCCGACTGTGGGAAGCGCAGTTTCAACTGACGCAGCATAGTGACGGAATTTTTTTTCTGCACTTCATTGAATACCACGCGCGGCAACTCTGCCTGCATTTCAGTAATCTTGAACTTGCCGTGTGCCAGATAACCCAGATACGCCGCTTCTGTCTGCAAGTGCTTGGCATTCAAATACATTTTCTTGTCTGCTGCGGCATTCCTGCCATACCAAAACAAGGCAGCAATGAAGATGGCCAGCACCAGCAGCGGTACTTTGAATTGAGTCATTAGATTGATAAAGCGCTTACCCAGGCTGGCGGCTCCATGTGCCTCCCGCCACTTGTTTCTCCGCACGTCCAACAGAGGGTCAAAGCCATACAGGCTTGCCAGATCGCGGTTATGAAATGCATCCTTGGCCTTGGTTTTATAGATATTGAATTTTCCCAGCGTGGCTTCAGCCAGGTTCTGGTTATTGATGACCAGGTCTTTACGCGTGCCATCATTGAAATTAAAAGAGAAAATCGTTCTTTGATAACGTCCATTCGATTCATGATGGGTAGCATCAAGTTTGCGCAATTGTGCCAGATCATGTACCGCGATTTTGTTGCTGCGTATATCAACCAGTGCCAGTGGGAACAGGTAGCAACCAGGGGCGAAGCGAAATTTTGCGCTCAGCTGCATGCGCTGCCATATTTCATGGCCAGCATAGACTACCCCAAAAAACAGTATTGCATACCAGACTATCAGACCAGTATTATCCCAGGCGAGATCATTGACTGGGTCACCAAAGCTTGACGACGCAGCCAGGTAAATAAAGAAAATACATGCGGCCATCAAGGCAGCATGCCGCAGGTACCACGACCGATTCGACATGGCGTCAGCATGCACCAGATAGTCCGGGCTTCTGACCGACCTGGCCAATTGTTTTTTGACGTCACGGGGGAGTGCGTCATAATCGAGTTGATAGAAGGCTCGCACCACAACTTTCCTTCAATTAAAGAGGCAGATCAGCAAAAACGTCACGCATATAATATGCGCGAAAAAATTTCAGGCTAAAGCTGGCAGTATCGCTATTTACAATGCCATGGTCAATTCACTTGTGTCATTCTGGCAGCCATGCATAAAACTATTTTTTAACAGCTCCATTCATCAGAAATTTCCCGCCATTTATCGGCGGTGACGGGGCAGTAATCGCAAAGCGAAGGAAACCAAACTTGTTCATCCGTATATTGCACATCATCAACAACCCACATGGAGTAAAGATGATGAAACACTGGAAAGTTCTGGCCGCAGCCAGCCTGATTGCACTTGCGATGAATACCTCGTTCGCTGATGGCGTCAAGTCAGGTGTCCCGAGTGGCTGGCAATTATGGGGACCTTTGGGTGACAAATATGAGATGGGCATAGACCCGGCAGAAAGCACGCCGGAACACCCCGCACTGCTTGTCGCCAGCAAAGATACGCCGACCAATGAAACCGTCAGCCTGATGCAGCAAGTCGATGCAAGCGAGTGGGAAGGGGGCGTGATCGAGTTCAGTATGATGGCTAAGGCCATAGGCGCAGAGAAAAACAGGGTATGGTTGCGCCACTTGAGAAGCCAGGCCCTCATGTTGGGCGAAAAAGCTGGCAGGCCGCAACTGATGGAATACTCGCGCAGCATACCTGATGGAAAAGGCTGGGAGAGAATTACCCTGAGCAGCTATTTCCCTAAAGGTGCAGAGCCCGGTCAAAAACACTTTGACATCGGTTTTTCCCTGGCATCCAAAGGCAAGATCTGGATCAGAGATATCAAGCTGGAGCGCAAGCCCTATGTGGCTGTTCCCAAAGCGGTTGAGTTGCCCACTCATCGTTCTGGCCTGCCAGCTTATCCAGCACGCAACCTGAACTTTACTGAATAAAATTACCGGGCCTCACAAACGATATCCCGAATCTAGCAAATACTGAACAATACTGGAGCAGACATGAAACACTGGAAAATCCTGATCGCAGCCCCACTGGTTGCCTTTGCTGTCAATTTTTCTTACGCAGGTGCTGTCAAGAACGGCATTCCAAAAGGCTGGACAGGTAGCGGCGCAATTGCTACCCACTATGAAAGTGGGCTTGACGAGTCGCAAGGAAGTAAAGAGCAACCAGCTTTCTTTATTGCTGCAAAAGAGACAAGCACGGATGATGACTTTGCCGCCATCACGCAAGTGGTCGATGCCGGTGCATATCGTGGAAAGATCATGGTTTTAACAGCATCTGCCCGACACACTGGTGAGCTGGGGCGCTACGAACTCTGGATCAGAACGACTGATGATAAAGGCGGCGTTCGCATTACCTCCTCTAGCGGAGCTAAAGGGGACGCTTGGGAAACGGTGAAGGTTCAGACACCAGTGAGCGCCAATGCGCAAAAACTGGAGTTAGGGATAGGCATCAGAAAACAAGGAAAATTGTTGGTGAAGGACCTGTCCTTTGCCGAAGCCTCCGCAAATAATTCCATATCTGAACGCAGACCTATAGCAAACGATGTCAACATTAGTCAGGCAAGCGCAGCGATAAAAAACCTGAATTTCTCGGAATAAAAAAATGCGTACAGACATGACGATAACTCATGCGGATAAGGATGAGTCAGGCACATTGAGCGCGTGGCCGTTATTACCCATGCTGGCCGTGCTGGGTTTACTGGTTTATGCAAGCCTTGACCAAGGACGTTCAGCCTGGCTGGCAGATAGCCTGGCCATCCTGCTGGCCTATACTTTGGCGCAAGCTGGTTTATGTCTGTCGCAAAAAATACTGTGGTTCAAACATGCCAGCCAGCGCTGGGCTATCCTGGCCTTGTCCGTGGCGCTGGCATTGTTTGCAGGGCTCAAGGCGGAGGCTGCATTCTGGCCAGCGATGAGCACAGGCCATGTCAACTGGTTATTGCCCGCCATTATCCTGGTGTTTATTTTTGCCACCGTCTTGCCTGCTGCCATAGACCTGGAAATCAGACATCGCACCCAGGCCAGCCTGGCGGCGGAAGCCAGCAAGCACAAAGTCGAGAGGCAAATGCTGGAAGCCAGGCTCGCTGCATTGCAGGGCCAGATAGAACCGCATTTTTTATTCAATACGCTCGCCAACACCCGTGCCCTGATACACCAGGATGCCGCCATGGCGGAGCAAATGCTGAACAACCTGATTGCCTACCTGCGTGCTGCCATGCCCGACATGCGCCTGAGTACCACCACACTGGGGCAAGAGCTGGACAGGGCAGCGGCGTATCTGCAAATCTTCCAGATACGCCTGGGTGCACGCTTTCAGTTTTCTGTGCGGGCCGCAGATGAAGTGCGGGCCTGCCTGATCCCGCCACTGGCCATCATGAGCCTAGTAGAGAACGCCATCAAGCATGGCATAGAGCCGCAGCCGGGTGAGGTGCGCATAGATATCAGTGCCAGCAGCGAAGCCGGCCAGTTGCTGGTCACAGTCAGCGATAATGGTCGCGGTTTTCGGGATGAACTGGGTAGTGGTGTTGGCTTGCTGAATGTACAGGAGCGCCTATCCGCCCTGTTTGGTGAGCAGGCAGAACTGCAATTACAGCCAGGGGATAAGGGTGGTGTGCGCGCCACGATATCTCTGCCAGCCAGGACAGGTGAGCTGGCATGAGCATCATTAAACCCAGAGCCCTGATCGCTGAAGATGAAGCCATCCTGCGCCAGGAACTGCAAGACGCGTTGGCGCAGTTATGGCCAGAGCTGGATATCATTGCCGCTGTTGATGACGGCATCAAGGCCATGCAAGCCATTACCGACCTGCGCCCCGACATCGCTTTTTTGGATGTACGCATGCCCGGCCTGACCGGTATAGACGTGGCCCGCCTGGCCCAGCACCCCTGCCACATCGTGTTCCTGACTGCCCATAATGATTATGCCGTTGATGCCTTTGACCAGGGTGCGGTGGATTACCTGCTCAAACCCCTGGATTTAGGAAGGTTGGCGCTGGCAGTGCAAAGGTTGAAGCAGCGCCTGTCACAACAACCGGCTGACCTGTCTTCCCTGCAAATCAAAAAACCGCAAGAAGCACTGCGCTGGATACAGGCATCGGTTGGCAACCAGATACGCTTCATCAATGTCAGCGATGTGCTTTGCTTTCGTGCAGATTCAAAATACACCAAAGTCATCACTGCCAGGCTCGAAGCCTATATCCGCACCACCATCAAGGACCTGGCAGCGCAACTCGACGGTGATAAATTCTGGCAGATATCCCGCAGCAATATCGTCAATGTGGCAGCGATAGATGCGGTGCAGAGAAGCGATGGTGGCCTGGCTTTGCGCTTGCAGAAAGAGGATGAGTGGCTGGCGGTGTCGCAGGCGTATCAACACCAGTTTCGCCAAATGTAGTCGGAGCCGCTGATTAAGCTACTGCGCGAAGCCATTTTGAGTCGGCGATGCTCGTCGTACTTGAGTACGACTGCGCTTCTCAACTCAAACTGACATCGCTCGCTACGCTTACTCAGCGACTCCTTGGGGATAGCGGATCGATTCCACAGGGCTAATTGCGTGAGCTTTTGCCATTGCAAGCATTTTTCTCATGTTGCGCTCCCTAATCATCCTTTTCCACAAAACGCTTCAGCCTGCCCAGTGCCATTTCCCATTCGCGGCCTATGGATTCGAGTGTTTGTCTGGCTTCATCTATGCTCGCAGCTTGCAGTTGCCACAAACGTTCCCTGCCAATTTTGATGTCACTGACGACACCTGCTTCAGCCAGTACGTTCAGGTGCTTGGTGACGCCCTGGCGGCTGATGGCTGTGGTTTGCGTCAGGTGAGAAATCGAAAAAGCGCCACCTGCGCAAAGCACTGCCACCAGCTTCAGACGTGTGGGATCACCAAGTGCCGCGAACACCTGAGCAGACGTGTCGTGGGCACTAATGATGGCTGGTGCGCTGGCCTTGTTGTTTGTTTTACTTGGTGACATGGTTCCCCAGATTTTGCAGTTGTATGTCCCAGCCCTCGGTATTCATCTCAAAGGCTGTGCGACGGCGGTGCGCAGGCACTTTGTCAAAACCTGATTCAACCACAGTCAGCAAGACAGCATTGCCGGGCGCATCTTGTAAATTGAAACTGACTAGGGTTGGTATCTCACCAGAATAATCAACAGCAGTATCGACTGCATACGGATGCCAGTGAAAAGACATGGCATCTTGTGGCTGTATATGCTGGATGACGATATCAAACATTAAACCTTCGCAGCCAGGGTGGGTAAACAGCCCACGTGTGCGCTGGCCCGGCGCAAATACCTGGCCGCTCAGATCGACACCAAACCATGCGCCAAATTCTTCTGCATCAGTCAGGGCACGCCATACGCGCTCACGTGTGCCATTGATGACGATGCTGCGCTGTATGCTATCTGTATTATTGCTCATGCTGCTGCTCTCCTTTCCGTGGATGGGATTTGCTGATGAACGGCCGCTACAAACGGTGTGCCTGTGCCAGTTTCCAGATACAGCTGCAGACTGGCGAGGAAATGCTGCCAGCCATTTTGACAAAGCGCATAGCATTGTAGCGAGGGTAGCAGGCCTATGTGTTCCAGATCCAGCTGCGTCTTGCCCAGACCTGCATCGCTGATATGGAACACGACCTGAGTCCCCACCCATTCGTCAGCAAGGGCGACTGATTCAGCCACGATATGCGCGCGGGTGCATAGCCAGCGCACTTCGCTGTCAGCTTGCAGTTTCTCTATACGCATATCCTTGTAACACTCACTGAAGCGAAATTCCAGGGTATCGCCAACGGCTACCCCACCTTCACAATCCTGGGTCCACCAGGCACGCAAGCCTTCTACGGTTGTCAGGGCGGCATAGACAGCGGCAGGGCTGGCTTTGATACTGAGGCTTTGCTGGTAGCTTTTCATGATCTGTCTCCATTGTGTGATATATGCAGCCAAATAGCTGCGTATTTATTATGGGATGGATTTTGAAGAAATGCAACAAAAAGGTTGCTTTAAGTTTTGTGTGTGAATCTTTGCAGGAATTGGAAAGTTTCTTGACTTGATATTGTTCGTTAGGCAATCTTGCCATCATGCCGATACAAAGATGTAAATCATCTGTCATTTCTATTACCTTGAATTGTCCATCCTATGAGCAACATTCGACTATTTGTTCTTCTGCTGAGTTTGGTTGGATTTGCCCATGCCGGGGAGAAAAACGAAGACATTATCGTGGGCACGATAGAGACCATACATTCGAATGTCTTGAACGAAGATAAAAAGATCTGGGTATATGTTCCCAAGCCGAATGCTGCCCGGGGACCGGAGAAGCCTGTCTATCCGGTTGTGTATTTGCTGGACGGCAGCGATCATTTTCTTTCGATGATGGGTTTGATGGAAAAGAAATGCCGGGGCATTGGACACTCTTGCCCCGAAATGATCTTGGTTGCGGTTACCCACAATAACCGCCAGCGTGAACTGACACCGACGAAGGCAGGTTCGTATGCCCAGCCAGAAAAGATCAATGAAAACTCTGGTGGTGGCGAAGCTTTTTCTACTTATCTGGAAAAAGAGTTGATTCCCTACATTAACGCAAAATATCCGGCTGCTCCTTATCGGGTATTGGTTGGTCATTCTTTGGGTGGCTTGACCGTGATGCATAATCTGATTAATCACAGTGCATTGTTCGACGCCTATCTGGCGATAGACCCCAGTATGTGGTGGGATAATGCTTTGCTGGTCAAACAGATGGAAGTCGCGCTAAGGGATGGCCGCCTGGCTAACAAATCGCTATATCTGGCGGTTGCCAATACACTTGCCAAAGACGTGTCTATTGATCAGGTCAGATCTGGCAGCGATCAGGAAAGCAGGCATATTCGTTCCATACTCAAACTGGTCGATACCCTGGATGCGCATCCACAAAGCGGCCTGCGCTGGAAGTGGAAATACTACCCGGACGAAGGCCATGGTTCTATTCCGGTTTTGGCCGAGTATGACGGCTTAAATTTCTTGTTTGATTTTTACAAGATGGCTGATTTTGTGCGCTTGTATGATGCGAAGATAGATGGTGCAGGTGAACTGAAACATCAGTTTGAAAAAATCAGCGCCCGTATGGGCTACAAGCTTTTACCCGATCTTGAAACGATGGATTGGTTGGGGCAGCATTTCTTGCGTGAGAAAAAATTGAAGAATGCCCATGATTTTCTCAGTGCGAATCTGGAAAATTATCCACACAATGCCTTGTCCCATGAAGGTATGGGTGATTACTACGTGGCTGCAGATGAACTGGCCAAAGCGAAAGAAGCCTATCAGCAAGCTGTGAAACTGGATGTCAGTTCCAAGGCTAAAGGAAAGCTGGAGAAATTAACGAAGTAAAAATAAGTGCCAGTATCTTGAACTCTGTTGATATCTGTTGTTGATGATGTTTTATTAGCCAATCGCTTTTACGGCGTATCACGAAAGTCTCTGGATTCCTGCCTGCGCAGGAATGACGATTTGGAAGATATGAGGATTATCATTCGCTCATGCAAATAAGAATTCCAATTTGTTCAACATACTATTCTGGTGGCACAATTTAAGGTCGCTCCAGCACAAGCTGGAGCCCAGTGGCGTTTTTCAACTGACAGATAATGCCGGTTATTGCCATCGCAAAGACATCAATGTTTCTCGACCTTGCTCTGGTTAATTTCATCCAGCCCATCGGCATCCAGATGCGCAATATCACCCCATTGCAGCAGCTTGATTTCTTTACCTGTGACTTCAAAGCGGTTGATGCTTGCGTTGTAGATGGTCACTTCGCGTGGTGCGCTCAGCGGCAAATCCTTGGCGGCGCGGTAAGCACATTCAAGCACGCCGCCGTGAGCGACAAGGGCGATTTTCTTGCCCTCGAATTGCTTGGCATAATGCAGCACATGTTCCATAACGCGCTTGTGGAACTGGCGTATGGTTTCGCCTTCGTTTTCGCCAGGTGGGAATTGTGCATCTGGTTCATGCGCTTGCCAGGCGTTATATTCCTTGCGGTACAGGCTGGGTAGTTCGCTATACAGCTTGCCTTCAAAGCCACCAAAGCAACGTTCACGCAAGCCTTTACCTATGCGGGTGCTGACACCTTGCAGGCGGGCGATTTCACCTGCGGTTTGCACCGCGCGTTGTAGATCGCTGGAGACTATTGCGTGTAGTTTTTCATTTTGCAAGGCCCAGGCCAATGCCTTGGCCTGGCGTGTGCCTTCGGCATTCAATGGGATGTCGAGATGGCCTTGCAAGCGGCGTTCGGCGTTCCAGGCGGTTTCGCCATGGCGTATCAATAAAATTTCTGTGGGTTTCATTTGTTTATTTTGTTCTTATTTTGTTCTTATTTTGTTTTTAGCCAGAAGGTCACCGGGCCATCATTGGTCAGTGAGACCTTCATGTCGGCACCAAAACTGCCGGTTTCTACCTGCGCATGTTTGCTGCGTGCCTGGGCGACAAAATAATCGAATAATTGCCTGCCCAGTTCTGGTGGGGCTGCTGGCGTAAATGAGGGCCGAGTGCCGGAATTGGTATCCGCTGCTAGCGTGAATTGCGGCACCAAGAGCAAGCCGCCTTGTACGTCGGTGACGCTGCGGTTCATCTTGCCTGCGTCGTCAGAGAATACGCGGTAGGCGAGTAATTTTTTTAGCAGGTCGTCAGCCTGTTTTTCAGTGTCTTCGCGCTCGGCGCAGACCAGGATCATCAGGCCGGCATTGATGGCGCCTATGGTGTTGCCATCAACGACGACTTTGGCTTCGGTGACTCTTTGGAGTAGGGCGATCATGGGGGTAATTGGTATCGTTGCTTGGGGGGCGGAGAAAAGGGGCGAAATCTCGTAGGTTGGGCTACGGTTTACCAGCCCAACACTCGGCGTTTAAATGACGTATACGATTATTGAGACACAGTGTTGGGCTGATGAAGCGTAGCCCAACCTACGCATAAGCATCAAGCTGTCAACGTCACTTTCGCAAACTTGCGACGACCAACTTGCACCACAAATGTACCAGCTTCAACTTTCAAACCCTTGTCGCTGATAACGACAGAATCGATACGCACGCCACCTTGCTCAACCATGCGCATGCCTTCACCTGTCGATGCACACAGATTGGTCTGTTTCAGCAATTGACCTATGGTCAAAGGCGCACCGCTGATTGTGACTTCTGCCACATCATCGGGTATCCCGCCCTTGGAACGATTGACGAAATCAGCCAGCGCATCTTCCGCCGCCTGCCTGTTATGGAAGCGCGTCACGATTTCCTGCGCAATCGCCACCTTGATATCACGCGGGTTCTGGCCTTCTGCGACTGCTTTTTTGTAAGCAGCGATTTGTTCCAGTGAGCAGAAGGACAGCAGCTCGTAGTAACGCCACATCATGACATCAGAAATACTCATGATCTTGGCGAACATGGTATTGGCTGGTTCAGTGATGGCGATGTAGTTATTCTTGGACTTTGACATCTTCTCGACGCCGTCCAGGCCTTCGAGCAAAGGCATGGTCAAAATACATTGTGGCTCTTGTCCATAATCTTTTTGCAGTTCACGACCCACCAGCAGGTTGAATTTCTGGTCAGTGCCACCAAGTTCCAGGTCAGATTTAAGGGCGACAGAATCATAACCCTGCATCAGCGGGTACAAGAATTCATGCACGGAAATCGGGGTGCCCGCCTTGAAGCGCTTGGTGAAGTCATCGCGCTCCATCATGCGGGCGACAGTGTATTTGGATGACAGCTGTATCATGCCGCGCGCGCCTAGCGGGTCTGACCATTCAGAGTTGTAGCGTATCTCGGTTTTGCTGGCGTCCAGCACCAAAGCTGCCTGCTTGAAATAAGTCTGGGCGTTGTCTTCGATTTGCTCCCGTGTCAGCGGTGGGCGGGTGGCGTTGCGGCCAGACGGGTCGCCGATCATGGACGTGAAATCGCCGATCAAAAAGATCACGGTATGGCCCAGATCTTGCAACTGGCGCATCTTGTTGAGTACTACCGTGTGGCCCAGGTGCAAATCTGGTGCAGTCGGGTCCAGGCCCAGTTTGATGCGCAGCGGCTTGCCTGTCTGCTCGCTACGGGCCAGTTTTTGGGCAAATTCGGATTCGATGAGCAGTTCATCAACACCGCGTTTGGTCACTGCCAGTGCATGTTGCACTGCATCGGAAAGGGGCATGATTTTGCTGGCATTGCCAGTGTTTTCAGGGGAGCTGGAATTTTGTTCAGAAGTCATCATGAATGGAAATCAAATTTTTTGTAACACCGCTGGTCGAATTTCAAATCTGAATCCATAATCAGCGTTTGCCAAATTCTGGGTGTTGGTTAATTAGCAGGGATTATTGTTTAAGCCAGATGCCAGCATTTTAATGCCTTTGCCTGGTTTTTAATCCCGAACTTAGTGCGAGTTTCAATATTGCCGTCTTGATAATGTGCGCATAAAATATGCAAGAGCATTTCACCGCAATGTACTCGAATTTTCAATAAAACCAGTCAATTTTAACTTATTGCATGCGTCCAACAGATAAATTACTTCGTATCGTCTCTGGCGGCAGGCTGTTGTTCGGCACCACACGCGCCTCGCGCATCGTTTCAGTTTCCGCTCTTTTCTTTGCTGTTTGCGCATTTGGCGCTGCTAGTGTTGCTCCTTTGGCACCAGATGCTTCTGACTTGCCAGTCAAGCGCATCAAGGAAGAGTTGAGCCTGCCTTCACTCGATGAACAGGTCGCCGCACTCGAAGCGGTTGATCAGCAATTCATCCGTGAAGCCACCTTCAAGAGCAGTGAGCAGTTGGCCACGTTCTTGCAGCGCATAGGCGTGGATGACGAAGAAGCGGCACAGTTCATCAAATCAGACAGTATTGCACGCACTATCCTGCAATTCAGGGCTGACAAAACCGTGGCAGTAAAAACGGATGAAGAAGGTGAACTGCTGTGGTTGCAAACAACGGTCTCAGATGGCCCGGACAAACCAGTCAGAAATATCGTCATCAACCGCGATGCTCATGGCAAACTGACATCTTCTGATGTAAGCGCCAAGCTCGAAAGGCGTGTGGAAATGGCAACGGCCTATATCCGCACGGCCTTTTACCCGGCTGCCGATGATGCCATGATCCCCTACGGTGTCACTGAACAGGTCAAATCCATGTTCGAGACCAATGTTGATTACCAGCGCCTGCAAAAGGGCGACTATTTCAATATTGTCTATGAAAGCTTCTGGCAGAACGGTGAGCGCGTCCGCACTGGCCGCGTACTCGCAGGTGAATTCAGCAATTCTGGCAAGCTGTATCAGGCTGCCTGGTTTGAAGAAGCCGGTGGCAAGGGTGGCTACTACACCTTTGACGGCAAGTCCCTCAAAAAAGCCTTCCTGAAGTCACCGATAGAATTTACCCGTGTGTCTTCTGGCTTCTCCATGCGCGTGCATCCTATCTCCGGTCAATGGAAGGCGCACAAGGGTGTTGATTTTGCAGCCGCAACTGGTACACCTATCCGCGCCTCGGCTGATGGTGTTGTTGATTCTGCCGCGCCCAGCAATGGTTATGGCAACCTGGTCGTGCTCAAGCACTGGAATAACTACAGCACAGCCTATGCTCACATGAGCCGTTTTGCTGCTGGCATACACAAGGGCAGCAAGGTCAGCCAGGGTGATGTCATTGGTTATGTCGGCACTACCGGCTGGTCCACTGGACCGCATCTGCATTATGAGTTCCGCGTCAATAATGAAGCGCGTGACCCCATGGGCATCAATATGACAGAGGCAGCACCTCTGGCAGTTGCTGAAATGACCCGCTTCAAAGGTTTTGCTGGCGACATGATTCACCGCTTTAACTTGCTACATCCTGAACGCATGGCAGAAATCATGCGTCTGGCGGCCAAGCGCTCATAAGCCTTGGCTGGTTTGACTGGTTTGGCTGGTTTGACCGCAGGCGAAGTCATCATACGCAAGGCAGAGACAGAGGATGTCTCTGCCTTGACTGTATTGATATTGCAAGTCTGGCTTGATACCTATGTCAAGCATGGCATCAAAAAGTCGATTGCCGATTATGTGTTGTCTGAACTGACGACCGCACGCACGGCTGCCTATCTCGCACAAGAACATACCCACATCCTGCTGGCAGAAATTGATGGCCATCTGGTTGGCTATTGCCAAACCCTGAACGGCAAGCGCAATGACCAGGTGCAGGCCGAACACCAGGCCGAGCTTGATCATCTGTACGTACACCCTGGATTTTTTAGTCGCGGCATAGGCCGCCGCTTGCTGGCTGAAGCTGAAGAACATTTACGCTCTCTGGGCGTACAGCGACTCTGGCTGACAGCCTGGGTCGGTAACGACAAAGCCCTGCGCTTTTATGCCAGTACTGGTTATGCCGACATAGGTGCCGCCGTCTTCCGTATGGAAAATGAAGAAGCCGTCAATAGAATTTTCTGCAAGACGCTGTAATACCTGGCCGACTCTTCTATACTCATGCTGATCAACATACAGGTGGAATCAGCATGCTGCACAATCAAAACAATACGGCAAACATCTATATCGGCCTGATGTCAGGCACCAGCCTTGATGGCGTGGATGGTGTCATGGTACGTCTGCCCGATCCAGTTGATGCTGCTGCCGCTGATGCTGATGCTGACACTGACACCGGCATGCAGATCATTGCAACTGCCTATATCCCCTTTGACCCAGACCTGCGCGAGCAAGCCATGCGCCTGCAGCAGGCCAGTGATAATGAGCTTCATCATGAAGCACTGTTGGCAAATGCACTCGCCAGCACCTATGCCGCTTGCGTCAAAAAATTGCAGGCAGATGCCAGTGGACAAACCGTACATGCCATAGGCGCACATGGCCAGACTATCCGTCACAGGCCCGAGCTAGGCTATACCCGCCAGACCAATAACCCTGCCTTGCTGGCCGAGTTGACAGGGATAGATGTCATCGCCGACTTCCGCAGCCGTGATGTCGCTGCCGGTGGCCAGGGCGCGCCGCTGGTGCCCGCCTTTCACCGTGCCGTATTTGGCCGCGCAGGTGCTTCCAGCGTGGTTGCCAATATCGGTGGCATCAGCAATATCAGTGTACTGGCGGCAGATGGCAGTACCCGTGGTTTTGATACCGGCCCCGGTAATGTATTGATGGATGCCTGGGTGTTGCAACATCAGGGCAAAAGCTATGATGCAAATGGTGACTGGGCAGCGCAGGGTAATGTCATACCCGCCTTATTGAACAGTCTGATGGACGAGGCTTACCTGCACATGCCACCACCCAAAAGCACGGGGCGTGACTTGTTCCACCCTGCATGGCTGCAAGGCAAACTGCAGGGTTTCGATGCCGTATCGCCTGTCGATGTGCAGGCAACTTTGTGTGAATTTACCGCGCTGACGCTGGCTAATGATATTGCCCGCCATGCTGCCGATGCCGCCCATGTTTATGTCTGCGGTGGTGGTGCCTTCAATCATCAGCTCATGCAGCGCTTGCAGGCTTTGCTGGCGGCGCAATCATGTGCTGCTGTTGTCCGCAGCACCGCAGTGCTCGGTGTTGCGCCTGAACAGGTAGAGGCCCTGGCCTTCGCCTGGCTGGCACAGCGCTTTTGCCTGCGCTTGCCAGGGAATTTGCCCGATGTGACGGGTGCTGCGGGCGGACGAATTTTAGGTGCCCTCTACCCCGCATAGTTTAGCAGGGTGCGCCGTGCGCTCCGTATTCCTGTGCGCACGGCGCACTCTACAAAATCGCAGGCGACAGCTAATCCCAAGTTTCTATACAATGGCAAATCAATATTGATACTTTGAGATTGCTTTATGACGCAACTGATTTATGTCGCCGACCCCATGTGTTCCTGGTGTTATGGCTTCGGGCCAGAATTGCTGGCTTTTCTTGATACCGTGCCACATGCCAAAATTGATTTGATCATGGGTGGTTTGCGCGCCTATAACAAACAGGTGCTGGATGATGCTACGCGCACTTCCATCATGGGGCACTGGCAGCAGGTAGCAGAACGCAGTGGCCTGCCTTTTAGCGATAGTGCCATGTCGCAGCTCGGCTTTGTGTATGACACTGAGCCAGCCTGCCGTGCCGTGGTGACTGCGCGCACGCTGACTGACGATGATACCGGGCGGTCTGCACTGGCCGTCTTCCATGCGGTACAGCATGGCTTTTACGCCCAAGGACGTGATGTACGTGATCCGGCAGTCTTGTCTGAACTTGCCGTTGCTGCGATGAACAAGGTTGAAGGTGAAGGCAGTTTTGATGTAGTCAGCTTTGCCGAAACCCTGGTCTCACCGATGGCCATGTCAGATGCGCGCGAGCATTTTGAGCAGGCAAAAAACTGGGGCATACGCGGCTTTCCCGCGCTCTTGCTCGTGCATGAGGGCGCGCTACACATGCTCGCTTCTGGCTACACTACGCGTGATGATCTGATCTCTACTTTCCAGGCACTGACACAACAATGAAAAATAGCATGACACCACATTTACAGATTGCCCCTATCGCTCCAAACGGCCCTGAATTTTCCCGCATCGTACTTGGCCTGTGGCGGCTCGCCAGCTGGCAAATGACAGCGCAGCAAAGAGTAAGCTTTCTTGAGCAAGCTTTGGCGCTCGGCATCAACACCATAGACCAGGCAGATATCTATGGCAATTATGAAAGCGAACAATTGCTCGGCGAAGCAATAGCGCTGGCACCGCATCTGCGTGACAAGTTCCAGTTCGTCAGCAAATGTGGCATCAAGCTGGTGTCTGCTAATCGCCCAGCCCATGGCATGCAGCATTACGACACCAGTGCCGCACACATCATTGCATCTGCAGAACAATCATTGCGTGCGATGCAGATAGAGCAGCTTGATTTATTGCTGATACACAGGCCAGATCCATTGATGGATGCTGACGAAATCGCCGGCGCTTTCCAGCATTTGCAAGACAGTGGCAAGGTCAGGCATTTTGGTGTTTCCAACTTTACCAACAGCCAGTTTGAATTGCTGGCAGCGCGTTTCCCGCTGGTGACCAACCAGGTGGAATTATCACTCCTGCATATGCAACCGCTGCATGACGGCACTTTAGATTTATGCCAGCGCTTGCGCATTGCACCGATGATCTGGTCAGCCCTTGGTGGTGGCAGCCTGTTCCGCCCCCTGCATGAGCAGGACGAACGTGGCCAGCGCATCAGTACGGTGCTGGCCCGTATTGCGGCAGAGCTTGATACCAGCCCCAGTACCATTGCCCTTGCCTGGATTTTGCAACATCCATCCCGGCCACTGGTGCTGACAGGTTCAGGCCGTATCGCCGCGATTGAAGAAGCGGTCAATGCCACTGCCATTAAGCTAAGCCGCGAACAATGGTTTGCCTTGTGGTGTGCCTCTGCGGGTAAGAACGTCGATTAGTCGGGATTGTCAGGCACTGATTGATCAGTTTCTTGATCAATCAGTCTGCCAAACAGCCATATTATTGCCTTGTGTAAAGTCATTTTGTCGCTTTTTACCAGCACAGGCGCAATTTCTGTCTGAATGGATATATGTTGGTATAGTATTACTGTTCTGGCCGCTAAATCTGGTCTGGCCCGTTTCGTGATGTGATTGCAGAAGGACAGGATTTGTGACTGTTTTTCAATTCATCCGCAGTAATTTCATGGCTAACTCTTCGGCACCGGTGGAAACCCACCAGTGGCGTGAGCAGGTGCTGTCTGCCATCCTGTTTTTTGTACTCGCACTGGGTGGTGCAACGGCCATACCCAGCATCGTGCTGGCCATCAGCGAAAACCTGTGGTCGGTCGTCGTGGTTGATATTTTCGCCCTGGGCTGGGTTGCCACGATCTGGCGCCTGCCATTCTTGAACTATCAGCAGCGCGCCTGGAACTTCCTGCTTTTTCTGTATCTGCTCGGTGTCTGGTTTCTCATCAAGGTCGGCCTGACCGGGCTGATCTACCTGCTGGCTTTCCCGGTACTGACCGCCTTGCTGCTGAACATGCGGCTGTCCATGTATGCCCTGGTTCTGGCTTCACTGAGCTTGCTGGTGGTGGGCTATATCTCGGATTCCAATTTGCATGTGTATGGCTTTGATTCCCACCCCTTCATGCAACTGGTGGTGGTGACCATCAATTTCGGTTTCATTGGAGCTGTCATGTCCATCTCTTGCAGCGTGTTACTGCAACGGCTGGATAGTTCGCTTGAACACCAGCGTGTCATCGCTGCCTCATTGCAGCATGGGCAATCTTCACTTGCCGTGGCGAACGAAGAACTGCGCCTGATTGTCGCTGCCGTGGCGCGCCTCAATGACATCGTCATGATCATCAAGGTTGATATTGATGGCGCCGGAAAACGCCGCCTCAAGATCGTCTTCGTCAATGATGCCTTTGTGCGCCAGACAGGTTTTAAAAGTGAGGATGTGGTCGACAAATCGCCAGTTTTTTTACAGGGGCCGCGTACCCAGACAGATGAACTCGATAAGCTCAACTTGGCGCTGTTGTCCTACGAGTCTGTCCATATAGAACTGATATGCTATACCCACGATGGCAGTGAATTCTGGATGGAGGCCGACGTGGTACCGCTGGCCGACGAGCACGGTCTGTTCAGCCACTGGGTGGCTACTGGGCGCGACATCAGTGATCGTAAAAAAGCCCAGGAACATATACACAGGCTAGCCTATTTTGATGTGCTGACAGGCTTGCCGAATCGCCGCCTCTTGCTGGACCGCATGAGCATATTGCTGGCAACGGCCAGGCGCGGCAATATGGTCAGTGCCGTGTTGTTCATCGATCTCGACCACTTCAAATACATCAATGATGCGCGCGGCCATGCCGTCGGTGATGCCTTGTTGAACCTGGTCGCACAAAGACTCTCCAGCAGCCTGCGCGAAGTGGATACAGTGGCCCATATAGGTGGCGATGAGTTCGTGGTCATGCTCTGCCATATCTCGAATAACGTAGTGGCAGGCGCCCACGCAGCACAGGCAGTGGCAGAAAAAATCCGTCATTCCATCTCACAGTTTTTTGATATCAATGGCCTGCAATACAGCACGACCTGCAGCATAGGCGTGACCATGTTGCCAAGAGAAAACCAGAATTCACACGACCTGCTGCGTGAAGCAGATACCGCCATGTACCGTGCCAAGAGCAGTGGCCGCAACCAGATCGCCTTTTATGAAACCGGCATGCAGACCGAGGTCGAACAAAGGCTGACCATGGAAAGGGAGCTGGGCGAAGCCATCTCAGGCGGGCACCTGCACATGTATATACAGGCCCAGGTCGACAGGCTGGGCAAGCCAGTTGGTGGTGAAATGCTGATGCGCTGGATACACCCTGAGCGTGGCTTTGTCTCGCCCGCGCTGTTCATCCCCGTTGCAGAAGAATCCGGCATGATCTTGCGTCTGGGGGACTGGGTGCTGGAACAGGGTTGCATGGCACTGCTGCAATTACAGGCCGCAGGTTGGGACATACCGCTGTCTGTGAATGTCAGCCCCAAGCAATTTCGCCAGCCAGATTTTGTAGAAAAAGTCAGGCGTGTCTTGCGCTACACCGGCGCACCACCATCACGCCTTATCTTTGAAGTGACAGAAGGTCTGCTCATTGATAATCTGCAAGACACCATCGCCCGCATGCTGGAATTGACGACGCTGGGCATACGTTTTTCCATCGATGATTTTGGTACCGGCTATTCCAGCCTGGCTTACCTCAAACGCCTGCCGCTGTATGAGCTCAAGATAGACAAGAGTTTTGTCCAGGATACGCCGGGTGATGCCAATGGCACGGCCATCGTGCAATCGATATTGTCGATGGCATCTCACCTGGGTTTGCGCGTGGTGGCCGAAGGGGTAGAGACCAGGGAGCAGGCAGAATTCTTGATCGCCAACGGTTGCGCATCCATGCAAGGATTCTTGTTCGCCCGCCCCATGCCTTTGGATAAATGGCTGGCTTTGCAAAAGCAGATAGCGCAACCGGGGCAGGAGAGTACCAGGGTGGTGTAGCGCGGACAGTTTTGCGGTGCACATAGGCTAACTTTAAACGTAGCCGTGTTGTAGGGCGCATTGCAATGCGCCGCATGCCATTTCAAATCGCGGGGGAAAAGATGATTGCCGTGCATGGCGCGCACATACGGCGCATTACAATTCGCCCTACGGTCATCTCTTTACCCAAGTCCCGGTAATTTATTCGCCTGAGCAAATTGTAGGGTGCGCCGTGCGCACCATCCATTGTTTACAACAAATTATAGGTTTGCAGAGGCATGTCCATGCCTCAAACGGTGCGCACGGCGCACCCTACAAACCTGTCACTAAGCTTGCCACTAAGCCTGCTGATAAGTCGCCTGCATCCAGTCGATGAACAACTGCACCTCGGGCCGTATATTTGCCTGCGCCTCATGTACCAGGTAATAGGCATGCGGGGGCGTTGCCAGTTGCGTGTCAAACACGCGCACGACCTCGCCCCGGTTGATCATTTCCTGGGCAAAATGCTGGCGTGTCAGGCCTATGCCATGGCCATGCTTGACTGCTTCCAGCAACAGGCCCAGGTCGTCGATGCGCAAGCCTGTTGTTGGTTCTGGCCAGTCCAGTCCTGCCACTTCAAACCATGGCTGCCAGGGTTCAAGCGCAGACCGCAAGAGTCGGGCATGACGCAGGTCTGCCGGTGTCTGTATTGATGGTAAAGACTTCAGGTAAGCCGGGCTGGCGACGGCAAAGCTGGGTTCGACAAATAATTTCTTGGTGACCAGATTAGGATATTCACCGGCGCCAAAGCGCACTTCTACATCACTTTCTGACAGGCTAAGGTCATACAGCGGCACAAACAGATAGACTTCAATTTCTATGTCGGGATACTGGCGCATGAATTCGGCCAGGCGCGGCATGAACATATAGCGCGCAAAAGTAGGCGGCACCGTCACCTTGACGCGCAACTGGCTTTGCGTGATCTTGTTCGGCAGCGGGAAATCAGACAGGGTGCGCAAGGCCACCCGCACCACATCAAGGTAACGGCGGCCAAACTCAGTCAGCGTGACACTGCGCCCTTCACGCACAAAAACGCGCTCGCACAAATGTTCTTCCAGCAGACGTATGCGGTGCGACAGTGCAGAAGGCGTGATGCACAATTCCTCTGCCGCAATCGCAAAAGAACTATGCCGCGCCGCAGCCTCAAAAGCAGATAATGCATGTACCGGTGGTAATCGTGTTGCCATACTCTTCCTGATTTGTTTTATACGCTTGCTCAATCCCCAGGCAAGCAGTCAAAAATAACACAAGGAAGCTGGGTTCAAAGCAATGCTCAGATTCTTTTTGCTTCGATCTTCTCTGTGTTACCTCTGTGGCTCGGTGTCTCTGTGGTGAGTGGTCTTTCGTCGATAAACGACGATGGTTTCGATTTATTCTTCAACCTCATCCCACGCAATAATTTTGCCCGGGTTTAATATATTTTTTGGATCAAAGGCATGCTTGAGCATACGCATCATGTGTATCGCATCTGCCCCATGTTCTTCTATCAAAAATCCCATCTTGTGTATGCCCACGCCATGCTCACCCGTGCAGGTACCATCCATGGCAATCGCCCGCGTCACCATGCGCTGGTTGATGGATTCTGCCACTGCAATTTCATCCGGGCTGTCCGGATCTACCAGCATCAGTACATGAAAATTACCATCACCAACATGGCCGATGATGGAATAGGTAATGCCATGGTTTTCACAATCTATCTGGGTCTCACTGATACATTCAGCCAGGCGTGAAATCGGCACACAGCAATCGGTAGAAATAGAACGTGAACCTGGCCGTAATTGTAGCAGCGCAAAATAGGCATTATGCCGCGCAGCCCACAGGCGGCTGCGGTCTTCTGGCCTGGTCGCCCATTCAAAATCACCGGCACCATTGGCTGCAGCAATCTCTTGCACCAGTTCAGCCTGTTCTTTCACGCCATGTTCAGTGCCATGAAATTCAAACAGCAGCAAAGGCTTGACAGGCAAATTCAATTTGTCATGCGCATTGATGGCACGCACGCCATTCGCATCCAGAAATTCTACCCGCGCAATCGGCACGCCCATCTGTATGGTCTGGATAACGGTATTCACTGCATCGGCATTATCAGGGAAGCTGCATACCGCAGCCGAGATGGCTTCCGGCAAGGGGTAAAGTTTGACCGTGACTTCAGTGATAATACCCAGCGTACCTTCGCTGCCGACAAACACCCGCGTCAGATCGTAACCGGCGGATGATTTCTTGGCACGCGAACCCGTGCGTATGATGCGGCCATCTGCAGTCACCACCGTCAGCGCCATGACGTTTTCACGCATGGTGCCGTAGCGCACCGCGTTTGTGCCGGATGCCCGCGTGGCTGCCATGCCACCGAGGCTGGCATCAGCACCAGGGTCTATCGGGAAAAACAGGCCAGTGTCGCGTATCTCGGTATTCAGTTGTTTGCGCGTCACGCCAGCCTGTACGGTGGCGGTCAAATCCTCGGCATGCACGGCCACCATCTTGTTCATCTGTGACAAGTCTATCGTCACGCCGCCATGCAGGGCCAGGATATGGCCTTCCAGCGATGAACCGGCACCATAGGGGATGACTGGTACTTCATGCGCATGGCACAGCCTGACGATCTCGGCGACCTCTGCTGTGCTCTGGGCAAATACGACCGCCTCTGGCGGCATGGGATCATATGAGGACTCGTCGCGGCCATGGTGCTCACGCACGGCCAGGGCGATGCTGCAACGGTCTTCCAGCAGGGCTTGCAAGGCATGCAGCAGGCCAGCGGGCAGGGGCTTTCTGACACTCGCCAAAATGGCAGGATGGTTCATAATGCGGTCCGTACAGATAGTGGTGCCCTCTATTATGCTGTGTCCGGCCAGATTTTGCCGTAAGCTTTCCAACTTCCTGCCTTATTTTATTTGCCAGCGGCAATCAGCGTTCAAATATTGCCTGCAAGGCAAGTAAAACGACATGGTGGAGCTTCAGCCCAGCTGTATCGACTGCGCTTTGGCATCTGCCAGTCTGAATAGCAAATCTTCCAGTGCCGCCTCTGAGACAGAACCCAGGTCTATGCTGACTTGCAGGGCATCCTCTTCCTGTGTGATGGCAGACATGAAATGCACGACCCCAAACAGACCCTCGGCATTTTTGGCATTGTTATCCTCAACATCAAACCAGGCCATGAACCAGTCTGCCAGGGTAGCTGCAGCAACATCAGGTGCAAGGCCGCTGATCTGCAAGGGCAGCCAGTCCCAGGTGAATGGGGTGATGCTGACCTCAGTGCCTGACATGCTAAAGCCAAAGGGCTCAAATTCCAGCTGGGTTTTGGCATCCACCGTATGTGACTGCCCGGCATATTCACCCTCTACCGGTATCCAGTCTGCCCGGCAGGGCAAGGCCGGGCTGCCTTCCAGAGCAAGTGCACCATCGGCATTGCGGTAAGCAGGTTCGACATGTGCATGATCCTGATTGATGGCCGCAGTCAGCACGGCAACATAAGAAGCGCGTATCGCGCTGAGTAATTGTGTAAGTGTCATGGCGAGATTATATTGATACGCGGCAAGCGGGGCAATCATGGCGGGCGTTCAAGCACCAATACCAGCTATGATGTGCATGCTGTCGGTGCAGAGGATGGTGTATTCAGAGTGTATCCAGGCAGATTTTGCCGTATCCTTTCACATTTCCTTATTTATTTTTCACTTAATTTATTTGCCATGGGTAATCGACTCTCAAAAATCGCAACACGTACCGGCGACAAAGGTACGACCGGCCTCGGTGACGGCAGCCGCGTCGCCAAAGACGCACTGCGCGTGCACGCCATGGGTGACGTGGATGAACTCAATTCTCAGATCAGCGTCCTGCTGTGTGAAGACATGCCAGAGCAGATGAAGCAGGAATTGTTTTCCATTCAGCACGACCTGTTCGACATGGGCGGCGAACTCTGCATCCCCGGCTACACCATGATCACCGATGCCCAGGTAGAAAGGCTAGACGCCCTGCTCGAGAAATACAATGCCGACCTGCCACCGCTAAAAGACTTCATCCTGCCAGGAGGCTCCCGCGCCGCCGCCATCGCCAACGTCTGCCGCACCGTCTGCCGCCGCGCCGAACGCGCGATAGTCAGCGTAGGCAATGCCGAGGCTATTAATGAGGCACCAAGACAGTATATGAACCGCCTGTCGGATTTGCTGTTTGTGTTGTCGCGGGTGCTGAACAGGTATGCGGGGGGATCGGATGTGTTGTGGGAAAAAGAGCGTCAGAGATGAACGCCACTTTTTAGCGTTGCAATGCATGATTAATTTAGAAAATATTGAATTGCTTGTTCAGAGGACGCCAGTTGATGATGACTTTATTAACGTCGTCGAGTCGGCATTACGACTGCCTTTTCCTAAGTGGTATCTGCAGTTCCTAAAACAAAGCAATGGATTTGATGCAAACTTTTTGAGGCTTTATCCAGTCGATGAACTCGTTGAAAGAAACTTGACTTATGAAGTCGAACAGTATTGTCCAGATTTTATCAATATAGGTGACGACGGAGGTGGGCAGGCGATATTGATAAAAAGCGCATTGTTTGATGACACTAGTGTCTATCTTGTCGGGCATGGTGTCATGACTCCAGAGTTTATGGAAGTCATAGGGATTGATTTTCTGTCTTGGTTAGAGGCAGGGTGTCCATTCCCCGACTGACCCTAACTTTGAATTTCTGTGCTAAAAATTTTCCGCTTAATTGCCTAGTTTTAACTTACTAATGACCAGCCTGAAAAAATCCCGTAGTCGACGCATGCGAAAGAAGTTATTCGTCGGCGAATTTCTGTCTTTTCCCAATCTCACAAAACACGCTATTGCCCGACGGGATTTGGAATTTACCTATATCGATGGACGCATCATTTCTACAAAAATCTCGGTATGGCAGCCTGTAGAGTTAGGCCCTCACAATTGGCGATGTTCTTTCCTGATCCAGACCATACATTTTGAGAAATCATCTTATGCTGACGGGGATGACAGTATGCAGGCGCTGCTTTTGGCAACACATAAGATCAGCAGTCATTTGACTGCCCTGGAAAATAAATTTGATGGGCGCTTCAGTCAATATGGATGTCACCACGGCTTCCCTGCACTAACTGAGCATACATTTCCTTCTTCCATTACATAAAAACTGCACCCCATACATAAAAACTTTATCATGCCAACAATCACTGAGCTATGTAATCAATTGGCTGATGCCTACGAAGCGAAGGGCATCGCTATCAGAGAGAATTTACGACCGGGTCTTACGACAACGGAAATCCTGGAGACTGTAGCACCTTTGCAAATCATAGTGCCAGATGACGTCATTGAACTTTATCAGTGGAGGAATGGGCGTATCGATAGGCTTAATTCAGACCTCGATACGAATTTTTGTTTTCGCGATAATGAGTTTATTTCTCTGGAAGAAGCAGTTTTGGAATATCAAAGTGTTCAGGAATACTATGGTATTCATTCAACGCTGGAGCAAGATCGTGTAGATCTCAAAAATTGTCTGCCAATTTCAGAATTTCATGGTTCTTGGGATGTTGTCGCTTGTGGCGCGCATCTTTTTGGTTCTGACAAGGATCATCCAGTCATTCGAGTGTTCCACGGTATAAGAATGTATTTTTATTCGATATCTTCCATGCTTGAAACTTGTATAGAATGGGTTTCTTCACCGAACTGGAAGGAATTGGATGGTTTGCCGGACAAAGAGGAAATGGAAATCTGGCGGCGGCATAACCCAGATATTTTTCGTGAAAGATTTTAGGTTTGCAGGTGCGCACGTTAATGTCTATGGTCTGATATTTCACAATCCTGAATCACCATATTTACTTTGATGTGCTGTGCGATATGAAGCTTGATGCATATCTTATTGTAAGCCCGCAGCTTCATCGCTGCGGGCGCACGAGTGTCCATCAACTGGAACACTCAAAAATTTACCTTACTGCATATGCCACCCATGACTAACCGTGATGGATTGTCCAGTCAACGCATTGGTACCAAAGGCTGCCAGGAATAGCGCGGTTTGGGCGACGTCTTGTACGGTCGTGAATTCGCCATCCACTGTTTCCTTCAGCATCACGTTCTTGATGACTTCTTCTTCTGTGATGCCGAGTTCTTTTGCCTGTTCCGGGATTTGTTTATCGACCAATGGTGTGCGGACAAAGCCGGGGCAGATGACGTTGGCGCGGATATTGTTTTTGGCACCTTCTTTGGCAACGGTTTTTGCCAGACCGATCAAGCCGTGCTTGGCAGTGACGTAGGGGGCTTTCAGTGGGGATGCTTCGTGTGAATGGACTGAGCCCATGTAGATCACGCTGCCGCCTTTGCCGCCAGCGATCATGGAACGCATGCAGGCACGGGTGGTCAGGAATGCGCCGTCCAGATGGATGGAGAGCATTTTTTTCCAGTTATCCAGACTCAGATCGACCAATGGGCTGATGATTTGTATGCCTGCATTGCTGATCAGGATATCGATGTTGCCATAGGCGGCCACTGCGTCAGCCACACCTTTATCGACCTGTGTTTCGTCAGTCACATTCATCGCCACAGCCATGGCGGTGCCGCCAGATGCTTCGATTTCTTTGGCGGTGGCTTGTGCGGCTTCGAGGGCCATGTCGGCGATGACGATTTTTGCGCCTTGTTTAGCGTATTCGATGGCGATTTCTTTGCCTATGCCGCTGGCAGCACCGGTGATGAGGGCGACTTTATTATTGAGTAGCATGTGAATTCCTTTATGTGGTTATTTCTTGATGGTGGCGAGGTAATCGTACGCAACTGTGCCGTAGGGCAGAGTCAGGTCAGAAAGGATATGAACAGCAGATAATACTTCGAGCACTGGCAGGCCAGCGATGGGGGCAAGAGCGTGCGGATGCAAATCAAGCGCACCTGGCCCACCCCATGCACCTTTGATGGTGACATCGGTGAGCTGGTACTGCACCAGTTCGCAGATGCGCGGCGTGCCATCGACATGGGGGATGATTTTCAATAAAAAGGTGGGGAGTTCCATGCCAGCCTTGATGGCAGCGTGATCAAGCTTGGTATGCTTGAAACCCATGGTGCCGGTGGCGATGCGGAAGTCGCTGTAATCCAGCGTGCCAACCAGGGTGTCCTTGTGTACCCTGAGTTCAGGCTCACCGAGTTTTTTAGGAAAGCCCCACAACTCACGCCCAGCCGCAATTGGTGGGTGATCGTTCAGATACATGCTGTGCACGTAAGCACCATGCACACCATCAAGTGTCACCGGGATGACCTGGCCGGATTCACAATAATGCCCAAAGCCAGTTGAGTCTGGCATGTTGATGAACTCAAACTTGACCACAGGTTCTGCCAACTTCAAAGGGGCGGGGATGATTTTTTCCAGCAGCTCAGGGTCAGTGCGGTAGGTGATGATCAGGTATTCCCTGTCGGTAAAGCGGTAGGGCCCGGGTGGAAAGGCTGAGTTGGAATAAGGCATTGCAAAGGCGTTACGGCGGATTTCATCTTCTGTCATTTCTTTTTCCTTCGCTAATGCGTGGGTGAGTATAGGGAATGAATACGGTGAATGCAGACTACAGTGAATGACTCAGTGTTGCGTTTATGGTCCGGTAATGGTCCGGTAAGTTCGTGCTCCGGGGTAAGTAATCGTCATGCCCATAAATTTATAGATATAGCCATATATGCATAAAAAAAGTGGGCTTATCTGTTTTTTTAATGCATATATATTAATTTGCCGGGAAAACTAATGTGTATCAATTTGTACGTAGCGGGCACAGCAGCGTCCGATAGCTCCGGCAGCAGACACTTGAATTGACTGGTAAAGTGCATATATAGCTTGGCATATCGGTGCACAAGCCCCTGGTTTGACGCGCCATCACTTGGATAGCTGTGGCACATAGTCGCGCAGCAGAAAGAAAATATCATGAGTAAAGAAATCAGAATCGACTTCGTTTCGGACGTGTCATGCCCCTGGTGCATCATTGGCCTTAAATCACTGGAAAAGGCAATTGATCAGATAGGTGATGATGCTAAAGTGCAATTGCACTTCCAGCCCTTTGAATTAAATCCCAAGATGGTGCCGGAAGGGCAGGACATCACTGAACATCTGGCAGAGAAATACGGCGCGACGCAGGAGCAGACCACCAAGAACCGCGAAATGATACGGGCCCGTGGCGCAGAGCTGGGCTTTGAGTTCAATATGGCGACACGCAGCCGTATTTATAATACATTTGATGCACACCGCCTGCTGCATTGGGCAGAAACACAGGGGCATCAACATGCTTTGAAGGTGGCGCTGTTTGAGCTGTATTTCAGCAAGGGTGAAAGCCCGGCTTCGCACGAGGCATTGCTGCGGGTAGCGGGTGAAGTAGGGCTGGATACGGCAGAAGCTGCGCGCATTCTGGCATCTGACGCTTATGCTGCCGAGGTACGTGAGACTGAGACTTTCTATCACCAGCAAGGCATCAATTCGGTACCGGCGATTATCATCAACGAGCGCCACCTGATTTCAGGCGGCCAGCCGCCAGAAGTATTTGAACGGGCGCTGCGCCAGATAATGACGCAGGAATAAGCTGTAACAGCAGTAAAAAAGCATGGGTAATCCCATGCTTTTTGAAGGCTATTCAATCACCCTTGAAGTTATGGTGTGTGATGAATAGCTTACTGTTTGCCTGGGCTTTTACCAGGTGACATCGCACTCCTGCTTACGGAGTGATCTCCAGCGATTGCAAGAACTTGTCCGCCACTTCTGCGGCCTTTTTATCTTGTGGCGCATGGCCTGCCTGCTGCATATAGATAGTATGCGGGGCCACGTAGGCGCGCAAAATAAAATCCTGATTCTCAAGCCGGCCTTTTACCTGCTTGCCTTTTAGGTTTGAATTGGGCAAGTCTATATCTTTCCAGCCGCCATCATTATCAAGCAAAAACTTGTTAACAAAGCTTCTGCGCATATTGTCCAGCATGGTGTTCAGGTAGGCGGTTTCATAACCTGGCGCCGATCCATCATCCTGGCGAAACTCCAGCACGCCCAGCATTAGCGTACTGCCGCCAACTTCCATCGTGTAAGTGGTGCGCTTATAGGGTGCACCCTTGCGCTCGGGCATGGTCTCTTCGGTTTTTTCTGGCGTGCCTGCCGCCCAGAATTTGACGTGCTTGTCATCTGTCGTCACTACCTGCCCGCCTGCACCTGCGGCTTGCGCGTATCCGCAAGACAGCGCACCTAGCAAGAGGATGGCTGACCAGAGTCGTTTAGAGTGTATGTGCATGCTGGTTTCCTTTAAAAATTCCTGGAGTATTGTGGCAGTGTAGTCTTAGCGTGCTTTCTATCCACACACTGCACATGTAAAAACTGCGGTGCAACGATTATATTGATGTAGCGCACCCAGTTCAAATACCAGGCGATCAGCGGCAATGCTGGGCGATGTATGGTAGCCCGTACGCATTGTTGTATCCCTAAGCTGCGTTTCTTTTACATATTGCTTCTTGTATTATATGCAAGGACTAAGGTTTTCTATTTTTGCACCCAGGTGCATTTACCAGGCGCTGCCAACTTCCTCACTTAAATCATGCGACTTCACACAGTTACTACCCCATTCTTGCTATTGGCACTTGCTTCTGTCGCCCATGCTGAGGAGGCAAGATGCGACTCTTATACCTTCACAGAAGATCACAGCAAGCTGGCACTGGTCAGCGCTAAGGCAACTGCAGAGCAAAAACTGTATTTTTACAAAGATGAAAAGTCTTGCCCAGAAAAGGGCGATGCCTGCAAGACCAAGGCCTATGTGCTGCCAGGTGATGAGTTAGTCAGTAATCAGCGCAGGGGCGATTGGGTATGCGCCTGGTATCCCGGTGCCAAGCGCGAAACCGTAGGCTGGGTCAGGGTGGACAGCTTGCAGAATAAAACTAGCCTTGCAGAATCTGTTGCGGCGAAGCCAGAAGACTGGCTGGGCAAGTGGACTTACTATAAGTACGCTGAACTGAATGTCAAGAAAAAAGGAAAATCACTAGGCTATGATGGTAATGCCGTGTGGGACGGCGGTGGTGGCAATGTCCATGTCGGGGACATATCTGGAACGATGACGCCGCAAGCCAATAAGGCTTTGTTGAAAGACAGTGCAGAAGACGAGGGCTGCAAACTGGAACTGAGCTTGCTCGGTCCTTATCTGGTCGTCAAAGATAATAATGTCTGTGGTGGCCTGAACGTCAGTTTCAGGGGCGTTTACCGTAAAACCAGGCTGAAATAAAAATCTTTCCTGCGCTTGTAACATCAAACAAAGACGGGCATGGTCTTCTTATCGGGGTAGTGAGTTGCGGTGGAAATGTGCTCGTATTTTTGAGCAAGTGCAGTCTAAGATAATCTGGCCTTTGTGTTCCTGCACATAATTCTGTAAAGAGCAGGTGCCAGCGATGTACCGGGCACCAGACTTGATGTATTGTAATGATTCACTTCTCTCTGGCCCACCATGATGCATCAACTGACGCAAACACAAACCCGCGCCTGGATTTTTGTTTTATCTTTTCTCCCGGCTTTATTTTTGCTCACGGGTAGCGCCCAGGCTGCCTCACTGGATGAGGCCAGTAGCAAGGCAATAGTGCAGGAAATTCAGGCCATGGTGAAAACCAGGGAAAGTAAAATCCCTGAATTTGTCGTGCGTGAAGCGACCCCTGAGCGTATCAACCTCTTCTATAACTCGCCGCAGTTAAGTCAGCAAACCACGATTATTCGTGAAAACGGTTTGATTTTTGCCGGTCATGGCAAGCTGCTGAGTTTCAATAAACCATCCGATGTGCTTGCCAAAATGGAGGCATGGTTTCCAGACGAGCTCGCGGCGACACGTGCCATGAAAGAACCGCGTTTCTTTGGCAAGATCAATTTGTTCGGGCCATATCAGGATTGGGATGCAGAGCCTGCCGCTTTCATCGCGCTGTGGAAGTGCACGCCGCAATCCGCCTGGGTCAGGCCTGCTGCGAATCCATTTATGCGTCGCCGTGGTCAGGATTTGTTGTTCATGCCAGGCGCGGCGAATAGTTCTGCCGTTCAGGAATATGACTTTGCCCATTGTATTCAGCAGCGTATTGGTTTTCAGGCTGCTTTTACTGATGCTGAAGTCGTCAGAATGCAGCAAGATAGCAAGAAAGTTGCGGACAAGGTAGTGCCGGTACTGGTACAAAAATTCACACAATTGCTGGCGACCAGCCGTTGCAGTGGTACCGGGCCGGATGATTGCGTGCTGGTGATGCGCCAGTGGGCTAGCCTGGCCCCAACTGATACCGCACTGGCGAAGACCATGCAAACACTGGAAGGCGAGCTTGCCTGGGATGCTCCTGCGGTGACATCCCAGGCAAGCTCGCCAACTCAAAAAGCTGGCAAGCGCGGAGAAGATGGGCTGCCGCAATTTGATGACGTGCTGCGACGTGCAGCCTATCTGCGGGCCAAACTCCAGTCTGTCCTGGCTGTGCCATCTGCCTGGACTGCCAGCGCTCTGACAACGACGCTGCAGCAAATGACGGCGCTGCGCATCGCCGCCATCCCGGCTTTGACACACAATAGCCAGTTGTATGAGATTGGTTATCGCAATGAAGCGGTTAATCCCTGGGCTGTGGTGGCAGAGCGCATTGACCGTTCACCACAACTCAGGGATGCGGTACTGGCAGAGTTGCAGCGCATCGGCAAGCCAGTTGGCGATGATTGCAGTCTCTTCAGTCAGTGGTTGACGCATGCAGGTGCAGGCATGAACAGTGAATATGCTTTGCTGCATCTGGCTGACAAGCCAGCTTCATCCTGTGTGGCGCCAAACTGGGAGTGGTTGAGGCAGGACAAAGTGCCTGCAGCGCAGGCAGAAAAATCAGACTCTGCGCTTGAACTGCGTGGGCGCTTTATTGATTACCTGAACAATACTGAATCCGCTGCCGTGCGTGAGTTGATATTGGAGAAGCTGACATCAAATGGCAGCGCCTGTTTTAGCCAGCCAGCACCTGTAGTATGGTTACGTGAATTATGCGAGAAATGGATATCCGAGCCACAGACGGTCACGCTCAAACTTGCGCACAGTAAACTGGTGCTGGACAAGACGCAGCAGTTCAGCAAGAAGAGCAGTGTACCGCCACTTGCAGATGCCGCTGGTGACCTCAAGCAGGCAGCACAAACCCAATCCGGCTGGCTGGCTAAATTGCTGGATGGTATGAGCGGGGCGGCATTGAGTGACATGCAAACCTTGGCAGTTGATCTCGAAAAACGTCAGCTAAAAGTGCAGGAAGCCGCGGTCTGGCGTCACCCCAGGCATGCCAACAGAATGCTGGAATTAAGCCTGAACGATAACGAAGCGACACGCTTATTCTTTATCGCAGGGCCTGACGGCATGAAGGCTTTTAGCGTGCCTGCGCGCTTTCGTGGTGGGCAGGGGCAAAACAATCTCGCGCAAGTGTCCGATCTGGACGGTGATGGTAATCTCGAGCTGTGGTGGGCTAAGGCATTCAATATCTGTGCTGGTGACGCCAGCGACAAAAAGCGTCGCGCAGATTGCAGTGCGACATCGGCTGACATGGGTGAGGTCAGTGGTGACAGCCTGACTTATTTCGTCCGCTCTCCAAAAGCTGCGGTTACCAAAACAATTGTGCAACCAGCGGTTAAAAAAGCGGCGGCCGATGATGCTGCGTATGTTGCATATGTTGCATATGTTGCAGAGGCGAGACTGGAGCCTCAGACCTGCAATGTTGCTCTGCTTGCTGATACGCTGGAAGACAAATTGCACATCAATTTCGCCTTCAGTCGAAATGTTGAAAATGGCGATCTCATCGCTCTGGTCTGCAAGTCCCATCCCTTGCATGAAGACCGTACTGTTGTCGCCCTGTTCCACGATTTACGAAACAAGAAAGGGGAGGTGCGTGAAGACGCCAAAGGATTTGTCATGGCCGTGATTAACACCAACAAACAGCAGCTGCTGCAAATGTATCGCGAGAAAGTTGAACTGGATGCTAGCACCCGCATCTATGATGGCAGCCTGCGCCTGGATACTGCCCGCTATAATCTGGCACCTGGCCTGCGGGCGCTTGGCGTGCGTATGAATATCGGCCATAGCCCAAAATGCGCTGATGGTGGAATAGACGACTTTCTCATGCTGATGATAGAAGAAGGCAAGAAGCTGCGCCCGGTATTAAAAAATATGGCCATGGCTGGCTGGAGACTGATAGATGGGCCACCATGTTCCCGTGGCGATAAACTGATCGTTACCGATAATGTCGAACGCGATATCGTCGTGTTACCTGGCACAACAAATGGCTGGCATGATCTGCAAGTAGTGGCCCGGCATACGATCACGACTGATAACGGACCTGAAGGTGAAAATGCCAAACCCGTATTGAAAACCGAGATTGAAACAATTTTGCGGGCAAAAGACAAACAGTATTATGGCTGGTGAGGAATTGCAGGAGGGAGATGAAAGAAGACTGTTGGTCAGCAGTCTTCTGTATTTCAGTGCCAGTATTTTTTCTGATCAATCGAATCTGGCGCGGATTGATTTCTCTATGCCCGCAGCATCCAGCCCGCATTGCGCCAGCAGCAAGCCAGGGTCGCCGTGATCGACAAAGCGGTCTGGCAAGCCCAGTATCAGCAGGGGCTTGTTGATACCCGCTTCGGCCATGGCTTCAGCCACTGCTGAGCCAGCACCACCCATGGTGCAGCCTTCTTCGACGGTCACCAGTTCATCATGGCTGGCGGCCAGGGATTTGAGCAATTCCACATCCAGCGGTTTGACGAAACGCATATTTGCCAGTGTCGCATCTAGCTGTTCTGCCGCTTGCAACGCGGGGTGCACAAGTGAGCCAAATGCCAGTATCGCAATGCGCTTGCCCTGGCGTTTGATTTCGCCTTTACCCAGGGGGATGGTATCAAGGTCTTTGCCAGTTGGTACACCTATGCCAGCACCGCGCGGGTAACGTACCGCGGCAGGGCCGGGGTATTGATAGGCTGTGCTCAGCATCTGGCGGCATTCGTTTTCATCTGAGGCTGCCATGACGACCATGTTAGGGATGCAACGCAGATAGGCCAGATCATAATTACCGGCATGGGTTGCACCATCGGCACCAACCAGGCCAGCGCGATCAAGAGCAAAAGTCACGTCCAGGTTTTGCAGCGCAACGTCATGGATCAACTGGTCATAGGCGCGTTGTAAAAAGGTGGAGTAGATGGCGACGACCGGCTTCAAGCCTTCGCAAGCGAGGCCAGCGGCAAAGGTGACGGAATGCTGTTCAGCGATGCCGACATCGAAATAACGCTTGGGGAATTGTTTTTCAAATTCCACCATGCCCGAGCCTTCGCGCATGGCAGGTGTAATGCCAACGAGTTTTTGATCCGCCGCTGCCATATCGCACAACCAGTTGCCAAATACCTGGGTATAGCTTTGTTTGGCCGGTGCGCTTGCAGGTTTGATACCCTCCGCCGGATTGAACTTGCCCGGGCCATGGTACAAAACGGGATCAGCTTCAGCAAGTTTGTAGCCCTGGCCTTTTTTAGTGACTACATGCAAAAATTGCGGACCTTTGAGGTTGCGGATGTTTTGCAGTGTCGGTATCAGCGAATCAAGATCATGGCCATCGATAGGGCCTATATAATTGAAACCAAATTCTTCAAACATGGTGGCCGGTACTATCATGCCCTTCGCATGTTCTTCAAAACGCTTGGCCAGCTCCAGCACAGGTGATGGCAAGACAGATTTGCCGACATTGCGTGCGGCCGCATAAAACTTGCCTGACATCAGGCGCGCCAGGTAGCGGTTCAGTGCGCCGACAGGCGGCGAAATCGACATGTCATTGTCATTCAGTACCACCAGCAAATTGATATCGTCATGTACGCCAGCGTTATTCATTGCTTCGAATGCCATGCCCGCTGTCATTGAGCCGTCACCGATGATGGCAACAGCGTGGCGGTCTTCGCCCTTGGTGCGGGCGGCCAGTGCCATGCCCAGCGCGGCAGAAATCGAGGTCGACGAATGTGCGGTGCCAAAGGTATCGTATTCACTTTCAGCACGACGCGGGAAACCAGAGATGCCATTCAACTGACGCAGACTATGCATCTGGTCACGCCGGCCTGTCAGAATTTTGTGTGGATAGGTCTGATGGCCGACATCCCATACCAGCCTGTCTTCTGGCGTATTGAAGACGTAATGCAGGGCGATGGTTAATTCCACCGTGCCCAGGTTCGACGACAAATGGCCGCCCGTCTTGGAAACGGAGTCAAGCACATACTGACGTAATTCATCGGCCAGCGGCTTGAGTTGGCTGCGCGTCATGCTGCGCAGGTCAGCGGGGGAATTAATGGTGTTTAATAAAGTCGTCATTGTTCTTTTTCATTACTTGGCTAAACGCCCCTGATGATCGGCTATTACTCACCTGGCCGACTGCCAGAGCTGCTATCGCATACCTGCACTGCATTACTGTTCGTGCTTACTTCTGTCCGGCTACTGTCTTTGGCAGAATTCTTTGCCAGATATATCGTTCGTCATACTTTTTTTACTGCTGTGGTGCGCATTGCGCACCCTACTTAATCTGCTTTTCACAGGGTTCATCTGCGTGAATGGATCTTGCGCAGATGGATTCCAGCTTGCGCCGGGACAAACTTGAAACTACCGCCGTTTTTCGCAGGGTGCGTCTTGACGCACCGTTTTTCGACCAAAAATTTCAATACACATGCACTTAATGGTGCGTCGAGACGCACCCTACCTAACCTGCACCCCATATCATAATCAAGCCTGGCGCTGCACAATCAAATCTGCCAAGTCGTGCAATAAACTAGCCCTGTCGCCAAAATTCTCTAGGGCTGCATGCGCATCATGGCATAGTTGCGTGGCTAATGCGCGTGAAGCTTCCAGACCCATGAGGCTGACAAAGGTAGGTTTGTTGTCTGCCGCGTCCTTGCCCGCTGTCTTGCCCAGAGTGGCAGAATCTGCCGTCGCATCCAGCACATCATCTACCACCTGGAAGGCCAGGCCTATGGCGGCAGCATAGCTATCCAGCGCTGCGGTTTCATCTGCAGTCAGGTTTTTGCCACACATGGCCCCTAATAATACAGAAGCGCGCAGCAGGGCACCGGTTTTCAGCCTGTGCATCTGCTCCAGTTGTTCGCGGTTCAGGGCGAGGCCAACGCTGGCCAGATCAATTGCCTGGCCACCGCACATGCCCACAGAACCGGCAGCACGTGCCAGCAATTGCAGCATGGCCAGTTTGGCGCCAGCATCACCTTCACCTTCAGACAAGACCAAAAAGGCTTGCGCCTGCAAGGCATCGCCGACCAGCAGCGCGGTTGCCTCATCATATTTGACGTGCACTGTGGGTTTGCCTCGGCGCAGGGCATCGTCGTCCATGCAGGGCATGTCGTCGTGTACCAGCGAATACGCATGGATCATTTCTACTGCAGCAGCAGCCCGGCTCAGCAAGGCGGCAGGCGCATCAAACAACTGGCCCGCTGCATATACTAATAGAGGGCGTACCCGTTTACCGCCATCCAGGGTTGCATAACGCATGGCGGCATGCAATTGCTGCGGGACTGTATTTTCGTCCGGCAAAAACTGTTTCAGGCTGGTTTCGCACTCTGCCTGGGTTTGTCGCATCCAGTTACCAAATTGTTCACTCATGCTCATTCCTCATTGCCTTGATTGCCGCCCTGATTGCCAGAATCGGCAAAAGGTTTGAGCATGCCAGCTTCCAGTACCTTAACTTGTTGCTCTACTTTTTCTAGCTGGGATGCACAATATTTCACCAGTTCAGAGCCACGTTGGTAAGCACTTACAGAGGCCTCCAGCGGCAGCTCGCCTGCTTCCATGCAGTTAACGAGCTTATTGAGCTCAGCCATGGCATCTTCAAAGGACAGACCCTCCAGATGGGCGGGAACAGCTAGATTTGCAGTTGATTGTTTTTTTGTCATAAAGAAATGTTTGTTTCGCGCCGTTAACAAAAAAAAGTGAAACCAAACGTAAAAATCGGCGGGAAAAGCAAGGTAAACAGAGTTCAACCTGCTATTTTAGAGCAATCCCGAGAAATTTACTGTTTATTGCAATGATGGCAATCAATTTTAGGGGATGTGCTCGAAGCTGTTGCTGTTTTGAAATTTGTTCTCAAGCTATACTTAAATTTTACAGAAATTGCGTTTCAAACATTTCCATGTGGAAATTAACGGTATATAGTTCGTTCATCCAGCTTGATTAATTCTTGTGCAGATTAACTGTTTTCCAACTATCTTGAAACAAAGAACATACGCCGCAAAAGAATCTGTAATTGTGTCATGACTTTGTCTTAATTCTTTGCAATTGTAATGTGCGATTTGCACTATAGTATTACTTGGATAAATTTTCTTACTTTTATTGTTCTAATTTTAGTTTGAACAAAATAACCTGATTCTCTTGTCACCATGTCCACGCCAGCCAACCTGCCCAAGCCTACCGGTACTGTTCTACAGTCCCGTGATGCCGTCTTGCGCGGTCTGATTCCGCTGGCGAATCATTTGGTGGCATCCCAGATAGATGCATTCTCTGCTCGCCTGGCAAATGCCTTTCTCGCTTTGTCTGAACAGAGCATGGATGCGCGTGAAGCAAACCTGAGCTTTAACGCCGGGCAATTGCTCAAAAAAAATGGCTATGCCTTTTTCTACCTGACCTCAGCAGGATTTGAAGCTGCTTTCCGCAAGGAAATCGAGGCTCTCCTGCAAGGTGTCAAAATCGTCGCCAGCAATGCTGACGTCGCCCTGACCCTGGTCACTTATGAAGAGATGGACAAAAAACTGGCTCTGAGCAGGGCTGGTCGCACACTGGAACTCGATAGTGCCGAGCAATACGCCGCATTGAACATGCGTTTTGCCCACTTGATGGAACATGATGCGCTGAGTATTGCGCAAAATCCTTTCCGCCCAGAGATATTCCTGCACACGATTTATTCTGCCTGGTGTGAATTTGATCCAGAGGTAAACACCCATGAACTGGTGTTGCCACTGTTGCGCGCCGATATATTGTTTGACCTTGAACCGATTTTAAATTCGCTTAATGAAGCGCTGATCGCCAAAGGCATTTTGCCTGACTTGCACGAGTCCTTCCGCATACGTCGTAGCCGTAATTCAGAAAAACGCAAAGAAGCAGTTCCTGGCGATATCTCACAAAAACTCAGAAACCTCCTGTCTGGCAATGCCCAGGCTGGTGCCGCGAATGAAGCCGGTGGCCATGCTGGCGGCGGACATGGCAGCGCTGGTGGTATGGGTGCAGGCGGTGGTTTTGCAGGTGGCGGCTCGGGTGGCTCAGGCAGCTCAGGTAATTTTGGCGGTCACCAAGGTGCTGCAGGCCAGATGGGCGGTGCATCAGAAGGTGCTGGCGGCTCTACCCCTTATTCCGGTTTTGCCCAGTCGGGTGAGTCGCAGACAGTGGCGCGTGCCGAGCTGTTCCAAAAACTCGCTGAGCTGCAAAAAAGTGTCAAGCTGCAGCAGATGATGGCCGGTGCGCAAGACGTATTGCGCCTCTCGCAAATGCGCGAGCAAATGCCGGAAATTGCCAACATCGCCAACACCGGTATAGAAAAAAATACCCTGGATTTGCTGTCACAAGTATTTGACAGCGTGTTCCGCAATCAGGCCATTCCTACCCAGATCAAGGAATTGATTTCAGTCCTGCAGATACCTGTCCTCAAGGCCGCCTTGATGGACAAGGAATTCTTCTTCCAGGAAAATCACCCGGCCCGTCGCCTGGTTGATTTGCTGTCGCGTTACAGCCTGGCCTGGGATCAGAAAAAAGGTCAGCAAGATCCGCTGTTCCAGACCATGCAGCGCAACGTTCATCGTGTGCAGCAAGAGTTTGACCAGGAAGTCGCTTTGTTTGATGAAGTCGTCAACGATCTCGAATCTTTCATCCAGAAAGAAGAGAAAGAAGCGGCCGAGGCATTGCAACTGCCTATCAAGACAGCGCTCAAAAAAGAAAAAGTCAAACAGGCCAATATCGCCGCTACCCACGAGGTGTCCTTGCGCGTGGGTACTGGTGAAGTCGTCGCCTTTGTTGAAACCTTCCTCGAAGACCGCTGGACCAAGGTGCTGACCCTGGCCTATAGCGTCAAGGAAGAAAAACCTTACGCTGTTGAAGACGCCATCAAGACCATGGATGACCTGATCTGGAGCGTCAAGCCCAAGATCACTCTGCAACAACGTCAGGAATTATTGAACCGCCTGCCTGCGATTTTGGCCCGCCTGAACAAATGGCTGAGCCTGATCAAGTGGGAAGATGCCGACCGCGTGCAATTCTTTGCCGACCTGGCAGAATGCCATGCGTCCATCGTGCGTGCACCGTTAGACCTGTCGCCAGAGCGTCAGATAGAAATCGCTGTCGAAGTTGCACAGCAAGCAGCCGAACGCAGGATAGCAAAACGCGCAGAAGCAGAAGGCAAGGCAGAAGCCGAACCAGCACCGCCACCAGATGAACACGTCGATACCGTCACCGAACTCGAACGCGGCGTCTGGCTGGAATTCACCAAGAAAACCGGAGGCACCACCAAGGTCAAACTCGCCTGGGTCAGCCCCATGCGCAGCCTGTACATCTTCACTACCGGTGACAAGGAAAAAACCTTCCAGGTCACCGCCGAAGAACTCGAACAAACCTTCCGCGAAAAACGCGCGAAGATACTCGAACTCGACCGCGTCGTCGATCGCGCCCTGACCGAAGCTCTGGAAAATACACCAGATGAGCATGAGGATGAAGAAGAGATGAGTCTGGTTTGATTTTCGCTGCTATACACTAGTGTTGTTTGCATTAAATGTATACGCATTACTCCTGAAATAATGCCCCTGCAAGTCGTGTCAAAGTCTCATTAAAATGGCACACTCGCTATCTCGTTACTACGTGTCTTGAAGAACCCTATTTGGTATTCGTGCACTTGCTTGTATATCCTCCCTGCAAAGTAATAAATAAAAACTGCGCTGAACAGGATGCATCGCTTTTCTGTCACGGTGCCTGTTGCCCCAAACTCTGTCATGACAAACACGCCCGACCCGATTTATCTGCATCTCAAGCCAGGTGCTGAGCCAATCGACATTCCAGCATTGTCGCCCTATCTTGCGGTCATCGTGATTGAAGCGGATGTTACGCCGGAATGGCGTTCTATGATCAGCAAGTGGCTAGCCAACTCAGGTTGCTTGTGCATGTTGGCTTGGGGACCTGAATGCTCTTTGTGGGACGATTCTGTCGATTGGGCAAATATAGAACAGTTTGACTATATGCCTATTCCTGACGATAGCTTCATCCTTACATACTGGTTTTCGGATGATAATCTGGAAGATGTATTTGAATTCGCCAAGTTTACTGTGAAGCACCCCACCATAGAATTTATGCACACGGTGTTGCTTCATATTTCCAACCAAAATGATGAAGCTATTTTGCTGAAGAAATATGCAGATGCCTGAACCAAAGGCGTTGCATCTGCAATTTTTGACTGGCTTAATTCGTCAATGTAAATAGCGGATGATTTCACTCATACGCAGGCAACCTGCGCTGTTCGTCTGCATTGAAATACTGCTTGCGAACCTGATCCAGCGCTGTCTGTTTTTCGGTCGCACTGTGGAATGCCATTTCGGTATTCAGTTTATTCTTTTGCTCCAGGTATTGTTGTATGCGGGCCTTCCAGATGCTTTCTTCTCTATCGACTTCGGCGAGTCTGCTGGCGGCTTCTGGTGAAGTGGCGGCGGCGCGCATTTTATAGATGTCATCTTCACTGGTACCAGTGGCGCGCAGATTGGCGGCCTGTTCTTCGAGGCGTATGACCTGGTAGGGGGCATTCTTTTCTTCGCGCAAGGCAGCAGGCAGGGCGTCGTCAAGGGCTTTGAATTGTGCCTGTTTCTGTTCGGTGGTGAGGCTGGCATTTTCAGCGACATCAAGTCGGTTCAGGGCATCGATGTCGTAGGCGTCATCAAAGCCGAACATGGCCTGATTTTCTTTTTCGCTGAAGAAGCGCTGGCGGGTTTGCTGCATGGCAGACCAACGCTGGCGGGCTGCTGCGGCCATGCTGGTTTTACCCGCGCTGATGTTTTGTGCATTGGCTTCTACGCTGACCAGGGCTTCTTTGTACTGGATGTAGCGGGCCAGCAGGTTTTTTGCTTGCAGGGCAGCATTGCCACTGAGTTTTTGATCCAGTACTTTTTCAATTTCTGCGCGTATCTCTGGCAGTTTTTTTTCGCCGGTCGCTGCCAGGTAGTAATCAAACAGCAGGCGCAATTCCGCACTGACCTGTAATTGGTTCATGTCGCTCTGGCTGATATTGCCATCGCGGGTAGTGCCTTCAAATGAGCGGACAAAGTCAAAGCTTTGATCGGTCTTGCGCTGTTTGATTGGTTCGCTATTGCTCTCTGATTTGAGGGAAGTAAAAACGAAAAAAACCGCGACGACCAGGGCCGTCGCGCCAGCAAATGCCAGATTGGCTGTTCTCATAGACTACCGCTCCTTGTTCAAGTTTGCATCTTGTTGCGGGGACTACATTCAGAGGCTGTATTACAGATTTACAGGCCCTGATTTTTCAGGCGGTTTGCATGTTGACGATACAGGGTAACCGGATTGGTTTCAAAGATATTTATCAGGCCTATGGTCTGATTCACTTCGTCCAGGTGGTTCATTGCATAGTCATCACGTATTACCTTGCCCAGATGGCTGGAGCAACTGGCGACCAGGCCATCGTTTTTTTCACCTGAGAAAGCCAGTGAAGTCAGTGCCAGGGCTGGGTCTATGATGTCGAGCACATTGGTATAGGGCTTGGCACCACTCCACGAGAAATACGCTACACCGCGTGCCGTGTAGGCACCTTCACCGCAAGCTGTCGTTGGTACGCCTTCAGGGTATTTGGCGTTGAACTTCAGTGAACCAGCCGTGCTCAGCGAATTGGCTGCGGCCAGTGAGTCTTGCGACATGGTGGGTTTGCCTGACAGGAAGCTGATGACTTGTGCCAGACCATTCGTGATCGACACCAGTACGGTGTTCGACAAGGAACCTGCCGGTGCTACACCAAGCAAGACGTCTGCCACCTTGGAGCCACGGTTGACACCGCCTACTGAGGTAGCTGACGCCACCAGGTCAGGCCTGACGGAAGCCACATAGCGTATGGTGGGGCCACCGTGGCTATGTCCTATCAGGTTGACTTTACTTGCGCCTGTGACTGCCAGTATCTGTTTGACCTGAGTCAGCAATTGTTCGCCCCGGACTTCGGTGCTGTTGGCAGCCGCAACCTGGGTGACATAGACCTTGGCACCATCGCTGCGCAAGGCAGAGGGGATTCCATACCAGTAATCTACCGGGCCGATGTTATCGAAACCGAACAGGCCGTGCACCAGCACGATGGGATATTTTGTCTCCGTATAACCTGCTGCCCACGACGGTGCTGGTAACACCATCATGGCCATGACGAACATCACTACACTTTTTACCATTTGTTTTTTCATTTTGTCTCTTTCATTGTTATCGTTGAAATGAAACGCAGCGGTGCCTATGTGCCCGCTTCTGTGAGCAGGTCTTGATATGGCAAGCTCAGGCTAGGTTTGTCAGGCTTGATTAGCAAGTTGCTATGCAACATAAATGAGCCTGGAAAATGAAGAGTGTTGGGAATTTGTGACGACACAAGCGCCCCCATAAATAGTTAAATCATTTATATGCACTCTGTAGTTGCCTGAGCAAGGCAAGTTGTTGCGGGGTTTTAGATGAAATTCACTAAAATGCAGCCTTGCGTTTTTGGCGGGCAAGTTTGTCGGTTCACCACAACAGGCGCTCTGCTGCTACTTCTCTCTTGCGGAGTCTCCCGCGTCTTCATCTCATGTCTGTATTGCGCAGCCAGTCATCAATCTTGCCTGAGTCATCTGCTTCCGCTTGTAGTCAAATGAGGGTAGTCCTTATCCGGGCGCGCAGTCTTGGGCGCCAGCTTTGGCCACCGTGTGCGTTAAACCAGCCTGAACAAAAATTCATCCATGGATGCTTTTAATTTTTTAAAACTGGTATATGATGAACATGTGATATATCAGATGGACTTCAAAATAAATAAAATTATCCGGAGATGACAACATGCATGAAAAGCAGCGTCTGTTCCGCAGCCAGTATCAGGCTGCGACCAGCCCTTATTACAATGGCGTCTTGCACGGTCTGTTTGTATTTGGCCTGGGCATTGCCCTCATCGTGGCAGCGTTCAATCAGGTGCAGGCCGCCAGTTGGGCCTGGCTGGGTGTGCCAGCGACCTTGCTGTTTGCCAATCTGAATGAGTGGTATGTGCACAAGAACCGCTTGCACAAGCGTGGCAAGAACCGTTTGTCACAATTGATCTGGCATCGCCACACCAAAGAACATCATCATTACTTCACCCATGAAGAAATGCGGGTAGCCAGCACGCGTGAATACCGTATCGTATTTTTCCCGGCCTATGCTTTTGTGTTGATCGCTATCCAAAGCGTTTTGCTTGGCCTGGTCTGTGCTCTGGTGGCGGGACGTAATCTTGCTTACATCGTATTTGCCACTGCCATCGCTTTTTATCTTTTGTATGAAGCCATGCATTTTCTTTGTCATGTCGATGAAAACAGCGTGGTCAGGCATCTGCCACTGGTGAATACCATGCGCAGGAATCACATGGTGCACCACACCCAGACACTGATGACCGACTACAATATGAACCTGACATTTCCCTTTGCCGACTGGCTGCTGGGCACCTCCGATTTGCAGCGCAGTTTGCTGGGCACCGTCTTCAATGGCTATGCTTCGCAACACTTGAAACCGGAAGTGGCGAGGCGTTATCAGGAGCTGGGTATGCAGCCCCCGGTGCCACATGTGCAAGCACCGCTGCAGCCAGTGAGCGTGGCGGTGTTGTCCCCTGATGCCAAATAAAACCCTATGAAACAACGGCCATTTACCTCATCAACAGACCATGGATAAAACAGAATTCAGCAAGCTTTTTCCTGTTATCAAAAACGAGTCGCAAGCCGCGCGTGCTTATCGCCTGCTGGAATTGCGCATCGTCTCGCTGGACCTCAAACCCGGACAGGCGATTACTGAAAGTGAACTCTGTGAATATCTTGATCTTGGCCGTACACCCGTGCGTGAAGCCTTGCAAAGACTGGCGCAGGAATGGCTGGTCAAGGTCTTGCCCAGGCGAGGCATGATAGTCAGTGAAGTCGATCTGCAATGCCAGATGCGTTTGATAGAAGCGCGCCGTGCCATGGAATCCAGCCTGATACGCATCGCCACCCGCAAGGCGAGCAAGGGTGAACGCGCACAGTTCCGTAGTCTGGCAGAAGGCTTTCGCCAGGCCGCCAGCAAGGCAGATGAACTTATCCTCGGCGAGACCGATGCGGCTTTTAACCGGCTTGTGTTCGCGGTGGCTGGCAATGAATTTCTGGTCTCTGCCTTGCAGCGCATGCATGCCCTGACACGCCGTTTCTGGAAGATACAGGCACAGTTTGAAGACATCCTGCATGTCACCGCCATGACCCATGCTGACCTGGCCGACGCCATCGCCAGTGGCGATGCAGATGGCGCCGTTGCCGCCACAGAAAAGCTGCTCGACCATGTCGAAGCCTATACCCGCGCTGCGCTGGACCGCAGCTGAAAGCATGCCATGACTACACATATCTACAATGCCATAGAGATACAGCGCCCGATCCGGCAAGTGTTTGACTACGCCTGCACGCCCACGCACTGGCCAGACTGGCATCCCTCATCGCTGAAGCTGTATATGGATCATGCCAGCATCGCCACCAACGGTACCCGGTTTGAAGAAGATGTACGCGCCGGTGGCCGCACCGGGCATCTGGTCTGGACGGTGACCGAATATCTGGATCAGCGCCGCTGGACCGGGCAGGCAAAAGTCGATAATGGTGCTCGTCTGACAGTCAGTTATCAATTATCAGAAACCTCAGCGGGAACCTTATTTGAAAGACATCTGCATTATGACTTACCCAATCCCTTGCTAAAAATCCTCAACTTCCTGGTCTTGCGCCGTCGTATTGCAGACGAATCGGCCCTGTCTTTGCGGCAGTTACAGGCTGTCTTGCAGGCAAGTTGAGCGTGGTGTGGGCAAGCCAGGCTTGCCCGTCTTGCCTGGTTTGCTCCTGAGGGAAAAGCAGTTCGTCAGTCCAGCTTTGAAAGCCCCATACCCGGCAAATCCGCTAAATCCTGAACTTTTTATATCATTTCATTATCCTTTCAGACCATTTTTTTCAGGTTCGGGTATAATCCCCGGTTCTGTCCAAAATTTCCTCTTCAAGTCGTTTGATCGTTTGAATTTTCGTTGGGATTGAAAATCCTTACGGAACAGGTTTTTGTGGATTCTTTCTCTCTTAGGTTGGTGCAAATTAATTTGGGGGGTGGGGATGTCCGATCTGGCTTCTTTGTCTACACTCGCGCGTTCTGACGCGCAACTTCCGGTTTACGCGTATTTTGATGAAACGCTGTTACAGCGCGAAATCAAAGATTTATTCCATTCTGGTCCGCGTTATGTCGGCCATGAACTCATGGTGCCCAATGTCGGCGACTTTGCCACGCTTGCTGCCGAAAACGAAGGCCGCATGCTGGTGCGTAGTGCGCAAGGCATAGAACTGATGTCGAATGTCTGCCGTCACCGCCAGGCATTGATGTTCAATGGGCGCGGTAATACCAATAATATTGTCTGCCCGCTGCATCGCTGGACCTATGACCTCAAAGGTGAGCTCATCGGTGCGCCGCATTTTGCTGATACACCTTGCCTGAATTTGCAGCGCACGCCGCTGCAAAACTGGAATGGCCTGCTGTTCGAGCAAAACGGCTACAACGTCATGGAGCGCATGTCCAAGCTCAGTGTCACCCAGGACCTGGATTTCACTGACTATATGCTCGACCATGTCGAAGTGCATGAATGTGATTACAACTGGAAGACTTTCATTGAAGTCTATCTGGAAGATTATCACGTCGAGCCTTTCCACCCTGGCCTTGGCAGTTTTGTCTCTTGCGATGACCTCAAATGGGAATTCGGCGAAGACTACAGCGTGCAAACCGTAGGCGTACACAAGGGCTTGCAAAAATCTGGCTCGCCCACTTACCAGCGCTGGCAAGAACAGGTGCTGAAGTTCCGTGATGGCGAGGCACCCAAGTATGGCGCGATCTGGCTGACTCTGTATCCCAACATCATGGTTGAATGGTATCCGCATGTGCTGGTGGTATCGACCCTGTGGCCAACGGCGACTGGCAAGACCCGCAATGTAGTCGAGTTTTATTATCCCGAAGAAATCGTGCTGTTTGAGCGCGACTTTATCGCAGCGGAACGTGCAGCGTATATGGAAACCTGCGTCGAGGATGATGAGATAGGCCAGCGTATGGATGCCGGGCGCAAGATATTGTTTGACCGTGGCGTCAATGAAGTCGGCCCTTACCAATCGCCTATGGAAGATGGCATGCAGCACTTCCACGAATGGTACCGAAGAAAAATTGCAGTGTAATGTAGAATTTTAAGGGAGGCCCGTGCCTCCCTTATCTTTTGGCGTTGAGTTTGGAGTTGAGTTCTTATGCAGTCTTTATGGATGCTGGTTGCCAGCTTTCTGTTTTCCATCATGGGTGTCTGCGTGAAGCTGGCGTCAGTTGATTATTCCACCGCTGAAATCGTCGCCTACCGCGGTGCAATAGGTATGCTGATGATCGCCATGCTGGTCAGGGTTCAGGGTGGTACTTTAAGAACAGGCATGCCTCGACATCACCTGGTGCGTGGTGGTGTGGGTGTCATCTCGCTATGGTTATGGTTTTATGCCCTGGGCAAATTGCCGCTGGCAATGGCGGTGACACTGAATTACATGTCACCCATCTGGATTGCCGCCATCTTGCTGACAAGTGCATGGTGGCGCAAGCAGCGCGGCCTGACCTGGCAACCTATCGCCGCTATACTCATGGGCTTTGTCGGCGTGGTTTTGCTGCTGCGTCCCAGCATACACAATGATCAGATCATGGGGGGCGTGCTTGCCCTGATATCTGGCATGCTGGCAGCCTGGGCGTATATGCAAGTCAGGCAAATGGGTTTGCTGGGCGAGCCTGAATACCGCGTGGTGTTTTATTTCTCCCTGACCTGTGCCGTGGCTGGCTTGATGGGTACCCTGATCGGCAAATCTGTGTATGCCGCAGCGGGTGAGGTCACCTGGCATCATCTGGACAGCAGGGGCATCATGCTCTTGCTGGCTATAGGCGTGACTGCTGCTAGCGCACAAATGGCCATGACACGCGCCTACCGGCTAGGTAATACCCTGGTCACAGCCAACCTGCAATATGTGGGCATTGTGTTTTCCAGCGTCTGGGATGTGCTGATCTGGAAAGTCAGCCTTGCCTGGTTAAGCTGGGTGGGTATCGCCGTGATTTTATGCAGCGGCCTCATCGCAACATTCTATAATGCCAAGACCAATCGCAAATCCATACCCGGCGATGCCATCAGTTCAGAATAATCATCAGCTTATTTTTCAGGAGACCAAGATGTACACCACATTGATCAGTGCAACAGAGCTGGCATCCCACATTGCCGACACCAACTGGGTCGTGCTGGATTGCCGCCATGATTTGATGGACACCAATGCAGGCCAGGCAGCTTATGACCAGGGACATATCCCCGGTGCGCAATTCGTTCATCTGGACCAACGCCTGTCGGCTGCCAAAACTGGTGCAGATGGTGTCTTCCGTGGCCGCCATCCTCTGCCTGAAAAAACTGATTTCATCGCCACCCTGCAAGCCCTGGGCATTAACAATGACAGCCAGGTCATCGTGTATGACGCCCACGGCGGCATGTTTGCAGCGCGCCTGTGGTGGATGCTGCGCTGGGTAGGCCACAAGGCCGTGGCGGTGCTGGATGGTGGCTTGCCAGCCTGGATCGCATCCGGCCAGCCTGTCACGACTGAAGTGCCTGCTGCACGCAGTGGCAATATCAGCGAACAGGCAGCACTGGTAGACACAGTCGATGTCCGTCAGGTGCTGGCAAACATCAGTAGCGCAAGCAAAATCCTGGTCGATGCCCGCGCTGCTGACCGTTTCCGCGGTGAGAATGAAACGATAGATCCAGTCGGCGGCCATATCCCCGGTGCCAAAAACCGCTTCTTCAAAGACAATCTGCAAGCCGATGGCCGCTTCAAACCGGCAGAGCAGTTGCAGCAAGAGTGGTCTGCAGTAGTTGGCGATGCCAGCCAGGCCATCATGCAATGCGGCTCTGGTGTTACCGCCTGCCACAACCTGCTGGCACTGGAAGTGGCGGGTTTGCAGGGAGCCGCCTTGTATCCGGGGTCGTGGAGTGAATGGTGTGCGGATGCGTCCAGGCCGGTGGAGCGTTGAGTAGAGTTTGAACCGATGATATGCGTAGGTTGGGCTACGCTTCACCAGCCCAACACTCGGCGTTTAAATGACGTATACGTTGATGGAGGCCCAGTGTTGGGCCGATACCCCGTAGCCCAACCTACGAAGCTGGTAAACCGTACCCTAGCGAGGCCCGGCCTAACCTACGAGACTACAAGGCGCGAACCTAAAATTCGTCACTCCTGCGCAGGCAGGAGTCCAGCGGCGTTCGTCGATCGGGCAAGAGATTTATTGTTTGACGATATCGAAAAACTTCATGTTTGAAGTGGCACTTCAATTGGAGTCACGCAAAAAATAGCCCTAGCATCATCTGTGACTAGTCACAAACAACACCAGCACCACCCCCAGTGATATCAGGATAATCTGCGGTATCGTTTCTTTCAGCGTCGCCCGTCTCTGCATCTGCGGCATCAGGTCACTGACCGCAATATATATAAAACCGGAAGACGCAAATACCAGCACATACGGGATCATGCCGCTGGCGCTTTCCAGCGTGTAATAACCAAGCACACCACCAACTACACCCATCATGCTGCAGATCAGGTTATACATATACGCACGCATGCGGCTGAAGCCAGCGTTCAGCAAGACGATGAAGTCACCTATCTCTTGCGGTATTTCATGGGCAATGATGGCCAGGCCGGTTACCAGGCCAAGTTTTGGGTTGGCCAGAAAGGCAGCAGCGATCAGAATGCCATCGGTGAAATTATGCAGGCCATCGCCCACCAGTATCATCCAGCCAGCCTTGCCAGCCTCATGCGCATCATGGCCATGCTCATGATGATGACCATCGCCTTCATGATGATGTGAGTGGCGCAGGATGGCGAATTTTTCCAGCAAAAAGAAAGCCAGCAAGCCGCCCAGCAAACAGGCAAACAGCGTGCGGGTGTCTGCCCCAGACTCAAAAGCCTCAGGCAGGGCATGCAACAAAGAAGTCGATAGCATAATGCCGACCGACAAACTGACCATGCGTTCTACGACTTTGGATAACAGCGAAAACGAAAAAATGGCAGCCGCAGTGATGCTTAATACACCAGCAATCGTGGTAGCAAACAGGATAGATAACAGCGTGGAGTGAATTTTAAGCCTCGGGAATTTGCAACCAGGTTGCAAATTAAAGCATATTGCGGGGTTTTCTGCAAATGCAGTCTCTACTTGCAGCTATGTTGGCACCAAAAGTATCCTCATAAATTCTTTGGCGATGACGCAATATGCAATCGTGGCATACATTCATTCCGTGATAATAGATATTGTATTTTTGCTACAATACCATCAATGTACTTTTGCCTTTTCATCACCTGCAACTGAACCAAAGACAAATGAAAAAACGGACTTTATATTCCCTGATAGTGTTACTGGCCATTGGCATCTCTAGTCAGGCTCAGGCGGCAGACAATACGAAGAATAATCAGGAAGAACAACTAGATAATTCACCAGTTTGTGAGCCAGTACCTGTATCCAAATGCTGGAAGCGTCTCGCTGATTATTTGGAAAAAGCAAAACCGCCTGAGAACGATCGCGAATTTGGTGATCAGTTATTTTCTTATGTCATCATGGCAAAACTGGCGTATTGGGCTAGGGATTTTTCTGATGCAAAAGAAATTAACCGGCTTGCACTGGATTTAAGCAAAAAAAGAAAATTTACAGGAAGAGATGCCGATATGAGTGCCAGTATTGTTGGCATCATGATCAACATCAATTTAGCGAATCTTGCTTTGAGCACGCGTGAATATACAGAGGCATTGGGCTATCTGGACCAGCATTCCTCCATCTGGGGAAAACTGGGCAAACCTGATGGAGAACCTGACGAGCTTGTGTTGATGCGTTGTGCCGCGCTGATAGGCTTGCAGCGTGCTAACGAAGCCGAGGTCTTGTTAGAGCAATTGCTGAAGAAACTCAATTTTTCCGGACGTGCTCCCTGGGAAGCTAATCCTATTGGTTTGGAACCAGTCAATCCCTATGAGTCAGGGTGCCGTATTGCCGCCCATTTCATGCGGGAAGGGAAACACGAAAAAGCCTTGGCCCTTCTGCAAACCATGGAAGAAAGGCGCACAAAAACCATTTCGCAAATGCCCAAGGATCCCGTAGCAGGAGGATACTGGGCTACCCACGGTGAGCCAACCGCCTTGCTTGATGATCAGGCAGCGATTTACCTGAAACTGGGGCGCGACGCCGAGGCTGAACCATTATTGCGTGCATCTTTACTGGTACCAGAAAAAAAGTCTGGCAAGAAGTTGCCGCTGGTGCTGACCAGGCTGGCTGAACTGAGCCGGCGCAAAGGCCAGATTGCCGAAGCCGATGCTCTGATGTTGCGGGCGAAAGCAATCCCCAGACAAGACCAATGGGAAAAGATAGATCCTTTGGCATCTACGTTGGGATACATTGATTGAACAAATCGGGAATGCTGCAAACAAGTCACCTCTAGGGTACGTGTTGACGCATCGATTTTGCATTACCACTGCGCTCGATCTACCACTACGGCCATCACAGCCGGTGCGTTGAAACGTACTCTACTTGGCTGTAAGATGGTGTTGAAAGATGTTTTACCAAAATTTCCACCAACTCTTGGCTTTGACGATGGAAGTTGATGTTGGCGCCCGGAGTTTATCTATGACCTTCGCAAGACTTTCAGCAGTAAATTCATCAACAAATGTAATTTGTGGGAACGGCGTGGATGTGGACACATTGTGTCCACTGGCAATTGAATTTTGAACGGTATTATATGTTGCGGATTCCCTGGCGAATCGAATACAGCCTTCATAAGGCAAGTAGCGCTCATACAATTCCAGCGCACTCTTGAAATATGCATCATTCGTGAAATTGCCACGTCGCAGTATTTCGCCAGCACCGTTTGCGAACACGTATTCATTGCTTGATTTTGCGCCTGTATGTGACACGGCTCGTTGGCCCCAGGCTGCCTGGACACACATTGTTATGGCAAAAATCTCTTGATCGTTCAATCCTAAGGAGCTGAGATATACATTGATAGTGTCATCTCTATAGTTTGGATTTTTAGAAAGAAATTCTGCAAGTGATAGTACGTGTGAATGGATTCCAGGCATAAATTGTCGATTGGTGCGATAGTGAAAATGAGCAATGATACTTTATCAAATATAAATCTATGCTGTTGATACCTGGGGAATTCAATTTCTCATAGAGGTGCTATATTTTGCTGCTCTTGCGTTTAGTATCAATATATATAGAACTCATTTCATAAATATGAATGAGGTGCGTTTGCCTCATAACGCGGAATGGCAATGCTGACACGGCAATTAATGCTTGCATCATCAAAAATAAATTCTATGTTATCTGGTACATGTTATAAGGCAAACCCTTAGTGAACTGACGATTTGGGCGCATTGCTGCGCTTAGTATGCCACCCCTCCTTTGCTAAGGCATGAGCCTTAGCTGCAGAGGTAAAGTCGCTGAGGCCTTGCACTGCATCCCAAATCGTCTTGTTCGCACTCATCCCTATTTATGAAATGAGTTCTAGTAAAACACACGATAGTCTGCAAGTGTTATTGGGTAGTCACTTGCGAGATTGGGTTTGGGTAGCTTCATCAGCCTACACTACCGCCGTCCGCATCGCCATAAATTTCTCTGTCAGCGCAGGATGTATATCTAAACTGACCTCCGCTTTGAGCGCGCAAGAGTGGTTCTACAGGCATGTCAGGCGTTGCCGAGAGGTGGTGAAGGGCAGACTATATCCTGCAGAAAAATTAAAATATGGTTACTTAACTTTCGCACAAATCTCGCGGCCAATTTCCAGCGCCCCGTTTTTGTTCAGCCATGCTGCTGCCGCATCGGCTTTCAGGCAATTGGCCCAGGCCAGTGCTGAGATGCCATTTTTATCAGTAGCATTCAAATTGAGTTTAAATTCGGAAGCGGCCATCATCTCCAGCATATCAGTCTGGTTTTTGATGATCGCCTGCCAAAAACTTAATGAACCATCCTTGTTCACATTATTTGGATTGGCACCAAATTCCAGAAAGGTTTTCACTAGGTCCGCCCGCCCGGATTTGAGCGCGTAGTCCAGTGGATAATTCAGGCCACAGGTCGTGCATCCTGAGGCAATATTCACATTATTGTATTTTGTGAGCATGGCGCGTATCAGGTCTTCGCGATGCGGCTCATAACCCTCAAATCGCAAATACAAAGGCAGTAATTCGCCTGAGGTCTTGTTCTTGCCATCATCGTACGCGTGATTTTTGTCTAGTTGCAAGCCGTGCGCTATCAATTGCATGGTACTTTCAGGACGCATGTGTGCATATACACCGATGTTCTCTGGGATGTTCTGCCCAAACATATGATTGATATCTGCACCAGCACTGATTAAAAAATCCACTTCTTGCCAGTCAATTTTCTTTTCATAATCGCGGGTGGCAAGTATGCGGCTGAGCACAGCTTCGGCTTCAATCTGGGGCAAGAGGGTTTTTGCTTTTGTGGCCGCATGCTGCGCCAGCGCTGCTGCCAGCAAGCTGGGGTAGGCTGGTTTATCCCAGGCGCGTGATAAAACTTCTCTCCGCAGTGGATCTGCACCACGTTTTAGTAGCTGTAGTACAGCATCTGCGTTTTTAGTGGCTACAGCATTGCGCATCAATTCCCTGTCATTGACTGCGTTAGGACCTGCCTGTGAAAACAGAAAGTCGAGGGTAGTTGCAGGTACTATGCCCAGGTCAGGATACTGCTGCAATAATTCCATCGCTACTGGCGACAGGGCATAGCGTCTTGTCTCTGGCCTTTCGCGAGAGTTGCTCAAGAAGTTTTTTTTATTGAATTTCTTTAATACGCGCAGTGCTTGCGCTGCTGGCATGAACCGTGTCAGTTTCAGCAACTCGGTATTGGCGTAGCTGTTTTCATAGGGGGCAGGTACAGCCAGGTGCGGGAAGATGGCTTGATCGAACAAATCATAAAATTCTTTTTGCAAAGCCACGATCATGTTCCAGTCATGATTTCCTCTCAGAAGTGCAATGCCTGCATTTAGCCATTGCGCATCGCCATTTTCATCACGCGGTATCTGGCCTGCCCGCAGTAGCTCACGCAAATTCTCCAGGATGATAGTTCTTTCCTTTTCATCCTTTGTTGCCATGCCAGGAAATTTGAGCATTTCTGCATGCAGCAACTGGCCACAGATAAATTCCAGTTGCATTTGTGGTGAACGTTTCCTGAACCAGTCTTTTGTGCTGGCACGCAAGTGATCAAAAGCCACCTGTTTCATGTCCGGCCGTCTTTTACCCTGGCAAATTACCGCAGCATCAGCGACTTCTTTGCCATCAGGCCTTTTCTTCAAAGGTTCAGGTGTGGCTGGAGAAATACCTTTGGCGGCAACCGGGTACAAATCAATCGCTTCCAGCATGAAGCCTTGCATGATGTAATAGACATAGCCTGTCGTCACCTCCCTGTCTATATAAGATTTTTGTGTGGGTGAACTGACTTGCACGGCTGTTCCCACGGGTAGTTTCATCAGCACACCGCTGTCCACCCATATCGCGCATGAAGTCTTGAGCAGGCTCTGCTCTTTTAGTAACTGCAACAATTTGTCCTGCGTGACCAACGCACTTTTGTGAACATTGGCGTCCCACTGCTGGCTGTCAGTTGACATGCGGTAGGTAAGTTCACCCTGTATTTTCTCTATCCTGATGATGGCAGAGCCATTTTTTTCGCTGGCAAAATCACCCAGTAAGTCATCGGTGCATGCAGCATGGGAGTTGTTTGAAAACAGGCCAAGCATGATGGCGAGGAAAAATGGGAGATGAAATTTATGCAAAGTCGTGTCAGAAGGAATGAGTTCAAGGAAAATACTAAAAACTACGAAACACCGGCACTATCTATTTACCGGAACAGTTTCCTTTAGCTACACTACTGCCGTCCTCATCGTCACAAACTCTTCTGCAATCGTAGGATGCACACCTATGGTGGCGTCGACCTGTGCTTTGGTCACACCGCATTGCATTGCCACTGCAAAGCCCTGGATGATTTCGCCAGCGTCCGGCCCTACCATGTGCATGCCTAGTACACGGTCGGTATCGGCATCAACGATCATTTTCATGAGGCAGCGTTCGCTGGAACCAGACAGCGTGTGTTTGAGTGCCTTGAATTCGCTTTTGAAGATTCTGACATGCGCATGTTTTTCACGTGCTTTGGCTTCTGTCATGCCCAGGGTGGCGACATTCGGGTGGCTGAACACGGCAGTGGGAATATTTTCATAGGACATCAGCTTGCGGCCATGCTGGAACAGGTTGGCTGCAACGACCATGCCTTCTGCCAGTGCCACCGGGGTCAGTGCCACGCGGTCGATGACATCGCCGATGGCATAGATATGCGGGACATTGGTGGCGAAGTGCTCATCCACGCTGATGGCACCATTCTCGCGCACCAGCACGCCGGCGTTCTCCAGCCCCAGTCCTCTGACATTGGGTTTACGGCCTGTCGCAAACAGGATGCAGTCACTTTCCAGCGTACGGCCATCGCTCAGCACTACCTGTCTGCTGTCACCTTGTGCGGTTATAGAAACAATGCTGGTATCGAGTGCAATATCCACGCCTTTTTTGCGCATTTCCGCAATCAGGAAATGCCCCAGGTCTGCATCCATGCTGCGCAAGATTTGCATCCCGCGTTGTACCAGCGTGACCTTGCAACCCAGGCCGTTCAGGATGGAGGCTAGCTCTACCGCAATATATCCACCACCTTGTACTATCGCATGGCGCGGCAGGGCAGGCAGGTGAAAGAATTCGTCCGACGTAATGCCCAGTTCACTGCCTGGCAATTCTGGCTTGACCGGGTGGCCGCCAGTAGCGATCAGGATATGATGTGCGCTATAGCTTTTGCCGTTCACCACAACCGTATGCGCATCCACTATCTGCGCATGACCGGCGATGACATCCACATTTGCATTCGTCAGTATCTGGCTGTAGATGCCATTGAGCCTGGCGATTTCCTTGTCCTTGTTGGCGATCAGGGTAGGCCAGTCAAAACGCTGCTCACCCAGGCTCCAGCCAAAGCCAGCAGCCTCTTCAAAGTCGTTATGATAATGCGCGGCATACGACATCAGTTTTTTAGGGATACAACCTGCGTTCACGCATGTGCCACCCAGCGGGCCCGATTCTGCCAGAGCAACCCGGGCACCATATTGCGCAGCAAAGCGGCTGGCCCGCACACCACCAGAACCGCCGCCTATCGTGAATAAGTCATAGTCGTAAGTGTGCATGGTAGTGGTCCTGGGATAAGATGAAAGAGGCAGATCTGGCAAATCGCTTGCACCGGATCTGCTCGTGATCGTGATACAGAGAAGAAGATAATTACACTACGCCATTGGCCTTGAACCAGGCCAGAGCACGGCCCCAGCCATCCTTGGCATCGGCTTCGTTATAGCTGGGGCGATAGTCAGCATTGAAGGCATGGCCAGAATTTTCATACACCTTGAATTCTGATTTGCTATTGCCTTTTTTGAGTTCCACTTCCATCTTGAAGACAGATTCCACAGGGATACCCTGGTCCTTGGCACCATACAGGCCCAGCACCGGTGTTTTCAGGTTGGCGGCGATATCAATAGGGTGCTTGGGCGTCAATGCCGAGGCATCGCCGACCAGCTTGCCATACCAGGCCACCCCGGCTTTGACATTCGGGTTGTAGGCAGAATACATCCAGGTGATGCGGCCACCCCAGCAAAAGCCAGTGATGCCCAGGCGCTTGGTGTCGCCACCATTATTGGCTGCCCATGCAACTGAAGCATCGAGATCACCCATGACTTGCGCATCAGGCACTTTGGAAATAATTTCCTTGATTAGTTCGGCCACGCTGGCAGCATTTTTTGCATCGCCTTGGCGCACAAACAATTCAGGCGCAATCGCCAGATAACCCTGTTTGGCAAAGCGGCGGGCGACATCGGCAATATGTTCATGCACACCAAAAATTTCGGAAATCACCAGTATCACTGGCAAATTGCTCTTGCCCTCGGGTTTGGCAAAGTACAAAGGTACTTCTGCACCGGCGACAGTCAGTTTTGCCACGCCATCTGTCAGACCGGCGCGGTCAGTCTTGATCATGGTTTGCGCGCTCACTGGTGCAACTGCTGCGGCAAAGCCGACACCAACTGCGGTTTGCATGAAACTGCGGCGGTTGACTGCCGTACTATCTTCAGTGCTACCAACCAGGCTATTAAAGTCTTCGCGAAGCTGCATGGTGTTCTCCTGTAAGGTTTCTTCGTGGGGTATGTATGAAACGCCGGATAAAACAGCATTGCATTGTACAACCGATTATCAAAACCTACCTGTCCGCCACGCTGGCTTAAGGTTTAGGCTTCAGGGACGGGGCAGTACAGGTGGCGTGCTGTCTGCATAGGTCAGGTAGGCTTGCCACACATCATGGGTACGGTTTTGTGTCAGGTCAAGCTGGCACTGGGCAGACTGGCGATAGCGCACGCTGCCTTGTGCCCAATAAGTATAGACATCACCACAATGGGCGGAGCGATATTGTTCCCAGGATTTTTGCGCGTTATCGAGGTTGAGCTTGACGTCCGGAGTTCTGTCAATGCGGCTTTTGGCAGCTTGCAGGTAGGTCTGCAGCTTCTTGTCTGCCTTGCTCACTTCGGCAGTCATGCACTGGGCTTCTTCCTGCGTATTTTTTGCTGTTGCACACAATATTCCAGCGTGGCTGACGGTTGCTGTGGCGCAGAGCAGGCATGCCAATATCGATTGAATGGATTTCATAAGTTCCTTCAGGTCCTTGAGTTCATCACAACACGTCAACACCGGATTGATGTTGAATAAATAGTAACACAAGGATATTATTAGAGTTTGCTTAAAGTCAATTCATTCTTGACGGCACTTCTTAAGCAAAAGCAGTTGATGAGAATTTCCCGATATTTTTTCAGGTAACTGACAAGGGAAACCTTAAGTAAAATTTTTTAAATCATACTAATTTTTAAAGTGCCTTCATATCTATGACTCCTCGTATTTTTTCAAGAATATTGTTACTCAGCCTTTTTTGGCAAGTGCAGGCAGGCAGCTTTGCCGCGGATTCGGAAAAAGTAGGAACAACAGTAAGTAATGACACGCAAGTGCGCTTTGTCCGCAGTATTGAGGGCGTACATGAGTATCAGTTGAAGAATGGTTTGCAGATACTGCTTATGCCTGATGCCAAATCCAGCCTTTATGTCGTGAATCTGGTGTACCGCACAGGCAGTGCAGGTGAGCTGGAAGGGCAATCGGGACTGGCGCATATGTTTGAGCATTTTGTCGCGCAGCGCAGTTCTTTGCTCTACCCGAGACTGGAAGATGATTTAAAAGAAAAACACATCAGCCGCTTGGGTATTACTAGCAGCGACTATACGTATTACAGAACAAAAAACATCAGCAGCCGCAAAGAGCTGGAATGGATACTCTCGCTGGATGCCGAGCGCATGAGCCAGTTCAATTATAGTGAAGACAGTTTGAAGACCGCATTGCAGGAAGTCTATGAAGAGATAGGCAACACGAGCAGCAAACATGATGCAAGTTTATTGCGAAAAACTGTGATTGCCATGCGGCCAGGCCAGGCAAGCGGGCGCAATACTCTGGGTGATAAAAGTGATCTGGCGAATGCCAACCTGAATAAACTTAAAATATTCTGGCAAAGCTATTACCGGCCCGATAATGCCAGCCTGATTGTCGCCGGCAATTTTGACAATACAGAAATGCTGGAGCTAATTCAAGCCCGCTTTGCCAGCATACCCAAACCTGAATCTGTTCTCCAGCACAGGCGATTTGAAAAGATTACCCAGCTTGCCGCGCAAGAAATCAGCCTGAGCTATAGGCGCACTGCGCCGGGCATGATCAGTGCCTATCGTGTTGTGCCTGTTGGTGATCCAGATTTTGTTGCGGTTCATTTGATTGCCAGCATACTCAAAGACCGGTGTCAGGAGAAAAAATCTGCAGATGCCACGATGACAGAAAAAATCGGCGTTTATGTGACGCCTTATCTGGATGACAGTATCCTGTTTGTCAGGTCCCTATTGCCATATGGATCGGGTAACTTGCTGCCCGATGCCAAAGCCAGACTCCTGAGTCTGGAAAAAGACATTCTGGAACATCCTTTTACTCAGGCTGAACTGGATCGTGCCAAGGCAGAGTGGCTCAAGGGTTTTCAGTCCCGCAAGAATGACGCAGAGCGTTATGCCGTAGCATTGCCGCTTTACCTGGTTGCCAATGACTGGAGCTGGTATTTCACAGTCAGGGATAGTGCAGAGAAGATATCCCTGAGCAAAGTGCAAAGTCTGGCGCAGCAATGGATGCTGGACAAAAACCGGACCATGGCTTTCTTAATCGAAGATGAGACTGCACAGTAAGTCCACAGGATAAACGATGTAGTTAATGCAGATGCAAATTCAAGGATTACGTGCCGTCTTCAACGGTGTCGCCACGTTCTGCCGTATCCACGTCTGCATGTCTTGCCAGATGCGCTGTACTTCTGCGTCTGGCGGCATTTGCGTGGCGTTTGGCAGTTCTATGGTGACCACCGGGATGTCTTTGTGCAGGCCGCTGTAATTGCCGAGTGAGCCGGGATAGACACCGACGCGATTATAGATCAGGCGGCCAAAGCGGTTCGGTGGAGTGGTTGGGCCGTCAAAGTCGAGTACGCCAAAAGGGGCGTGGACAGAGATGATGACGTCGGGCTTGTACTTTTCTATGGTTTCATACACCCAGCGGCTTTCCGGTTCAGAGATCGGTGCCTTGCCTGGATAGCGACGCGGGTCGCTGCGTGTCACGCGGGCCCAGTAGCTTGGCGCTTCTTTTTGCCAGTTGGGCGTGGGGAAGTTGCGGTTCAGGTCTATGCCACGGGCATTGACGCGGCGTGGCTTGGGGGCCAGCAGGCCATCAGGGTTGACCACAGGTGCCACGCGCCAGTTGAATTCCAACGGGCTTTTTTGCATGGCTTCCATCCATTTGAACACAACGGAAGACGCCGTCTGTTCATCGCCATGTATGCCACCCAGCAGCAGTACCCGTATCGCTTGCGGGTGTTTGGCATCTGCCTTGATATCGCGGAATAGTACCGGGAAACCATTGAGAGAATTGGCACCAGTAGGACTCAGTTTGCTGTTCTTGCAGTCAGTCAGGCTGACCTTGGGCAAGCGTGCTACCAGTGGCGTACACCAGTCGCTGATGATTTTTGGTTTGACAGGTGGCTTGATTGGTGTTGATGGTGCTGACGCCGCTGAAGGCGTAGATGCTGCTGGTGGAACTGATGCAGCAGGCGAAGCAGGCGTGGTAGGGATAGCAGGGGTAGCAGACAGACTGTTTGCAGATTGCATGGCCAGCAGGCCAGCCACCGCAAACAAAGCACTGAGGTTTTTGCAGCGAGATGCGCAGAACTTACTTCTCATAAAACTGACCGGCATTCTCGCTTCTACTCCCAGTGCTACCTATTACTTAAAACAATGAAGATACTACAGTCCGGCAGCAGCGCGCAGAATTGCTGCCTTGTCGGTACGTTCCCAGGTGAATTCCGGCTCTTCACGACCAAAGTGGCCGTAAGCGGCTGTCTTGGAATAGATAGGGCGCAGCAAGTCCAGCATCTGGATAATGCCTTTTGGACGCAGGTCAAAATGCTCATTCACCAGTGCGGCGATCTGGTCATCAGGGATGACGCCTGTGCCTTCAGTGTAAACAGTCACGTTCATTGGGCGTGCTACACCAATCGCATAAGCTACCTGGATCTGGCATTGACGCGCGATACCCGCAGCGACGATATTCTTGGCGACATAACGTGCCGCATAGGCAGCAGAACGATCTACCTTGGTAGGGTCTTTACCGGAGAAAGCGCCGCCGCCATGAGGGCAGGCACCGCCGTAGGTATCAACGATGATCTTGCGGCCAGTCAGGCCACAATCACCTTGCGGGCCGCCGATAACGAAACGGCCAGTCGGGTTGATCAGGAATTTAGTGTCCAGCAACCATTCTTTAGGCAAGACTGGTTTGATGATTTCTTCAATGACTGCGTCAATGAAAGACTGCTTCATCTTGGTGGAGGTTTCGCTTTGGTCAGGGTGATGCTGGGTGGACAGCACGACAGTGTCGATACTGTGCGGTTTGCCATCGACATAACGCATGGTGACCTGGCTCTTGGCATCCGGGCGCAGGAAAGGCAAACGGCCATCCTTGCGCAATTGTGCCTGGCGCTCTACCAGACGGTGCGCATAGTAAATTGGCGCAGGCATCAGTTCTGGTGTTTCATCGCAGGCATAACCAAACATCAGACCCTGGTCACCGGCACCGGTGTTAAGGTGATCGTCAGAAGCCTGATCAACACCCTGGGCGATATCATTGGATTGCTTGTCGTAAGCAACCAATACCGCGCAACCCTTGTAATCGATACCATAATCGGTATTGTCGTAGCCTATGCGCTTGATGGTGTCGCGTGCGACCTGTATGTAATCAACGTGGGCATTCGTGGTGATTTCACCAGCCAGAACGACCAGACCAGTATTGGTCAGAGTTTCGGCAGCAACGCGGGAACGGGGATCCTGTTCAAAGATCGCATCCAGAATCGCGTCGGAAATCTGATCGGCGACTTTGTCCGGATGTCCCTCGGATACTGATTCAGAGGTGAAAAGAAAATCATTAGCCATCGCAGGCTCCTATAAAAAATTGACCGTAAAAATTATGCCGCAGTCGGAAGAGTCCTGCGACGCTTTAGCGAATTTTATTAACCGCCTCGCAAGTTGTCATTAACTCGGCGGTGGCTTGCCTTCTGTGTTTATCCTGCCCTAAAGCAGGTCAGAGCTAGCCAATATGTGATATTTTACGCTCGTTCTGCATAGTCTGTCGAATATACCCTTATTATTATACTGATAATTGAGCAGCATCATGCTTGTCACTTTGTTTCGTTTCCTTTCCATTTTTCCATTGTCGGTCTTGCATTTTTCCGGAGCCGCGCTGGGTTGGTTCGTCTATTTGCTGTCGGGATCGTATCGCCGCCGCCTGAAACAAAATATCACGCGTGCCGGTTTTCCTGAGCATTTGCATGTTGCCGTGCGTGAGGCAGGCAAGAATATCCTGGAGCTGCCCTTTATCTGGTGCGCCAAGCCTGACAGGGTATTAAAAACGGCGACGATAGAGAACTGGGAGCTGGTGCAGGCCGCGCTGGATGCCAAGAAAGGCGTGATATTTTTGACACCACATCTGGGCTGTTTTGAAATCGTCGCCCAAAGCATCGCCGTACGTACCCGCCTGACTGTCTTATACCGCCCGCCACGCAAGGCGGCTTTAAAACCATTGATAGAAGGCGCACGCGCCCGTGACAATCTTTTGCTGGCACCGGCAAATTTCTCTGGTGTCAGGATCATGGCCAAGGCACTTAAAAAAGGTGAGGCGATAGGTTTGCTGCCCGACCAGGTGCCGCAAGAAGGCGAGGGTGTCTGGGCCAAATTCTTTGGCAAACGCGCCTATACCATGACCCTGTCTGCCAAATTGCATGGCATGACAGACGCGCCGATTATCCTGACTTTTGCAGAGCGCCTGCCCGGCGGGCGCGGCTATGTGGTCCGCTTCGTGCCTTTTGAAGAAGAGCTGGGTACAGATCCGGTGGCACAGGCTACAGCCATCAATCGCGGCATGGAAAAACTGATTGCGCTATCCCCTGCGCAGTACTTCTGGAGTTATAACCGCTACAAGAAACCGGATGGCGTTGATGGGCCGGAAAGCGGCACAGACAGGGAGCCAGCATGAGGGCAGTGCTGGTCCTGATGTGGATATTGCACTGGTTGCCGTTGCCGCTGCTTGGCCGCCTGGGTGAAGGTGTGGGCAGCATATTATTTATGCTGATACGCAAGCGCAGGCATATCACGCTGACGAATCTGGCGCTTTGCCTGCCGCATTTGAGCCAAGCCGAAAGGCAGGCCATCGCCAAACGTCATTTCCAGGTCTATGCCCGCAGCGTGCTGGAACGCGGCATACTCTGGTGGGCATCAGAAGCGCGTTTGAAGCGGCTCATACAGATACACCCTGCCGTACCCATGGCAGCAATGGCAGAGAGCCCTACCATATTGATGTGCCCGCATTTTGTGAGTCTCGATGTGGCAGGCGTGGCGGTGATGCTGGAGTCATCGCTGTGTTCCATTTACACCCGCCAGCGCAGCAAGGTGTTTGATGCAGCGCTGCGCAAAGGGCGCTCGCGCTTTCGCCCTGTAAAACTGTTTTCACGGGCGGAAGGCGTCAAACCCATCATCCGCGCCATGCGTGAAAACCTGCCTTTCTTTATGTTGCCGGATATGGACTTTGGTGCCAAGGATGCCGAGTTTGTGCCTTTCTTTGGCGTGCCCGCAGCGACATTGACTGCAGTGCCGAGAATTGCCGCGACTACGAGTGCGAAAGTCATCCCCGTCATCGCGACTATTTTGCCTGACTACAAGGGTTGGAAAGTAACTTTCCACGAGCCCTGGCAAAATTATCCGGGCGATGATATCGTCGCGGCTACGCGTTATATGAATGCCTTCATTGAGCAGGAAATTTTGAAAGCGCCAGCCGAATACTTTTGGGCGCACAAGCGTTTCAAAACACGTCCTCCGGGTGAACCCAGCGTTTATTGAGTCAGGTCAGTGACGGCCTGTGCCGTCACTTCCAGTTCTTGTTGCAACCATCCCAGAAACGCCAGACGGCGCTGGTCTTCATCAAAGGGCAGGGCTGACAGCAAGACATAGTCTGTGCCGTCTTCCATGAAAACATGAGGCGCAATGAGTTGCCCGCTGCGGATTTCATCTTCCACCATATACGCTGATGCCATCGCCACACCCAGGCCAGCGCAAGCCGCCTGCAGGCTCAGGTAAAAATGTTCGTAGGTCGCCCGGCCTTTGCCACGTGCAGTTTGCCTGCTGAGTTTTTGCCATTGCTGCCATGCATCGGGCCGGGTTGCCGTGTGCAACAGGCATTGCTGGTTCAGTGGCAGTTTGCCTTGTTTCAGCAGGCCTGGTGTGCAAACCGGAGCGATCAGTTCACGGGCGACTTTGGCTACATGGTAGTTTGCATCCCAGACAAAATCATTGCGTCGCAAAGCCAGGTCTATATGTCCATGGCGCAAATCGACAGGCCCGCCAGCGGCAAATAAATGAATCTCCAGTTCAGGGTGTAGCTGCCTGAATTTGCCCAGGCGTGGGATCAGCCAGCGCATGGCTATCGTCGGTTCACACGACACTACCAGCGGTTGATCATCTGCCTGTCTGAGCTGGCGCAAACCTGCTTCCAGTTGCCGCATGATGTCAGTGCAAGTGCCTTGCAGACTCAAGCCTGCGCGTGTCAAGAAAATGGCGCGGTTGCGGCGTTCGAACAATTCCACGCCCAGGTTTTCTTCGAGTTGTTTGATCTGACGGCTGACAGCGCCGTGGGTCACATGCAGTTCTTCTGCTGCCCTGACCAGGCTTAAATGGCGTGCGGCGACTTCAAAAACGCGTATCGCATTCAGGGATGGCAGGTGCCTGGACATATGTGAGATTTTCTCAATGATATGGCTGAGTATATATCGATTTTTATAATTAATGCTGTGCTTCAGAATACAAGCATGTGTGATCTTTCATCACAAGTAAATATTTCTTATCCTGAGGAAGAAAATGACAGAACTCATTGCCGTCGCCATCATCACCATCCTGGCCGTCATCAGCCCCGGAGCTGACTTTGCCATGGTCACCAGGAACAGTTATCTGTATGGCCGTCGTGCGGGTCTGCTGGCTGCCAGTGGCATTGCGCTGGGCGTGCAAGTGCACGTCATGTACACCATGCTGGGTGTGGGCCTGTTGATTGCCAAATCACCCAGCCTGTATTTCGCCATCAAGATTATCGGTGCGGTCTATTTGATTTATATCGGCTACCAGACTTTTTTTGCCCGTGCGGTCATCAGTACAGAAGCTGGAGCAGGGCAGTCATTAAATAATCTGGCGGCCTTGCGTGCAGGTTTCATGACCAATGCCTTTAATCCCAAAACCACTTTATTTGTCCTGAGCACTTATACCCAGGTCGTGCAAGTTGATACCAGCCTGCTGGCGCAATTTGCTTATGGCTTGTTTATGTCTGCCGCGCACTGGATATGGTTCAGCCTGGTTGCCCTGTTCTTTTCAGATCATCGCCTGCGTGCAGGCATGCTCAGGCAGCAAGTGATATTGAATCGTTTCATTGGTGCAGTGCTGATTGTGCTGGGTGTGTCCCTCGCCAGTTTGCCAGCCTTGCATTAGTTGCATGGTTGACGAAATTCTGAGGCGAGCCTACAATTGCGGCACAGGTGCTAAGGGGCGCCTACCCGCAAAAGAGGCTCTCACCCTGCAAATGCACATCCAAATTAATGTGATAATTGCCATGTTTCGTTTGACGTCAGCGGGTCGTCGATAAGCGAACTGGAGTTCATCATGTTATCGTCGTATCACCCATCATTGTTCATCACACAACAGCCCACATTGACTGGAGCTGCAGCATGAACGCATTGACTACAGAAATTAAAACCCGTGCCCGTTTATTGCAAAAGCTGCTGGAGACGCGCAATACCGCAGCCAGCAAACGCGCCCTGATCTTAAGCCGCCAGCGCCAATGGGAAATTCCCGAGAGTTGGCAACTCAAGCACTGCATGAACCTGGCTGCAGCCGATGCCGGTTTCCAGAACTGGGAACATGCCCGCATCGTCCTCGGTGGCGAAGCCAGACCTGGTGAAGACATGGGTGACTTCTGGCATGGTCCCGAGGTGTCGGTCTTCATCAATCACTGGTATGCCAGCTATGCCGAAGCGCAGGAGCAATTGCGAGCTAACGAAGCTGGTTATTTGCTGCCTTACCGTAAGCAATACCTCGTCGTCACCAGTGATTATTTGCAGGCATTGGGTGTCAGTGCTGCTGCTGAATATTGGGACACTATCGGGCGTGATCTGGTGCAGGGCTATGGCAGCGCGAGCTGGCTGAACCTGGCGCAGCAACGTCTGCAAGCCAGCCGCACCGAGCGTTTCAAAGCGAACTGGGATGCCTCCCAGATCATGCTGGATTTGCAGTCCACCGAAGTTGAGGCTGAGCGGGTGATGAAGTCTTTCGTCAAGGATGGGCGGCTGGTGAGTATTCCTGAGCAGCGTAAAAAGCGGCTGGTGATTTTGCGCTGGCTGGTGGACCAATTACAGTTTGAGCGGCGGTATGTGGAGGCTGATATCAATAGCTTCTTGTTGCAGTTTCATTCTGATTTCGCGACCTTGCGGCGGGAGTTTATTATGAATGGATTGATGGAGAGGGCTGAGGGGGAGTATTGGAGGGTGTGATCGGCATCTTGGTATTTTGATGCAGATGGAATCCACGGTTTCGACATGATGCCGAGCTGAAAGAATTCAAATTGACGGCAATAAAGTTATCGTCATTCCACCGGGCTGGCGCTCCAGCGTGCTTTTGGCTGGAATCCAGTGGCTTTTATTGCATACCGTATCGTTTAAAATAAATTGCCCTTCGTAGAACCAAGCCGGATCTCGGCCCGGCGGCCGAAATTCTTTCTTTGCGTCGCCAAAGAAAGAATTCAAAGAAAGGCGACCCAGGCGTAGCCGCCCCTTCGGGGTTCCCATTTGTGCAGTACAAAAAATGGGAAGATCCGAAACTCGCTACCCTTGCAGGGCGCACAATCGCTTGCAAGCGATTGCCGTTACGCAGGCGAAGTGCATGCACTTCGAAACCCCAGCTACACCTCAAACACGGGCATTTCTTGATCCATTTTCTGTACTGCACAAATGGCGGCTACACATGGGAACAGCGAAAGTCAAAAACAGCCTCAACCCCAAAGTCAAACCCAACAGCAACGGCAACCTCAACGTCACCACGACCGCCACTCACATTCTTCGCGATCAACTGCTCACCGATTAAACCTACCCCACCGCAGTCTGCAAAGGCAAGCTGACACTCACCGCCAAGCCTCCGTCTTCACGATTGGCAAACCGTATTTGCGCATGCAATTGCAGCGCCAGTTGCGCCACGATAGCAAGTCCCAGCCCTGCGCCACCAGTCTCACGGTTACGGGAAGATTCAAGTCGCACGAAAGGTTGCATGACAGCTTCCCATTGTTCTTCAGGGATGCCTGGGCCTGTGTCCTGTACCGTGATGATTGCGTGCTGTGTATCGCTACTTAAAATAAGTTCTACTTCGCCACCAAACTTAAGAGCATTGTCGATGAGATTACCGAGCAAACGGGACAGGGCCAGGGGGCGGGTCTGTATGATCTGGCTGCTATTGCCATGCAGGCTGACCTGCTGGCCGGTGTCGCAATAGTCTTGTACCAGGCTGCCAGCCAGGGCATCGAGATTGATTTTGCTGCTGGCTTCCTGGTCGGCTTGCAGCTGGTTTTGTACCTTGGCATAGGCCAGACCTTGCTCTACCAGTTTTTGCATGGCGTGCAGGTCGGCCTGCATTTTGTCGCGCTGGCTGTCGTCGTCCATGAGTTCGGTGCGCAGGCGCAGGCGGGTGATGGGGGTTTGCAGGTCGTGGGTGATGGAGGCCAGGATTTGCATGCGTTCTGCGAGGTACGTATCTATGCGTTCCTGCATGTTCTGGAAGGCAGTCGCTGCGCGGAATACTTCACGCGGTGCGCGGGCAGGGAACTGTGGCCTGGCGCCCGGCTTGACCATCGCATCTGCGGCGTCGGCCAGCATCGCCAGAGGGCGTGTCGCCGTCTTGACGGCCAGCCAGCTTGCCAGCATGATGATGGCAAGCTGTACGCAGAGTAGCGAGAACATGTTCCATTGTATGGTGTATGGCGTTGCAGTCAGGCGCACGGTCAGTGGCGCGCCATCACTCAGAGCCAGATGTAATTGCAGGATTTTTTTATCGTTTTCAGTACGTACGCTGATCCGGATTTTTGCCGGATGCTCCAGATTATTTTTGATGGCCTCTATCGCCTCGTTGGCAATGTCCAGGTCTATGCTGTCCTTGGCATCAGCAGGGGCGGCATGCAAAGTATATTCATAGTTGTTGCGGGCAAGTTTGTCCAGCCAGCCCTGACGTTCACTGACTGGCAGCCGGTCAAGAAATGAAATCGCATTGGCGACATCCTTGCCTACTGAGTAAACCATATGATTTTTCCTGACCTGCATCTTGTCCCATTGCGAAGACGCAAACGACAGTGCATACGCCATTAGCAGCGCACTGAGCAAAATCAGGCATAGACGGCCAAACAGGGTGTGCGGCCAGTGCGGGCTTTCTATGATGTGCATCAAGCCTCCTCGGGTGCCGTGACCTGTGCGCAAAATACATAACCTTCACTGCGCACGGTTTTGATATAGCGCGGCTCGCGCGCATCATCACGCAAATGCTGGCGCAGGCGGCTGACCAGCAAATCGATGGAGCGCTCGAACAGATCGGCATCGCGACCCTGTGTCAGGTTCAGTAACTGGTCACGGTTCAATACTCGCTGCGGGTGTTCGACAAAGACTTGCAGCAGACGGTATTCCGCCCCGCTGAGCGTGACCATGACACCGTCTTTATCGAGCAGATGGCGTGCCAGGGTATCGAGTTGCCATTCGCCAAATTGCAACATGGCTGGTGGCTTTTGTTCGCGCAGTTTGGGCGGCAGCATGCGTGTACGGCGCAAGACGGCCTTGATCCTTGCCAGCAGTTCGCGTGCGGCGAAAGGCTTGGTCAGGTAATCATCGGCACCCATCTCCAGGCCGACGATGCGGTCAGTCTCTTCAGCGCGTGCCGTCAGAAAAAATATTGGGATGACTTTATGCGGGCCAGAGCGCAATTCACGGCACAGGCTCAAGCCATCCTCGCCCGGCATCATGATATCAAGCACGATGAGGTCGATGGCACTGCCTTCGAGCAAGGCGCGCATTTGCTTGCCACCCGCAGCCGTGCTGACCTTGTTGCCATTCTTGCGCAGGTACAGGGCAGTCAGTTCGCGTATTTCTGCATCATCATCAACGATGAGGATGTGATCCGGGGATTCTGTGTTTTCCATGTGTCGGGCTTTGTGCTCATCTATTCGCTACGCTCATAGGGCTTTATAGCTTAAATCGCGGCAGAGGCAAAATCTTTTGTATCCCAGTGTATCTGGGTGCTGTTGACACATATGTAGATGCAAATATGGCATTTCCTGACATGTGCCAGATACCTTGTGCCTGTCTAATGAGTTTGCCGTGATGAATTAATCACCTCGACAACTCAAGGAGAACTGACATGAAAAAGCAAATGATCGTTATCACCACTTTCCCCACTGTATTGATGAGTGCCTGGTCTGCCCAGGCGCAGCAGGCTGGTTTGTCTGATTATTACCTGGCACCTGTGGAAGCTCAAATCCAGTCGAACAATCTTGCCAGTAGCAAGGCTAGCGCAGTTGCCGGTACCTGGCTCACGCAAAGTGGCAGCCTGGAAGTGCAGATCAGCAATTGTGGCGAAGCCTTGTGCGGCAAAGTCAGCAAGGTCAATGATGCGGGCAATGTCAGCAACATGGCTGCCATGGGCGCTGCCCCAACATCCATGCCCGCCACGCCTGTGCTGGGCAAGACCATCATGGAAGGTTTTACGCCAGGCAAGGCCGACACCTGGTCAGGCAAGATTTTTAACCGTGCCGATGGTCAGACCTATGCCTGCCAGATGCGCATGCTGAGCCAGACTGAGCTGGAAGTCACAGCCTACAAGGACAAGCCAGAAAATGGCCGTACCCAGGTGTGGACGCGCGTGTCCAACATCATCACGGCGCAAAAATAAAAATGGGAGCATCGCCTGATGCTCCCATTTCATTTTTCAATATCAATCTTCAATAGCAATCCAGGCTTACGGCAGCAATTCAACTTCACCCGGCAATAAAGTATTGGCTGGCAAGGCATCGAGTTGTTTCAGGCGCTCATAATAAGGCGTGAAATCCGGTGCCGTGCCATCAAACAATTGCTGGAAATCGTCGATGAAAAAATAGGTTTCCTGATAGCTGTCTATCTTGTACAGGGTTTGCAGGCAGCGTTCTATGTCGAGATGGATATGGCGTGAAGTCGTTCCCGGCTTCAGGCAATATTCCACTTCGCCACCCGACGACAGAATGCCCGCGCCATAGATGCGCAAACCCTTGTCGGTATTGATCAGGCCAAACTCTACTGTGTACCAGTACAAGCGCGCCAGAAAATCCAGGCCACCCAGCTTCATCGCCTTCAAACCGCCTTTGCCATACAGCTGCATGTAATCGGCAAAAATCGGATTGAATAGCATGGGCACGTGACCAAAATAATCGTGGAAGACATCGGGTTCGACGATGTAATTGAATTCTTCCGGCGTGCGCAACCAGACCGTGATCGGGAAGCGGCGGTTGGCCAGGTGTTCGAAGAAAGTCAGTTCCGGGATCAGGCCAGGCACGGCCACGATGCGCCAGCCGGTTGCGGCAAATAATTCTTCTGAAGTACGCTCAAACTTCGGGATGCCAGCCGAGGCATCCATCTTGTGGAGTGCTTCTATGAACTCGTCGCAGGCACGGCCAGGCAAGAGTTCCATCTGGCGCTGATACAGCTTGCGCCACAGTTCATGCTCTGCTTCGGTATAGGCATCCCAGTCTTGCTCGACAACATATTGTGCATCGGCTTTTTCATAATTGCCACGCAGGGCTGCACCATTGGATTTTTCGGCAACGGCGGCCAGAAAATCGTCGTTGCTGACAGTCGTGTCAGCAGTAGCGGAAGTAGCGATAGTATCCATATTTTTCAGTGAAAAAGGCCGGCATCAGATGATGACCAGCCTCTTTCATATCTCCATTAGCTATTAGCGAAACAAAGTTTTAATGCATCAGGCAGTTGTTTCGTCTTTGATGACGCCACGACGGATCTGATCCAGCTCAATAGATTCAAACAGGGCGCGGAAATTACCTTCACCAAAACCCTGGTCGCCTTTACGCTGGATGATTTCAAAGAAGATAGGGCCGATGACTGTGGTCGTGAAAATCTGCAACAGCAATTCACGCGATGTTTCTGTGCTCTTACCATCGACCAGAATGCGCAGCTTGCGCAATTCTTCGAGGTTTTCGCCATGGCCAGGCAGGCGGCGGTCTACCAGGTCATAGTAAGTTTCTATGGTGTCCTGGAACACCACGCCATTGGCTTTCATGCCGCCAACGGTGTCATAGATATTGTCGGTGCCCATGGCGATATGTTGCACGCCTTCGCCGTGGTACAGGTCCAGGTATTCAGCGATCTGGGATTTGTCATCCGAAGATTCATTGATAGGAATACGGATTTTGCCGCATGGAGAAGTCATGGCTTTGGACTTCAGGCCTGTATGTTTGCCAGCGATATCGAAGTAACGGATTTCGCGGAAGTTGAACAGGGTTTCATAGAAATCTGCCCATTCTTTCATGCGGCCACGATGTACATTGTGGGTCAGGTGATCGATGTAAGTCAGGCCTTTGCCGACAGGATTGGAATCCACGCCTGGCAATGCCACGAAGTCAGCATCATAGATACTGATATTGCCGATGGCACCTGCATCTGCACCATCTTTACCATGCCAGCGATCAACGAAATAAATCAGGGAATCGCCAATGCCTTTGATGGCAGGGATATTCAATTCCATAGGGCCGGTTTTATTGTCAAAACCCCAGGCACCCAGTTCCAGTGCGCGCTTGTAGGCAGCGTTGGCATCCTTGACGCGGAAAGCGAATGCGCAAACAGACTGGCCATGTTTGCGGGCAAATTTTTGTGCGAAAGAATCAGGTTCTGCATTGATGATGAAATTCACACCACCCTGGCGGAAAAGAGTCACATCCTTGGTACGATGTTTGGCTATCGCAGTAAAACCCATGGTGACGAATAATTCGCCGAGTGCTTTTGGATCGGGTGCTGCATACTCGATAAACTCAAAGCCATCGGTACCCATAGGGTTTTCCCAAGTTTGGAAAGTCATGCCTGTCTCCTCAGTGTGATCATCAGTGTCCGCTGCATCTACCGCTTTCAAGGCTGGCTTTGATGTAGCTCAAGCTCTCAGTATAGTCTGCGAAACGCGCCATATAATTGCAAAATAACCCAATGGTTTGTCAATCTGAGCAATAATATTGCTTAATTTATTTATTATGAGGCAGATTATGCTTGAAGTTGAACTGGACAAGATAGACCGCAAGATCCTGGCGATTTTGCAGGCAGACGGCAGGCTGACCAACCAGGAAGTGGCGGAGCGCGTCAATCTCTCACCTTCGCCCTGCCTGCGCCGTATCAAGCGTCTCGAAGACAGTGGTGTCATCCGCAAATACGTAGCCTTGCTGGAACCGGCCAAGATAGGCCTGGGCTTGCTGGCCTACGTCAATGTGCGGCTGGAAAAGCATAGTGATGCCCCCGGCAAGGGCGCATCACGCTCGCCGCGCGATGACTTCTCGGCCTCAGTTGGGCAGTGGCCAGAGGTGGTAGCCTGTTATGCGATGACAGGCGAAATGGACTATCTCTTGCGCGTGCATGTGGAAGACATGAACCATTTTTCGCGCTTCATGATGGAGACGCTGTTGCGGCATGCTGCTGTGCTGGATGTAAAGTCGAGTTTTGCCTTGCAGCAGATTAAGGATACGACGGCATTGCCGGTGGTGGCGGGGGCATGATGACCTGCGTCGATGAGCTGAATTTGATGGAAAATTCTATTTTTTACAAGTACAGCGAGATTTGTTAATATCTGTGTTGGTAACATTTTGATACATATTGTCCGAATAGTAAAATTACCCAAATGGTTTGACAGGTCCGGTTTGATAAGCAAGGGAAATGACGTGACAAAAAATGAAGTTTCGGCGAGGGTGCACCGTTGGCTATCTTACCTTTATGGTGCTATTTTAGTTTTTGCTTTGTTGTACTTTGTGTTTGGAAGTTCGGTCATCAAGGTTGCAGATGTATTGCCATCAGTATTATTTTTTTGCGTACTTGTCGCTATACATTTCTTCACTTCTGTTGGTGCTCAAAAGAAAGAGCCCTGGGCCAGAGGCGCTTCGATAGTACTTGGCATACTGATGCTATTTGGCTTTCCTATTGGTACCATTCTGGGAATTGTCTTGCTGTCCAATAGCAACTGGAACGAGACTTAGAGCTGGTCCGATCCGGGGTTACTTTGACCTGTCCTTTACACCAGGAAGATGCCTGAGCCATTTTGCCGCTGCACGCGCATTGGCCTTGATGGTGTAGTCTATCGCTGCTACCTGTTCCTGCATCGCTTCCCTGAGCATGCTGGCGGCGTCGGCTGGCAAGAGCTTGAGGTAGGCGTCAGCTTCGCCATAGGCGCGGTGGATTTCCATGCCCGCCTTCTTGGCGATATGTATCATAGTCTGGTTTGATGACAGGCAATGCATGTACAGGGTATCAACATCATCATTGCGACAGTGAATGGCACCGCGTTCAAACAGCTTGGAACCTATGCCCTTGCCACGTGCATTGCCGGAAACTGAAACACCAAATTCTGCGACCTTGTCCTTGTTGCTGTGCTCATCATCTTCACTGCGGGGAGCATATGCAAGGTGACCAACTCCGACCACATTGAAGCTGTGGCTGATGACGCCAAATACCTTGTCGCGGGAAAAGTCTATGCCATCGACATATTTTTCTACCATGGCATCGGGCAGGTAAGTACCAAAGCGTAGCAGGCGGTCACTTTCTTCAAGGCCAAGAAAGTGTCTCATGATGCGGTGCCGGTCTTTTTCTGACAATTCCTTGACAAAAATAGTGGGTTTGGAGGGCTTGTTGGAAGAGTCGAGCAAGTGTTTGGGATCTTCAGGAAACATATCAGACGCATTCATATCAGCTCCTTATGGGTAGCTTTTTGTGCACTGCACAATGCATTGTAGATGATCTGCCCTGATTATTCCAGAAAAGCCCGGTTTTTGAGAATAAACCTTCTATTCACTCAGTGGAGCCGGAATGAAACCGCAATGAAGTCAGTGCCTGACCTGGCTTTGTATGTGACTTATTTATCTACTTATTTATCTGCTTACTTAGTTACTTAATCATGGCTTCCAGCGCTGCTATCCTGGCTGCCCGTATCGCTACGGGAATCTGTGCCGGGTTGCTAGTATGCAAACTGGCAATCTCGCCGCCATTGACTTGTTGTACTACCTCCAGCGACTTGCTCAGGCTGGCTAGTGGTGCATATGGCTGGTCCGGCTGGGCATACAGGCAGGCTGTTGCATGCAATAGTTCGAGGAAGCGCTGGGGTTTGCGGTAGGCATCGCAGCGCCCGAGCAAATCGACAGTGTCTGCCGCAGACAGGCCAGCTGCGTCCTTGATACATAAATGTTCACGTGCCAGCATGATAGCGAGGTCACGGCATTCTGCCGGGACTTTCAGGCGCTGGCAGATGCCATCAACGAGCTTGCCTGGCAAATCATGCAAGAGCACGGCATAGCGCAGCTGCAGAGCTAAATCTGCCTGTGCGCTGGCATCCAGCAATTGCATCAGGCGCTGCATTTGCACTTTTGGCAAGGCATCAATTTCTGGCAACAAGCGCTGCAGTGCACCGCAACTCTGCAAGACTGCAAACATGCGTGAAGGACGGGTTTCCATCAGACCACGCGAAATTTCTTGCCATACCCGTTCGGCAACGAGAGCATCGACCTCACCGGCAGCGACCATGGTTTGCATTAGTGCTGTGGTTTCCTCTGCGACGCTGAAGTCTTGCGGTGGCGTGGCAAAGCGTGCCGCAAAGCGGGCCAGGCGCAGTATGCGTACCGGGTCTTCGCAAAATGCCATCGATACATGGCGGAACACGCGGTTTTTGATATCTTGCAGGCCACCATAAGGGTCGATGATATTACCGTCATCATCCTGCGCCATCGCATTGATGCTGAGGTCGCGGCGTATCAGGTCTTGTTCCAGCGTGACTTCTGCATCGGTATGAAAGACAAAGCCCTTGTAACCCGCAGCCGTCTTGCGTTCAGTACGGGCCAGCGCGTATTCTTCATGGGTTTTGGGATGCAGGAATACCGGGAAGTCCTTGCCTACCGGCAGGTAACCCTGGGCCAGCATGTCTTCAGGCGTGGCACCGACGACGACGAAATCGCGGTCTTGCACCGGGAAGCCGAGCAAGGCATCGCGCACGGCTCCGCCTACGATGTATGTTTTCATCGATGTCTTCATCTATGTCTTCATGCAGCTATGGCTCAATCGCCGTGGCGGCTGTCATGGCCAGGCATGTTTTCGGTTTCCATCAAGGCTTCCCTGACCCACAGGGCTACCGCCGGATGGGCAATGACGCGGTCAGCATAGGCTTGCAGGGCCGGGGCCAGCGATACACCATAAGTGCGAAAACGCATAACCACCGGTGCGAAGTAGGCGTCGGCAATCGAGAATGCGCCAAACAAAAATTCATGCGCACCATACAGGGCCAGGCAATCTTCCCAGATTTCGCTGATGCGGCCTATGTCAGCCTGTGAACCTATGGTGCGGCCCTTGCCAAACAGGTCGGCGCGGATATTCATGGGCATGTCAAAGCGCAACGAAGAAAAGCCGGAATGCATTTCGGCACAGATGCTGCGTGCAGTGGCCCTTGCGGCGACATCTTCTGGCCACAGATTGAGTATCGAGAATTGCTCGGCCAGGTATTCACAGATTGCCAGAGAATCCCAGATCGTGATTTCACCTGCCAGCAAGACAGGCACACGATCGGCAGCAGAATATTCGGCGATGCGGTTGGTGGTGTCTGGCTGGTTCAATACGATGCGTATTTCTTCAAACGGAATGCCAAAGGCCTTCATCAACACCCATGGGCGCATGGACCAGGAGGAATAATTTTTATTGCCTATCACCAGTCGCAAACCGGCACGGTGCTGGTCCAGCAGGGCGGCCAGGGCGGGTTGCATTTCTGTATCTTGCATGATGTGTATGCGTAAAATTAAAAGCGCTTAAAGATTGGCGGGAATATCGGATTCAGTCGCTGTCATGCCCTTGGGTACTACCATGCCCAGGCGTGTCTTCAGCGATTGCGGTTTTTTCTCGAACAGGGCGGCATAGTAAGTTGCATTCGACAAGACATTCTTGACATAGCCACGGGTTTCATTAAACGGTATGGTCTCGGCAAAGATTGCCCCTTCCACCGGGCGGCTCAGCTTCGAGCGCCAGGCACGCGGGCGACCAGGGCCCGCATTGTAAGCGGCGGATGCCAGCGCTTGCGAGCCACCAAGATCAGTCAGGACCATGTTCAGATAATTTGTGCCGAGGGCGATATTGGTTTCCACATCATTGACCTGGGTAGGTACAAAATTGCCGAGGCCAATTTTTTTGGCAACATAGCGCGCCGTCGCTGGCATCAATTGCATCAGGCCAGAGGCGCCTACATGTGACTTGGCATTCATGATGAAGCGAGATTCCTGGCGTATCAAGCCATACACCCAGGCCATGTCCATGCCCAGTGCCTGAGTAGTCTTGTACATGCTGTCATTGAACGGCGTAGGGTAGCGCTGGCTGAAATCCAGTTCACCCTTGGTGCGGTCCGAGGTATTCACCATACGGTCCAGCAAATTGTTTTGTCTTGCCAGCTCAGCCGCCGCCAGATGCTGGCGTTCGCTCATCTTGCGCAATTCCCAATTCCATTCACGCGTACCTTCAAAGCGCAAATTCATGGCGTAAAATCTCAGGGCTCTTTGCAGGTTGGGATTTTTTTCCATCGGTGCCAGTTCTTCTGGCGTCAATGGCTTGACGGTGGCGGGCAAACCGATTTTCTGACCCTGCTCTTCGAGCGCGAGTTGCCCGTAAAAATGGAGTTGATCGGCGATGCTGGCAAACTGTAGACGCGCTTCTTCATTTTTGCCTTCTGCCTTCAGGGCGCGGCCATACCAATAGACCCAGGTTGGTTCACTCTTGAGGCTGGCAGGCATGGCGGTGATGCTGGATTTCACCAGTTTCCAGTCCAGTTCACGCAAGGCAGTACGGGTGCGCCATTGATAGGCTTCTAGCGTCAGCGGTGCGCCTTCGCTTTTTTGCCAGTAGCCTAAAGCCTCCGGCTCCAGCTTCAGTGCCGCTTGCATGGCGATTTGCGCCCAACCCAGGGCTTTTTCATTGTCCGTGAACAGGGCCGCATGACGGCTGAGTGTGGTGGCAGCCTGCTCGTGATCAGTTTTGGCCAGGCGGCCAAGGGCGATCAGGTAAAGCTCATGTGCTGCATGGCCTGCATCCGGTGCTTTTTTCAACAGGCCGGCAGGTTTGTCGATGACTTCTGCGACTTGTTTTTCTGGCAGATTCAGTAACTTGCCTATGCGTTGCGCCAGGGGTATGGCACCGTTTTCTGCTGCCATGCGCATTTGCGCCCATAAATCATACTGGTTGAATTGCCCGTTAGCAGACAGATAAGTCACCAGCGCATAACAGCCTTCGCCATAGTCACGCGGGCTATTGAGCAAATTGCGTGCTTCTGTTGCCACTTTTTGCTGCTTGTTTGCCTTCGATAACAGGGAATAGCAGCGCAGCTGATTATCATCGGCAACTACAAATTGCGGATATTGCTGATCAAACAAGTCCCACTCACCGCGCCTGCCCAACATGAGCAGCCAGTCATTACGCAGGCGGTCGGCGATGGCGCTGCCTTCATACTTGCCAATAAATTCACGGAATTCACTATTGCTGGTTTTTACCAGACGCGAGCGTATGCGGTAATAATCGATGTAGGAAGGAATGTCATAATTCTTCAGCGCCGCAGCATATTGCTCGACACTGGCAGCATCATCATGCATGGCGGCATCGCGCAGCGCCATGAAACGGTCATCATCATTGGCAATCAGGCTCCTTTTCGCCGGCGCTGCATAGGCGAAAGGGCTTGTTGCAAAACCTGCTAAGATCATCAGGCCAAGACTAGCTAAACTTTTTTTCACAGACATCTTTTGACAGTTTGAGATTACATTTCTGACAGTATGACACAGCCCAAGAATAGCGCACACAAACTCAGCATTGAAACAGCGCAAAGTCGCCTCGAATTGCGCAAGCTGCTGCGTAAAAAACGCCAGGAGATCACGGCAGAACAAAAGCAGGTGCTGGATGCAGAGATAGGAAGACAATTACTTGCATGGTGTCAGCAAAACCAGCCAGCCAGCCTGGGCGTGTATTGGCCGATACAGGCTGAACCGGATTTGCGTCCTTGTTACCAGCAATTGCAGGATGGTGGCTTGCGCCTGGCCTTGCCATTGGTGACGGGCAAGGACATGGCTTTGAGTTTTCTTGACTGGCAGGCCGGAGATGGCATGGCGGTCGATAGTTATGGCATCGCCATCCCTTCCCATGGCAGGTTGGTAAGGCAGCCTCCTGTTCTGGTCATCCCCTGCCTGGGCTGGAATGCAGCAGGTTACCGCCTGGGTTATGGCGGCGGCTTTTATGACCGTACCCTGGCCGCCAGCCCGCGTCCTGTGGCGATAGGTATTGCCTATGTCTGCACTGAGGCTGAATTTGCCTCAGAGCCGCATGATATTGCAATGGACTTCATCATCAAGGCTTAGGCCCTGTATTCAGTTTTATCTTCAGTTTTATCTTAGTTTTATTTCTGACACCAGGTTTGCCACATGGAACGGTAAGCTGCTTCCACCTTGCGGCAAAAGCCGGTTTCATCCATGAGCTTGCTATTTTGCATCTGGCTGCGCTGGCTCATGCGCAGGGTGTTCAGGTAATCCCGGTTCGATGCCAGGCTGACGACTTTTTCTACATATTCATCTTCCGTACGGGCTATCCATTCAGGTCGCCCCAGGCCTTCCAGTATGCTGGCGCCTATGCCACCAACACCTGGCCTGCCCAGCAGGCTTACAAAAGGCACACCCATATACAGGGTTTCAAACAGGGTGGTGCCAGAATTATGCGGGAAGCAATCGAGACCTATATCCATGCCCCTGAGCACATCCCATGGTGGACTGTGCACACCAATTTGCAGGCGGCTCCTGTCTATGCCCAGGGCAACAAATTTATCTTCCATGGCCTTGCGTGTGGTCGCATCACTAAAGTTACTGCTGTCTATCACCAGCCTGGCGTTTTCCAGACGCTGCAATATCCTGGCCCAGGTGCGTATGACTTTTTGGTTGATGCGCACTGCGCGGCTTAAGGTGCCCAGCGTGATATAGCCATTCTTGAGGGCTGGCAGGCTCGATACTGCGCCCATGCCTTCCTTGGGTCTGTAGGCAAATACCGGGCTATCGACGCGCCAGATTTTTTCAGCAAACAGCGCTTCTGTCCGGTATGGCGCGGTAGATGAATCTGCCAGAAAATAATCGATGGCCTGCAAGCCAGTCGTGTAACCAAAGCCCAGCCAGGACAGGGATACCGGCGCAGGTTTGCGGGCAAATACCCGCAGACGGTTATTGCTGGTATGTCCGGCCAGGTCTATCAGGATATCGATGCCATCTGTACGGATCCGGTCTGCCAGTGCGTCATCATTTAAATGTGTCGTAGGTATCCAATGATCGGCGTAGCTGCGGTAGCGCTCTGACACTGCATCTTCAGTCAGCAATTCAGAGTAGGCATAAACTTCAAACTGGTTTTTGTCATGATGCGCCATCAGCGGTTCAAGGAAATGCTGCACCGGGTGGCGGCGCAAGTCTGGTGATACATAACCTATCTTCAGACGACGGTCTGCGGTCTTGTTATTCGTAGGCGGGCGCTGTAACTGGTACAGCGGTGCGGCAAAGCGTTGTTCATATTCACGGTAGGCAGCAAAAATCTCTTCTGCACTCAGGTCTGGATGATAGTTAAGGGCAAACAGCAAATTGCCATAGGCCTCAGAAAAATTCGGGCGGTATTCCAGTGCCTGGCGATAGGCATTTACTGCCTCGGGGATCATGCCCTGGTCATCAAACAGGGCACCCAGGCTATTGTAGGCATCGGCAAAATCAGGCTTGAGTTTGATCGCCTGCTCAAAGCACTGGTGCGCTGCTGTCTGACGGCTGAAGTGCATGTGCAGCTTGCCGTAATCGTGCAGAGCGTTGAAGGAATTGGGATTGAGTTTCAGCGCCTGTTGAAAACTGGTTTCGGCTTCGGCATAGCGATTTTGCTGATACAACAAACTTCCCAGATTGCCGTGATGGTCTGCATTGCCAGGTTCCAGTGACAGTGCCTTGCGATAATTTGCTTCTGCCTGTGCAAACTGTCCGCTGCCGCTGTAAATGTGCGCGAGATTGCTCAAGGCGATACTGAAGCAGGGATTGCATTCCAGGCAGCGCTCGTAACTGGCTTGCGCCTCTTTCAATTTACCTTGCTCTTGCAAGACGACACCAAGATTACAGTGTGCTTCGGTAAAGTCGGGCTTGAGTTGCACTGCCTGCTGATAATGCTGTAAGGCTTCCTCAACCAGGCCTTGTTCCTTAAGTACGACGGCCAGATTGTAGTGATGAACTGGCTCTGCCGGTGCCTGGTTCAGCATCTGCTTATAAATAATGGCCGCGTCGGCAAAACGCCTTTGTTGCATGTACAGGCTCAGCAAGTTGTCACGCGCATTGGTATTCTCAGGCTGGCGCTGATAGAGATTCTTGAGCAGGGTCTCCGCATCAGCCTGTCTGCCTTGTTGTTGGTACAGGTTGATCAGGAATAAATCTGCATTGAACAATTCAGGTTGTGCAGCAATCGCCTTTTGGAAACAGGATTCTGCCTCAGCCATGCGGCCCTGGCTGGCGAGTATCATGCCGAGGTTGCAATAGGCGTAGTAATGTTGTGGGTCCAGTTTCAGCAGCTCTTCATAATGATGGATAGCCCCGCTAAAATGGTCGCGCTGCTGGAAAAGTATGCCGAGGTTGAAATGCGCATGCGTCATTTGCGGGTTGATTTCCAGTGCGCGCAGATAAGCCTGCTCAGCCTCAGGATTTTTCCCCAGCAATGACAGGCTGACGGCAAGATTGAAATGAGCAATCGTATTACCAGGCTCTTGTGCAATAACGTGCTGGTAACACTGTATGGCCTCTGCAGAGCGTGACTGTCCATCAAGAGTCAGGCCCAGATTGATCCAGTTTTCCAGCGATTCTGGCCTGGCCTGCAACACCAGGCGATATACTGCCTCTGCTTCTGGCAACAGCATTTTTTCATACAGCTTGTCAGCGAGGATATTGGCTGGCAGATTTTCTGCCGGATCAAGTTGCAGTTTTTGATAGGCGACAGCGAGGGCATTCTGGTCGCCTTCTACCATCACGGTAGTTGCTTCTGTCGTTGACTGAGCAGTTTGTTCTGGTAGTGGTTCGGGCGCGGCCGTAGTTGCAATCGTAGTCACAGCCACAGCGGCTTCAGCCACTGGCAGATTATCCTGACCAGCGGGTTTGCTGTCATGCGCTTGTTGGGAGGTGTCTGTCGATTTTGAAAAAGTGTTTTTAAGCCATTTCAACATGGGAGCAGGTCATCTGGTTGGTATCAATTCCAGGTATTTTACCCAGTAATCAGCCTTGCTGGCTGCAAATTGATATACCAGATGGCCGCACTCAGGCGTATCAGCGGATGATATCCGGATTCAAGACTTCTTCATCCACTCTTGGTGTCTGCCCACGCAGCACAGAATTGCCGCTATACAGAGTGCGCTGGTCTATCTTGGCTGGCTGGCACCAGTGGGCTTCCTGCATCTCCTGGTTCAGCCCATACACGGACAAGGCATTGGCATACACGACCTGATGTATCACCTCGGCAGAAATGCCGCGGCTGGCCATCAGGCGCGCTGATTTGGGTACCGCCAGCGGGTCAGACACACCCCAGTCACAGGCCGAGTTGACGATAATACGCTCAGGGCCATATTGATTGACGATGTCAGCCAGTCTTTCATTACCCATCTTGGTCGATGGATAGATCGTGAAGGCGCACCAGTAGCCACGGTCTAGTACTTCCTGCACGGTTTCTTCATTATTGTGGTCGATGACGCAGCGCGCCGGGTCAAAGCCGCATTCTTCCAGCACGTCCATGGTGCGGGTGGTACCGCGTTTTTTGTCACGGTGCGGCGTGTGTATCATGATGGGTAATTCAAATTCTATTGCCATGGCGATTTGCGCACGCAGGGCCTTGTCCTCGAGTTCAGTCTGTTCGTCATAACCAATTTCACCAAGTGCGACCACACCTTCCTTGCCAAGGTAGCGTGGCATGATGTCGAGCACCGCTTCTGCCAGTGCCGGGTTATTTGCCTCTTTTGGGTTAAGACCTATCGCGCAATAATGGCGTATGCCAAACTGCCCGGCGCGAAAACGCTCAAAGCCGGTGATGGTAGAAAAATAATCGATGAAGCTGCCGACATTGGTACGCAATTGCCCGAGCCAGAATGCCGGTTCTATAACCGCGACAATCCCGGCCTTGGCCATGGCTTCGTAATCATCGGTAGTGCGGGCGATCATGTGGGCATGTGGGTCTATCATCATGCCATTGCCACCGCTGGGCAATTGACGGAATGCTGCCTGGCCCTGCTGCAGTTGCCCGGCCTGGGCCAGCAGGTTTTGCAGCATCTGCGGCGTGATCGTGCCATTGCAGCAGGGGCAGGTGACGGCACGGTCAGAAAACATTTCATCGACTATCGTGCTGTCGGCGACGAAGTTGCCAGGGTACTTATCTTGGGGGGGGCCATTCTTGATCATTTGCCTGCTCCTGATTGTGCATTTTCAAACATGATTTTCAAGGCGATGTCCTTGATATCTGCCGCGTGGACTTCGTTCACGCCATCGGCCTTTGCCTGGTCCAGTATCAGCAAGGGACCATCGGCCACATCATCCACCGGTCTGCCGTGCGAACCCTTGACCAGGCTGGCATCGAGGCCGATGACATTCATGAGACTGCGTAAACCCAGCAGGCGCTTGCCCAGCCGCCATGCGACGGCAAGTTTGGGGAAGTGGATATTTTTATCGACAAACAATTCAGCCGGGTCATAGCCGGGTTTGCGGTGTATCTCTACCGTGCGCGCAAAGTCAGGCGCCAGCGCATCATCTTGCCAGTAATAGTAGGTGAACCATGAGCGCTGGTCTGCCATGACGACCAGTTCACCAGAGCGCGGGTGATCCAGCCCTATTTCTGCGCGCTCGCTACCGGCCCAGATACCTTCTACACCAGCGACCCCGGCCAGCAGCCTGCGCACCGGCGCAATCAGCTCTGGCCTGGAGATATACACATGGGCAAACTGGTGGTCAGCCACCGCATAGGCGCTGGAGGCAATCGGGTCCAGCAGTTCTGCACCATCTTCCTGGCGCACTACCAGGTAACCGGCTTCACGCAGTATGCGATTCAGGTGCACCGGGCGATCGACAGCAGTGATGCCATATTCAGACAGTATCATGACACGGCGCCCGGCCTGTTGTGCATGGGCGATCAGGTCCCCCGCCACTTCGTCTATATCACGCAGCGATTGCTGTACCGCCGGGCTTGTCAGGTCGGGACCATGTCTTTGCAAGTCATAGTCAAGGTGGGGCAGATAGACCATGGTCAGGGTGGGATTCTTTTCCGTGATCGCCAGCTTGGCAGCATCAGCTATCCAGCGGCTGGACTTGATCGTGGTGGCTGGCCCCCAGAACTGGAACAGCGGGAAGGCACCGAGTTTTTGGCTCAGCTCATCGCGCCATTCTGGCGGCGTCGTATAGCAGTCTGGCAGCTTGCGGCCATCTGCCTTGTAGATAGGGCGGGGTGTAATGCCATAGTCATGGCTGGACGCCATGTTGTACCACCAGAACAGGTTTGCACAAGTGAACCTGGGGTCGCGCGCCTTGCCTGCTTCCCAGATTTTTTCTCCAGTGATGAGCTTGTTCGATTGCCGCCAGAACCAGATTTCTGCCAGATCACGGAATAACCAGCCATTCCCGACTATGCCATGTTGTTGCGGCGGCAGCCCCGTCATCATGCTGGCCTGTACGGTACAGGTGACGGCAGGTGTCACGGTTTGCAGGGGCAGCAGCCTACCCTGTTCGACAAAGGCCTTGAGCCTGGGTGTGTAGGTTCCTATCAGGCGGGGTGTCAGTCCAACGATATTCAGTATTAACAGGGTCTGGGCTTGCATGGCAAATCTTTGTTCATTGGCTATGTGGCTAGGTCGGCTGGTTTGGCAGGTTTGGAAGGCATGAAACAGGTTTGCGCTACAAAGCCTGCCCTTGTCTTACTCCTTGCTGGCCCCTCTTGTTGCCTGATTATTATCTTATCCATGGTTTACTGCAACATGCTTTATGTAAAAAATGTTTCTTTTTGGTTAATTTAAAAATGTCATCATAATTCAACATTTGTTTGCAAATAATCATTGATTATTTTGCATTAATGTTTCAATATTTGTAATTGTGTGCTGCCTGTTCAGGGCGGCACGACGGCTATCCGCAAGCAGTGGGTGCCGTCATCAGTGTCATCACAATCAACGTACAAATCCAGCAAACCCAGGTAAGCCCGTCAATTCACTTGATATCTACCCCAGGAGTCACCATGAGTTATCTAAGTCTTCCCCGTCTGGTTTTTGCCGGGCAGTTTCAAGCGGATGTATCCACGGTCAATAATGACCCTGAACATTTCAATACGGCGCGTTTCCGTTCGAATTACCAGATGCCGGGCCCAGGCGCCAGCAATGGCTGGTGGAATCCTAACGGCACGGGCTCGTGGCGTTTCCGCCAGTGCGTAGTGACCAGCGTGGTGTATAAAGATGGCAGCACTTGCAGCGACCCCAGTCTTGATCCTGTCATCGGCCTGGCCGTGAATGGCAGCGATAGCAGGGTAGAGGGCAAGCTGGTTGATCTCGATAGTGAACAACAGATGGTGTCGCAGATCTGGGGCTTCTCGGTCAATCTTGGCAGCGAGGCATCCGGCATGGGTTTCCGTAGCCGTTTTGCGGTCGCGCCGTTTGCAGACATCTGGGTCAATTACCCACCCGGCGAGCCGGATTCATTCTTTTGCGCGTATTACCAGTCAGTGCTGGAGCAGATCAGCATCACTGGTGCCGGGCCTTCGCGCTTCCTGCAAGAGTTGCTGGCTGAGAATAAAACGCCAGACAATTTCAGTATCAAGTTCAATGTCGATAGTTTTGACGACACCATGTCTTCGCCCAATTTTACTTTTGGCCGTGTGGTTGGCAGCATAGGTTTGCATGATGCTTGTGAGCCCCGGCATTTTGTGCCTGGCCGCCGCCTGTGGGCAGTGCCAGGACAAACAGCCAATGACGCCATCGGGCAAATTGTTGGCAATGTGCTGACACTGGATTTAGGCAATAGCCTGCCTATCGCAGAACTGGGCGGTGCCCGCGCAGATTCTGGCAGCCTGACGATAGCCTTGCTGCCGAATGATGGCCCGCCGCAATTGCTGGCAGAAGTCAATTACCAGGGGCAGCACTGGTATGAAAGCACGGCAGGCATAGTCTCCATTCCTTTGAGCAGCACACAGCTCGCCGCAGCCGGTAATACTCCGCTGGGCCTGGTCAAAAACGCTACCCAGCCCTTGCTGGCAGAAGCACCGAATGGTCAGTGGGTGAGGGCAGATAATTTTGTTTTCAGGTTCAATCCGCCAGAAAACACCGGCGTACATTTTTATGCGAGCAGCTTTGGACAACCGCTGGCAAATACCCAGATCAGCCTCGGCTATGATCCGTCTGCGATGCAAGGGCAAGTCACCCAGGGACCGGTATCGGGCCCGCAACAAGTTGGTACACCTACTGAAGCACTGGCTTTCCAGACCAGCATTACAACCGGCAGCGATGGCCGGGCAGAATTGACACTGAAAGCGACCGACCCTGGTAATCCACGCGGCTATATTGATGGTCAGGTGTATTGCGTCACCTACCAGATAGGCAGTACGCCACCGCCCCTAGGCAGTGTGGGCAATGGCGCACTGACGCTGAATGCGCTGGTCTTCAGTGGCTACGCCATACCTGACAAGCCAGACTGGATGTCGGATGTACGCCCTATCTTCCAGCAATATGCTGACCTCTATCCCATCATGCACAAGATTGTTGATCTGTCGAATTACGCGAGTTTGACCAGCAAGATTTATGCACTCAAGAATGTGTTCAAGGCACCCGTATCCGACCCCAATTACATGCCGGTGACACGCGATCTTTCTACCCAAAAGCGCGAGATGCTGTTGAAGTGGCTGGAAAGCCCGCTCTACATGGAACTCGATTCTGTTCCCGACCTGCACCGTGCCCTGCAACAGGCGATAGAGCTGGAGCATGCGACGATACCGCCTTATTTGACTGCGCTCTACAGTATCAAGCCAAATGCCAATATAGAAGTGGCGCAGTTGATACGCAGTGTCGTCATGGAAGAAATGTTGCACATGGCGCTGGTCGCCAATCTGATGATATCCATAGGTGGCAAACCCACGTTCAATCGCCCCAAATTCGTGCCGGTTTATCCTGGCTCCCTGCCTGGTGGTTTACGCGCAGACTTGAATGTGCGCCTGCGTAAATGCTCGATTGATCAGTTGCGTGCCTTCATGTCCATAGAACAGCCAGAAAAAACCGTAGAGCCCGTGCATTACCGTGCCAGGAGAGGCGAGCCTGTCGATACCTCAAAATACACCATAGGCTGGTTCTATGATGAAATCAAACAGACCCTGACGGACTTGAGCAATGCCGGACAGATCAGTTTTGGCAATGCAGATAAACAGGTCACAGAATGGCATGGCACAGGCAAACTCTTCGCGATTACTTCACTGGCGGATGCCTGCCGCGCGATAGATGAAATCAAGCGTCAGGGCGAGGGTGCAAGTGCACGTCATCCGGGTGATGGCGATGGTGAATTGTCGCACTATTACAAATATGCCGAAATCGTCAATGGTTACCGTCTGGTCAAAAGCGAGCATGGTTTTTCCTATACCGGCGAAAAAATCCCGTTTGACCCTGATGGTGTCTGGCCCATGATGGATGACCCCAATCTGGCGCTCTATCCCAAGGGTTCACGCGCACGCATCTTGCAGGAGCAATTCGCCAATACTTATCAGGCGCTGCTGAATGGCTTGCATATTGCCTTCAATGGCGAGCCGGACAAGCTGGGCCAGGCAGTTGGCCTGATGTTCTCGCTTGGCCTGGCTGCGCAGCAATTGATGGAGACGCCTTCAGGTTTGAGTGATGGCACAACGGCAGGGCCAAGCTTCCAGCTGCCTTTCCCTGATTGAATGAACCCTTGTGTTTCCTCCAGGCAGTGTTGCTGATGTTGCCAATGTTGTCGATGTTGTCTGGAGGGATTGATAAATTTGCAAACAAATGCATATCAGTTTTATAATCAATTACAGCATGATGGTGAACTGGATGTGGATATCCATGAAAAGGACTTATCGTGAAATTGGCTGAACTCAACAGGCTGCCCGATCTTGATGTGACGGCACCATCTGCCTTGCGCGGTGCCTGGCAACAGCAACATGTGCGCGTCGATTATTCTTTCCCTGTGGTATCCACCCGCGATGCCTTTGATATTGCCAATCCGGATTTTCGTGCGGTTGTGACTTTGCGCGAACCGCAACGCCGCCACCGCCTCGCCATTTTTCTCGATGAGGGTGTGGCCAGAGCCATGCCTGGTCTCGCCGAACAGATACTGACTTATATCAATTTCCATCATGAAGCGATGGAATTGATCGATGACATCTTCATGATGCCCGGTGGTGAGGCCTGCAAGAATGATCCCACCCTCGTAGAAACACTGTTGCAGGCATTGTCTGAGCGTGCCATAGACCGGCATTCCTATGCTATCGCCATAGGTGGCGGTGCAGTGCTCGATGCAGTCGGTTATGCGTCTGCGATTTTCCACCGCGGGGTGCGTCATATACGCTTCCCGACTACGGTGCTGGCGCAGGATGACAGCGGTGTCGGTGTCAAGAATGCTGTCAACTGGCAGGGACAGAAAAATCTTATTGGCACATTCGCACCACCGTGGGCAGTCATCAATGATGCGGCTTTCATTGATATCCTGCCAGCGCGTGAAAAACGGGCGGGGCTGGCAGAAGCCGTCAAGGTTGCCCTGATACGTGACCATGCCTTCTTCCTCATGATGGAAAAACAGCTGCCCGCGCTGGCCGCATTTGACAGCGCAATCCTGAACAGCGTCATCGCCCGTTCAGCCAGCCTGCACATGCACCAGATCGCGCATGGTGGTGATCCGTTTGAAAGCGGTTCCGCCCGGCCCCTCGATTACGGCCACTGGGTCGCCCACAAACTTGAACGCCTGACCGCACATGCCTTGTCGCATGGCGAGGCGGTGGCGATAGGTCTTGCTCTGGATGCCCGCTATTCTTGCCTCGCCGGTTTATTGCCAGCGGGAGAAGATGCCCGCATCCACCGCTTGTTGACGCAATTAGGTTTTGATTTGTGGCACCCGCAATTACTCGCGCAGAGTGCGCAAGACGAATTACTGGTGCTGCAGGGTTTGCGAGAATTTCGTGAACATCTGGGTGGGGAGTTAACCATCACCCTGCTGGCCGCGATAGGCAGTGGTGTAGAAGTGCATGAGATGGATGCCGGACTGGTGCGGACCGCGATAGACTGGCTGCAAAGCTTGCAGGCAAGCGCACAGCTAACAATACCAGCCGCAGTATCAACTGCAAAACCAACCGCAGCATCCATCACCACCGCAGGCTGAGACTGATATGTTGATATCCCTGCCACCGCAAAACGTGCACCTGACTTACTGCACGAATATCCATGCGGGTGAAAGCTGGGAAGAAATCAGCGCCAGTCTTGATGAAACCATACCCATACTCAGGAAAAAACTGGAGCTGCTTGAAGACAAGCCCTTCGGCATAGGCTTGCGCCTGTCGGCGATTGCCGCTGACAGTCTGGCGCAGCCTGCAGTCTTGCAGCAATTCAAGGTGCAACTACAAAACCTGGGTGCCTATGTATTCACCATCAATGCCTTTCCGTACGGGCCTTTTCACACTGTCAGAGTCAAGGAGCAAGTCTATCTGCCAGACTGGCGCGATGCTGAACGTTTGCGCTACACCAGGCAATGCGCCACGATTTTGAGCCAGCTCTTGCCTGATGATATGGAAGGCAGTATTTCCACCGTCCCCGGTGCCTACAAATCTGAAACGCAGACTGCAGATGCACAACAGCAGATTGTTGAGCAGCTCATACAGGCAGTTGCCATGCTGGCCCAGATCGAACAAAAGACAGAAAAATGCATAGCCTTGGCACTGGAACCAGAGCCCTGCTGTTTTCTGGAAACCATGAGCGAGACCACGGCTTTTTTCTGTGGCCAGCTATGGGCAAAAGACAGCATTAGCAAGCTGGCTGCATTGCTCGCCTGCACAGAAGCGCAGGCTGAGCGCCTGATGCGCCGTCATCTGGGTGTGTGCTATGACGTCTGCCATGCTGCTGTCGAATTTGAAGACCCCGTCCATGCCATGCAGACCCTGACCGCGCTCGGCATACGCATACCCAAGATACAGTTATCTTGCGCCTTGCGCATTCCTGTCATGCATGCAAATTTGTTGAGTGAATTGCGGCGTTTTGATGATGGTGTTTATCTGCATCAGGTCGTGATCCAGAATCAAGATGAGTTGCAGCGTTATACCGACCTGCCTGCTGCGCTCGCCTCATACCAGGCTGGCCATGCAGACGGTGAATGGCGTGTACATTGCCATGTGCCTATCTTCTGGGATAGTGAGCAACAGCAAGCTTCAACACTGGGATCAACCCGTGCAGATTTGCTGGCGACTTTGCGGGCTTTGCGCAAGCAAGGTTTTTCGGGGCATCTGGAAGTCGAGACTTATACCTGGGATGTCTTGCCTGCGCATTTGAAGACTGAATCCAAGGCCCACGCTATTGCGCGCGAGCTCAGTTTTATCATGAAAGAACTGCTGACATGAATACTTTAGTCATGAATAACAGCCGCATGAGTATTTATCTGCGGCTGGGCCGGGTATCCAACCTGCCTACGGTATGGACCAATGTGCTGGCGGGTGCCATCGTTGCTGGCAGCATTACTGGTCGTCCTTTATCCCTCATGCATATGCTGCTGGTCATGCTGGCGATATCGGCTTTTTATTGTGCGGGCATGTACTTGAATGATGCCTTTGACCGTGAAATTGATGCCCGCGAAAGACCGGGGCGACCGATTCCTTCTGGCCAGATCAGCGCGAGGGCTGTGTTTGCCATAGGCTTTGTCCTGCAAGTAGCGGGCATTGCCATACTTAGCTATTACGGCAACTGGGCTATCGTCTGTGGCTGTGCACTGGCCGCGACCATCCTGCTGTACAACGTCTGGCACAAGGGTAATCCACTGAGCCCGCTGATCATGGGCCTGTGTCGCGCCCTGGTGTATTTTGTTGCCGCTGCCAGTGTCATGATGGTAGAGCTTAATACTACAAACGAGCAGCCTCCGACCAGCACTGTATTGCTCAATACCACGGTAGTGCTGGCAGCACTGGCTATCTGGGCGCATGTGGTGGGTCTGACCTATGCTGCAAAACAAGAGAGCTTGAACCGTCTTGGCAGCCTGTGGCCCTTACTGATACTGGCCTTGCCCGTGCTTTTGTATGGCAGCCGTTCTGTCACCAGTTGGGCCGATGGCGGGCTGGCCTTGCTGATGCTGCTGGCTCTGATCGTTGCAGACGTCATCGCTGTGCGTCTGTTGATTACCCGCCATATTGCAGGTTCGGTACCAAAGGCCGTGGCGCAATTGATTGCTGCAACATCCTTGCTGGATGCACTGGTGATTGCCATCGCCGGTGGTGGTGTTGCGGCCGTCGCGTTTTGCCTTTGCGCCTTTGTCCTGACCAGGGTTTTGCAGCGTGTCATTCCCGGAACCTGATCCATCATTTGAAGGCGGCAATCATGAGACATCCATCTTTAGAAGAAATGCAGGCACTGACGCCAACTGCTGCAGCATTGTCACAACTCGATATCTGGATAGCCGCACGCAGCACGCCAGAAGCCTTGCTATGGTTCCGCCTGCAATGCCAGCAAATCAGCACTGCGAAACAGGAGCGTGATGTGTATCGCGCCATGGGCATGGCTTCGCGCAAACTTGGCAAACAGGATTTGAATTTGACTGTAGAGGAACTGGCCGCAGCGCACGCATTGCGCCCTGGTTTTGACCCCTCGGCCTGGAGCGTCGATATCGCAGCCAGGGTGGCTTTCCTGCTCGCCAGCTATGCCGGAGATGAAGCGCAATTCGCTAGGCAGCTCGACAGCATCGCTGACAGTGCAGAGATCAATGAGCTGATCGCTTTGTATTCCGGCTTTCCCTTGTATCCCGCAGCGGTGGCGATAGAACACCGCGCCCGCGAAGCGATACGCTCCAGCATGCGTCCCATTTTTGAAGCGATGGCGCACCGTAACCCTTACCCCATGCTGTCGTTTGATGAGGCAGCGTGGAACCAGATGGTCGTCAAATGTTTTTTTCTCGACAGCCCGCTATGGCCAATACAAGGGCTGGAGCAAAGGAATAATCCTGCCCTCGCTGCTATCCTGATTGATCTCGCCCATGAACGCTGGGCAGCGGGGCGGGCCATCAGTCCCGAATTATGGCGCTGCGTGACACCACAACTGGCATTGCTTGGCGAACCAGAATTATTGCGCACACTTGAACAAGGCAGCATGGCAGAAAAGCTGGCGATCGCCAAAAGTCTGCCTGCCCATGACAGCAAGATTCGCACACTGTGCCAACAACAGAATCTGATCACCGCAGCAAAAGACCAGAGCTGGCAAGAGCTGCTGCAAGACTCACACTGATAGCAATACTCATAAACTGAGGAGAATGAATATGTTTGAAAAAAACACAGAGCATCAGCAATGGCTGGAAGACAGCATCGCCAATCTCGATGCTGCCGCAGGCACTATCCATGTACAGCGCGGTGAAGATTTATACCTGAGTGCCGCCTTGCGCATACCTGAACCTGTGCTCGCCATCGTTGCCCATGTCAGTCATGGCAAGGGCATGGCAGGTGCGGCACAACTAAGCAAGACACCTGTGCAAACCTGCAATCTGCAAGACGATAAAAGCGGCAATATACGACCCGGTGCCAAGGCAGTTGGCGCGCAGGCGGCAATCGCGATTCCCCTGCTCAGCAAAGCGGGCGATGTCATGGCCGTGGTTGGTTTCGCCTGGCAAAAAGAAGGTGACCCGGCAGAGTGGGTGGCACAGGCCCCTTTCCCTGCCAAGCTGGCTGAGCTGACTGCGCGTTTACAGGCGATCTAGTTTTCGGGCAATATCAGTTTGCGTACATAGCCTTCGAGGGCCTCGGTTTCTCCATCCGCGTTGGCGATGGGGCGGCCGGGCAGACCCATGCCTTCGCTGATGAAGACCGTATTGCCTGCCACGCATAAATTCGACGGCGTATCCAGATGTCTGGCAAGGCAGGTTACCGTGCGCTTGTCCAGATCAAAGCGAAGCAAGCGACCAGAATAACGCTTGAAGCCACCATGCCATGCGGTTTGTGGTACTTCATTTGCAGGCATGGGTTCTAAAAAATCCTCGCATAATTCCAGCACCAGCAATTGCCCCTGTTCAGTGTATGCCATGCCGGTGGCCAGCGTCAGGCCTGCTATGACTGTGCTGACTTCACCCGTAGCAAGATCGAGCCAGACGATCTGGCTGACGCCTTTTTCAAAGTTGATGCCCATTTTGTCGGCATCGTCTTGCAACTCGCCAGAGAACAGGGAAATCAATACCGGCTGATCGCCACTATCCACTTTTGAATGTTGATCAAGGATAATCGTCACAGGTACGGCGTGTTGACCACCCGATAAATCTGCCAGCACACCGACCACCGCTTCTGGCTGGCCATCAATGAATTCTATCGCCTGATTGGTATCTGGCTTGACCGTGAGCCAGCTTCGTCTTTGTGGGTGATAACAAAGCGCATTTAAATTGCCACTGCTATGTATCAGTGGCTGAGGCGGCAAGCTAGTCAAATCAAGAATACGTGAACCAGCAACATAATCTGTCTGGCTCAACAACCAGCGACCATCGCCGTACGCGATATCGGCAAGTCCGAATATTTCATCCCGGCACATGCGTGCCTGCATATTCATGGAGCGAAAACCATCAGCAAGTACCTCGTACCTTGCATACCCGCCATCAGCATTTTGTTTGAATTGCAGTAGTCGCCCGGAGAACGGTTGTGCAGCATCACCACTGCCTGCTTCCACCAGCAACAGGCTGCCATCTTGTTTGAGTTTGATGCCGCGTGGATTATTCAGGCCGCGCAAGACAATGCTGGATGCGCATCGCTGCTGCATCATGAGTTGCGGCAGAACGATGGGTAGCGGGTTTGCCATGGAATGAGCCTGAAAATGAGCCTGAAAATGAGCCTGAAAATGAGCCTAAATGAGTTCAATGCAGGTCAGTGTTTCACAAAAGGCAATTATGGTCAATATGATATGTGTGCTTACACCTTTGTATTTTTGTCGCTTTATGATGTGGCACGTCTGAACGCCAGCCGCGTCCATGTCACCCCGCTTTGCTGGTTGAGTTTTTGTATTGACGCTGCCTCTACATGCAAAATGGGTTCCAGGTTTTGCAGCGCGGCCAGTTCTATGGTCTCTGCCGCGCTGACATCAAACATCCGTCGCCCGGCAGGGACAGGGCCGTGGCGTAGCGATAAGATCATCGTTGCTGATGCATTCATCAAGTTTGCCAGCCTGGGCATGGCGCGCTGTCGTTGAAGTTCGTCCAGGTGCATCCAAACGGCACTGAGTATGATGAGGTCGAAAGTCTCATTCCTGGCACTGAGTAAGGACAAGTCTGGCAGGCTGTCATCCAGCCAGGTGATCAGAGTTGAGTCATGCAGCGCAATGCCCGGCAGGCGTAATTCACTGACCGGTTCTACGGCGACAACACGATGCCCCATTGCTGCAAAGGCCGCTGCATCACTGCCTATGCCAGAACCAATATCAAGTACACGGCCAGGTGTTACCGGCAGCAGGTGCAAGACGGCAGCGTGATGTTCTTTGAAGGAAATTTCCTGCCATTGCTGCACCAGGTAATCCGCCATCTCTGCATAGCCTTCGGTACCGCTGACTTTATTCGCATTCATGTTCTGGTTTGGTGTTTGGCAGGGTTGCTAAGTGTAAAGCATCGGCTTTGATGATTTCTTTATCTGTTTAATTTAATTAAAAAAAGAATAATGACATTGACTTTTAGATAATTGAAAATATACTAAGTAAGCTTGCCATATTGATAGCAGGCAGGTTTCCAGAATTTCATAGATACCCACCCCAGTTTCATAACCCGTACTCACTTAAAGGAGTAATTTTATGACTACCAGTAAAGAATCTTATGGCGGTTTCATCCCCCTGTATGCAGTCGCAATGAGCGATGCAATTGCCAGTGGCGACGCAGCAAAAATGAGCGCAGCGCGTGATGCCGCTTTCAGTCACCTGGCGGCTGCCGCCGATGTGGCCCGTCTGTTGCCTGAACTGGAAAGCGCGATCAAAAGCAAGGGCGGTATTATCCGTCCCCTGTATGCCGTTACCATACAAGACGCCGTCGCCCGTGGCGATCAGGTTGAAATCGCCCGCATCAAATCTGAACTTGCCTCCTATGGCAATCTGCTCGGTGGTGTCAGCAACTCTGCCGCCGCTTTTCACCCTGTCACACCTTATGGCGTCGCGATACAGGATGCGCAGGCGCGCGGTGATCAGGCCGAAGTTGATCGCCTGAAAGAACTCGCTCAAAGCCTGCTGGCACAACTCAACGCCAGCAAATAAGTACAGCCGCATGATCCCGGATGCCAGCTTGCTGGCATTTGCCACCGGAGCCAAGTATGGAACAAACTCAGGTATCTCAATCTTCTCAAGCATCCCAACCCGCCAGGGCGCGTACGCTGTCCGACCTCAACGGCCATACGCCTGTGCATGTGGTGTGGGAAATTACCCTTGCCTGCAATCTCAAATGCAGCCACTGCGGTTCTCGCGCAGGCAAGCGCAGGGTAGGTGAACTCTCCACCGAAGAAGCCTTCTCCGTGATCGATCAACTGGCCGCTCTGGGCACGCGTGAAATCACCCTCATAGGTGGCGAAGCCTTCTTGCGTAAGGACTGGCTGCAAATGGTGGAACGTATCGCTGGCCACGGCATACGCGTAGGCATGCAAACCGGCGCCCGCAATCTCAATACCGCCAGGCTGGAAGCTGGCAAGCAGGCAGGTTTGTTTGGCATAGGCGTGTCCATTGATGGCATGAAGGATTATCACGACAGGGTGCGCGGTGTCGTAGGTTCCTGGAATGATGCTCTGCGTGCCATGGAAACTGCCAAATCCCTGGGCCTGGGTGTCAGCTGTAATACCCAGATCGGTGCAGAAACCATAGACCAACTGGAACCGCTGTTCAACCGCATCATCGAAGCAGGTGCCACTCACTGGCAATTGCAGATCACTGTTGCCATGGGCAATGCGGTAGAAAATGACCACCTGTTGCTGCAGCCACACCGCGTGCTGGAACTCATGCCACTGTTGAACCGGCTTTATCATGAAGGCCAGCAACGTGGCCTGTTGCTGACCTTTGGCAACAACCTCGGTTACTTCGGCCCCTTCGAGCATCACTGGCGTGGCCTCGGTGATGAAACCCTGCACTGGACAGGTTGCGCTGCTGGCCAGAATGTCATCGGTCTTGAGGCGGACGGCACGATAAAGGGGTGCCCATCTCTGGCAACAGAAACCTATGGTGGTGGCAATGTCCGTGACACTGCCGTGGCAGAGTTGTGGAACACGTCTGAGGCCCTGCACTTTGGCCGCATGCGCAATATCGATTCACTGTGGGGCCATTGCCGCACTTGCTACTACGCCGATGTTTGCCGTGGTGGCTGCACCTGGACTTCAGATTCCCTGTTCGGCAAGCCCGGCAATAATCCCTATTGCCACTACCGTGCACTGAAGCTGGAAAAACGTGGCATACATGAAAAAATTCGCAAGGTGGCACCAGCGCCTGACAAGCCTTTTGCCATAGGCCGGTTTGAACTGTATGAAGAAGCAATTCCCGGCAGGCAAATTCTACCCGAGGAACCTGCGCCAGCACCACGCGTGGCAGAACGCACCAGCAGCAATCCCTTGCCTGAACTGGGATTGTGCCGCAGCTGTCATGAATACATCTGGCAGGATGAAACCGAGTGCCCGCACTGCCATGCCGATGTCGCTGCCGCCGCACAAAAATATGCCATTGAAGAAGCCAGACGGCAAGCCGTCATGACAGAACTCAAGAGCGTACTCGATCGCCTGCATGTGCTGACCAGCACAGTGTGACGATCAAAGCCCGGCCTCCAAATTTTTTGGGGTTTGCCGGGGGAAATTTTGTATTGATAAATATTTTCCTTAATCCGCCTGGCTTTATATTGATGCCAGGATTTCTCGAAGGAGTAGATATGGTTTCCCCAACACACGCAGCACCCTTGGCCGCCTTGTATGCCGTCCCCATGCATGAAGCCATCGCCAGTGGCGATGTCAAAAAAATGTCCACCGTCCGCGATCAGGCACTGGACTATCTGGCAGCCGCATCAGAAATAGAACGCCTCTTGCCGTCGCTGGAAACAGCCATGAAAGCCAAGGGCTTGCCGCCGCAAGCCTTGTATGGTGTGGCGATACAAGATGCAGTGACACGTGGTGATCAGGCTGAAATCGCGCGTTTGAAAGCGCAAGTGGCTTACTACAATCGCTTGTTTTAATAGTTTGTAGGTTGGGTTGAACTTGTAGGTTGGGCTGCGGTTTACCAGCCCAACACTCGGCGTTTAAATAAGGTATACGTATGTTGAGGCCAAGTGTTGGGCTGATGAAGCGTAGCCCAACCTACAAAATTTCAATCAACTCCCCGCCTTATCCGGCGGTGTCACAATCAACACCGAAGGCACAGCTTCAGGCTTATACAGACGCAAATAAAAGTGCCCTATCCCCGCCGTCCCCAGCATCAGGTTAGGTGTCTCACCCGTACCCGCCACGCCGCAGGGCCAGGGCATGTCGGACTGGCCGTAATGCTGCCAGCCTTCCTGACCGATTTTTTCTGCGATCTGGGTCAGGTCAGGGCGTTTCAGATATTGCCCGGCCATGATCATCAATTCAGCATTGCCGCAGGCACCATGGCATAACGAAAAATTACCTATGCCATGCACCCAGGCGGGCATCAGTGAACTCGCGGTGGTTTGTATGGCCGCGTTCAATTCCTGCATGAGCATGGCATCATCCGGCATCAGGGCGACATTGCGCAGGCGCGATAAACCTATGCCTGGCGCGCCATGGCACCAGGCCATGTTATACACCGGCGGTGCATCTGTCTGGCTGGCATCCATGATGCGCAAGTCTGGCCAGTTATTATGCTGGGCGCTGAACAGGCTGCGTTCATAACGCAGGCCTTCGTTGGCACCGTCCAGATAGCGTTTTTCTCCTGTGGCTCGATACAGTTCCAGCAAGGCGGTGACGATGCCTGCCACGCCATGCGAATGCCCGGTCAGGTGTTTTTGTCCGGGCACATGCATGGTTTCCCATGACCAGCCAGCGTCGCTTTTGCTGGCGTGCTCAAGCAAATAATCACCATGGCTTTGCGCCATGGTGATGAAGTCGGGGCGCTGGTGTTCGAGGCCGAGTTTCAACATCGCCGGTATGGCACCGGCACTGCCACCGATGACATCGATGAACATCGCATCCGGCACCTGCTCTTTGAGGCTGGCCATTTCACGCAGACCACGGGCGATCAGGGTTTCATTTTTCAATAATGTACCGATACGTACCAGCACATAGGCAAAGCCGCTGCTGCCTGCGTAAAAACCGCTACGGGCTGGCCCTTGCATCTTGTCAGACAGCGACAATGCCTGGTTCAATGCGCCTTCGAGTATGCGTTTTTGTTGTTTGTCGCCGCTGAACTGATGCAGTTCAGCGAGGAATAGGGCAATACCACTGGTACCACCATACAGGTCACCGGCAAAAGAGCGGTAAGCTGGTACCCAGTTTTGATTCACGGCTTCCATGGACCAGCCCAGCCAGTTGCAGCGCGCCCCATCCCAGACCGCATCGCGGCATAAATTGCGACCTATGCGATCGGCAACGTCGAGATAAACTTCTTTGTAAGGATTGATGACTGCATTGATGGGTGCAGTCATAGGTGCATTCATAGGCGCAGTTACAGGCGTAGTCATAGGTACATTGATAGGTGCATTCATAACAGCAAGCCTCCGTTAAATACGGGTGTTTCAAACAGGTTGACTGAATTGCGGTTCAGGTAAGGGGTGCGCATGTCTATGCCACTTGCTGCAAAGCGTTTTTGCACGGCATCTGCACGTGCGTTCACGCTTTGTGAGCCTGCCAGCCAGGCATCGACCATGCCTTCTGCCACCAGCCTGCACCTGTGCATGCCAAAGCTCTCACCGGTACCGGGTTCTTCTGCCACACCTATGCCGCTCATCAGGGTTTTACAGAACATTGGTGTGGCTACACGCAGCTTGCTGCCCAGGCTGGCATGCAAATCCTGCATCAGCGCTGCGACCATGGCGTAGTGGCGCTTGGCGATATATAGCACAGCGGCATCAGCGCGGCGATAGGCGCTGGCATCAACCAGGGTTTTATAACGGAAGGGCAGGGCATAACGGTTCAACTGCGCAGTAAGACCGTAGAGTAATTCTGCTGCGGCATGCGCTGGTACATTGAAGTAAAAACGTATCAGTTCATAATCGTCAAACTGGTCAGACAGGTTGCTGCCAAACGCATAGTAAAACCCCTGCTGCATATCGGCAGTGCCGGGATACACACGCAAGTTCACCAGCTCACCGGCCTGCGCTGGCATGCCCGGCCATTTGTTGGCCGCATATTCGCCCGCCATTGCGGTGCGGCTGCGTTCACCTTTTTGTATCATGACGCGGCCATCGGGACTTTGCTGATAAATTTTCCAGCCGGGGTCCCAGCGGTCTGAGGTCTGGTTGGCCTGGCTCAAATTTGCTACCAGGTTTTGTGATGGCAGCGCAGCTTCGCCCGCAGCGTCACGCACATAGTACATGCCATACAGGCTGTTATTGATGGCGGTGATCAATGCCTGGGCAGGGCTGGTTTGTGCACCTGTGGATGTAACCGGGATGGGGGTATTGCTGCCCAGTGCATAGCTCTGCTGATTGTGGATTTGCAAGGCAGCATAGATGCCATTTAATTCTTCGCGCATGGATGCATTGTTTGTAGATGCGTCACTCATGATGACAACTCCCCGCTAAACCCGTACAGGGCAGATGCTGCCTGCCGTGAATCGCGCAAAATATTCTGGCTTACCTGTAATAAGGTCGCCGCATGATTGGTCATGACGGGCGAGTAATACAGGGATTCAAACGCAGTCTGCACCATGCGTGCAGCACCATATTCTATGCAGCGCAGCAGGTAAGGATAGACTTGCGATTTATCGATGCCTGCTGTCTGTACATAGCTGCGCCAGAAAGCGTGGATGGACGGGTACATACCCTCCAGCGGAAAGACAGCCTTATCGACAAAGCTGGCAGGGTCAAATTCCTGATACAGCGGCATGGAATATATCCACGAAGTCAGATAGGCTTGCAGCACTGCCCCTATATCCCAACTGGCATCGCCATAATCAACCAGTTCCCAGTCGATGATGCGGAAAGTCATCTCGCCATTGGGGCCAGGATAGACTACGCAGTTATCCCACTTCATGTCACCGTGAATAATGCTGTCATAGCGCCAGCCTTGTGCCAGCCGTGCCAGGTTTTGCTGCAGGTCAGGGTATTGCCTGATCAGTGCGCCCAATTGCTGCACGCCACCACTAAGGGTGGAGCCAGCCTGCACACTGTTCAGATGAAAACTTAAAATCCAGGGCGCCATGCGTGGGAAATTGCTGAGGTCTTCTGTCCGCAACGACTTGCCGCGCAAGGTCTGGTGATAACTCCCCAGTGCAGCACCGAGCAACTTGCCTATCTCGGCTGGGAATGTTTTTTTGCGGGCATGAAATTCCGTCAGATTTTCACCGCCGGGTAACAAGCTGATGGTCAGGCAATGACGGCCAGCATCATGATCGACAAAGCCGGGCATCAGCCTTGCCAATGCTTCGTAACCATTTTTTTGCGCCATGCGGTAGCAGGCGGCTTCGCGCTGCATGGTCGAGATTGCCATGGGTTCGACTTCCTTGATCTGCTTGACGAACAAGCCTGAACCATCGCGCCGTATGATCTTGTAATTGCGGTTGCGGCGGCCTGCCTCTACCACCATGAAATCGCCATCGACAACCACGCATGGTGGAACCGTGCCTCGCGCCAGCAGATAGTGGGCCATATTGGATGCGGTCAAAAACATTCCTGATTACTCCTGGTATTACGGCAGCCTTACGCTTGCCAGTATGCCGAAACCCCGGGTGCAAATTGCACCCGGGGTTTACTAAGAATGAGTCAACCCGCGGTCGGGATAGTATCCCGACCGTTTTTACCAGGGCTGATCAAACTGCTCTGTACTGCTTTAGTTCCCTTGCACCTTGTTGTTTCCTGTTTAGCAAAAACCAGGGGCAGTGATGTTGCCGCAAATTGGCATGTTATTCGTAGGAATAACAGGCCCTACCGTCATTGGCAGGCAAGTGTTGCCACAAACTTGCATATGGTTGGTTGGATGTACCGGACCCACGGTCATGGGCAGGCAAGTGCAACCGAGCAGATGCGTAGGCGCTACCGTTTGTGTGCAAACCGTGGCAGCAGTGTGGCAAACAGCGGCAGCAACGGTTGGGCAATGTGGTGGTGCCGACAGTGGTGGCTGGCAACCATGCCACGCGGTATGGCCGCAAAATTGTGGTGCGGCTGTGCAATGCTGTACGCCGGTTGGTCCAACCTGCTGTTGCGCTTCCAGTGTGTGTGGAGGGCAAACGAAGCAATGCGTCGCATTCGTTGGATTCATTGCCTGTGCTTGCTGAGGTGCAGCCTGCTGTGCCTCAACGGTAAATGGTGGGCAAATGAAGCAATGGGTATTGGCAGTAGGGTTTGTGGTGGGGTGGAAAGGGAAATGCGCCTGTTGTGCATGTTGCGCCTGTTGTGGCGGGCAAGCCTGCAATGCCGTATTGCCGCAAACCTGAGGTGCAGCGGTGCAATGTTGTACACCGGTTGGGCCGATGGGCGGGCAAGGCTGCCACGCTGTGTTGCCGCAAAATTGCGGGGCAGCTGTGCAATGCTGTACGCCAGTTGGGCCGACATTGGCTTGTGCTGCAAATTGCTGGGCAGGTGCTGCTGCTCCTGCAAAGTTTTGTGCCTGCGCTGGTGCGGCCAGGCCGCCACCTACGCCACCATGGAGTACCGGTGTTTGATTTTGTAGTACCGGTGTGTGGGTTTGGAATATGGTCGGATCGAAGGTCGTAGTGATAGGCAAGCGTGTATTAGCCTGACATTGTATGCCGCATTGAGGTTGATTATGGGTGAAGTGGCATATCGCAGGGCTGGTGACATGCTGGCAAATTGGGCCAGCAAGAGTCTGCGGGAAGCACTGTGGCGGTTGCGTCACATGGCAGATGACAGGCGAGGTGTTTGGCAGGCATTGTGGTGGTTGTGTCAGATGATGACATGCGGCCGGAATAGTCACAGGCAGGCATTGAGGAATCAATGTGTTGATGTGACAAATCGGTAATTGAGTAGTCATGGCAAAACTCTCCTAAGAGTGGTACTGCATTTCATGAACAAAAAAGAAAACCAGGGAAAAACAAAGCAACAAACTAATGGCAGCAATGCATGCCTCTGATAAAAAAAACAGGGCAGTGACATGCGCCATTCTTCACACATTCGCATGAGAAAAAGGCCAGTCAGGCAAGGGCCCTTCACATCACGAATATTCCAATTCGGGTATTTCGGTCTGAATTCTTGTCGGAATTTCTGTCAGATTATTTCGGGGTGTCAGGGCAACCTGGCCATGCAGTGTTGCCGCATTGCGCCGGGGCCTGCGTGCAGTTCAATACGCCGGTAGGGCCGCCAGCCACCGCTGCCTGGGCTGCTGCATTGGCGGCGGATGCTGCGGATGCAGCTTGGGCACTTTGTATGGGCCCGTTGAAAAAACTGAGCTTGGTGTCAGCCACGCTCTTGCCTTTGCGTATGAGTTCGGCGTCGGCCTTGATCCATACATAGGCGGTTTCCAGTGGATTATTGCTGCTGGCAGATGCCGCTGCCGTGTGCAAGATTGCCTCGCTGGGGATTTCATAATATTCATTCAGGACTGCATTCAGGTACAGCCGGGTATAGCCTTCCAGTGCAGAATTACCCACAAAGCCGTTGAGCAAGACCACATCAGGAATATTCGCCGGATCAGCAGCCAATACTTCTACAAAATACTTGTCTTTCGCCATCACAATTCTCCATTCGGTTGGCACTGAAACACTATCGGACTTAGGGCTTTGCTGATACCCGATTACTGTTCCAGAAAATTTTGGACAACAATATTCAACAAACAGAAGCCGGGCCCCTGCCTTGCAGCTACAACACGCATCACCGTTACAGCCAGATGACACGTTCAAAATCCCTGATGTGATGCAAATCCATACATGCAAAAAAAGACGGCGACAACAATCCACCCCGAGCCGTTTGGAAACGGGCTCAAACACTCAAAAATCACAAAAAGGGAGAGATTGCAGGCGAGGAAATTAATTACATATGCTTATTACTTTATTTGCATGTCAATCATTCAAGGTTAATTTATTATTAATATTTGTCAAGGTCGAAATACGTAACAATTTATTACTATCTTGTCTCAAGGGAAATTTAATACTGAGGTAAGTGACAGGTAATTGGCAGGTAATTGAGCAGCGAATCTGCTTGTCTTGAATGGTGAAGCCAGCAGTCGCCATGGAAGATATATAGTTGCATCGCAAGGCTGCTGATTCATTCGCCTATTTATGACAGACAACTTACAATGATGCAGTCCTGGAACTCAGTCACTGTGATGCGGCGTGTTCCAGTGAACTGGCCTGCAGGGCAGATATCCTTTCCCGTTGATCTTGAGTGAATACCTTAATGCCAGTGAAGCGCACCTCCATCAAGTTAGCCATGTATGTGTTTATTGCGCTGGTATGCACGGTCCTGACTGGCAATAGCATCTGGCAAATGTGGAAAACCCATGAGATGGCCGTGCGTGCCGGTGATGTGGCCGCCGGCAATCTGGCGCAGGCCATGGCCCAGCATTCCGGTGATACGCTCAAGGCGGTGGATGCTGCCATCATTTCTGTCCTGGACAGGCTGGAGCAGGATGCCGGCTATCTGCATCAGCGTGACAAACTGACGCTGACCCTGAAGCGCGAGATGGATAACCTGCCGCAGTTAAAACTCATGACGGTGATCAACGCTGATGGCAAGGTCATGGCATCAAGCAATGCCGGTTTTACCCTGGCCAGTGAACTCGAACACGATAATCTTGCGTATCACCAAACACATGCAGACGCTGGCTGGTATATCAGCAAATCCGCCAAAGTGGTACAGGATGGCAGCTGGGTTTTCCTGATGTCGCATCGCCTCAATCAAAAGAATGGTGAATACGGCGGCATGGTGCTGGCACATATTGATGTTGATTTCCTGCTCAAATATTTCAACAGCATCAACCTCGGTAAAAAAGGTTCTATCGCCATGCTGACAGATGATGGCACACTGATCCTGCGCAGGCCCATGATAGTCGGTGCGCTGGGAAAAAAATACATTAACAGCCCCATTTTCCGCGAGCAGATTGCTGTCAATAAATTCGGCACATTTTCTACAACTTCCAAGCTGGATCGTGTAGAACGGATAGTCGGTTATAGCCGTCTTGAACAATTCCCCCTGATAGCGGTGGCTGCTCTGTCCAGGGAAGAAGTGCTGGAAGCCTGGCGCTCCAGTGCCATAGTGCAAGGCATAGGCAATGGCGTGCTGATCATCATCCTGCTGATCTTTGGTGCTGTCATCGTCAGACAATTTGAAAAACAGTTGCAAGCGGCTGCAAAGCTGTCCCAGTTGTCTGCCATCATAGACAGTTCGGAAGACGCTATCATCGGCGAATCTCTGGATGGCATCATCACCAGCTGGAATGAGGGAGCAGAGAAATTGTTTGGCTACCAGGCCGCAGAAGTGCTGGACCGTTCTTCCAGGCTGCTGTATGCAGATAATGACGTGATCGCCAGTTCAGCACATCTGGGTAGCATCATCAAGGGAGAGCGGGTCAGCCATTTTGAAGTGACAGGGCTGCGCAAGAACGGTGAAAAAATCCAGCTCTCTGTTGCCATGTCACCAGTACATGATGGTGAACAAAACGTCATAGGTGCTTCCACGATTGCGCGTGATATTACCCAGCGCAAGCAAGTAGATAATATGAAGGCGGCCTTCATTTCTACGGTCAGCCATGAATTGCGTACTCCCATCACGTCGATCCGGGGTGCGCTGGGCTTGCTGGAATCTGGCACGCTGATGGAGCTCACTCCCAAGGCCTTGCAACTGGTGCGCATAGCCCATAACAACAGCAAGCGCCTGACTGGCCTGGTCAACGATATCCTCGACATGGAAAAAATCAGCTCTGGTCACATGCGTTTTGAAATTCAGCGTGTCGATCTGACCACCCTGGCCTTGCAGGCGATAGAAGCAAATACCGGCTATGCACAGGAGCGCCAGACTTCTTTTGCATTGACCGAATATCCAAGGTCGGCCTGGGTCATGGGCGACTCTGAGCGCATCATGCAGGTGTTTGCCAATCTCTTGTCCAATGCGGCCAAATATTCACCTGAGCATGTACAGGTAGAAATCCGCCTCAAGCTTGAGGATGAGGTTTTCAGGATAGAGGTTGAAGACCGTGGTGCAGGCATTCCTGACGAATTCCGCCCGCGTATTTTTGGCAAATTCGCCCAGGCAGAAGAGCATGGCGAAAAAAACCTGGGTGGCGCGGGCCTGGGTTTGAACATCACCAAGAACCTTGTGGAAACCATGGGCGGCAGCATAGGTTTTGAATCACAAGCTGGTGTCCGCACCGTGTTCTGGTTTACCTTACCCGCTGCCGCACAGCGCGGCAGTGATTTGTAAGCAGCTCAGCTTTTCCTTAAATCTTGCGTGACAAGCCATTCGGGTTTGCCAGCCTGTCAGATATCTGCGTCAGCCTGGAACTGGGCAAGGCTGGAATGTCGAGCAAATCCGCTTTGCTTTGCTGGGTGGCAGCAGATGCCATGGTCACCGCTTCATAATGCGCCCCTTTTTGTATGATGACCACATCATTGTTTCCGGTGCGGTTGGTGGGCAATACGACAGGCTTGCCGTTTTCATCCGGCTGGACGATCAGCACATTCATGTCGGCATTAAATTTCTTGTTGATAAAATTCACCAGCGACTTGAATGGTGCATCATCTGAATACAGCATTTTGCTACCTACTTCAGGATATTTATTCTGTACTGCGGTACGCAACTTGCCCGCCATTTCTGTATGCTGCGAACCATAATCTTTCGTGGCGTGCTGTAACAGGGAAATGATCAGGCAATTCAGGCCATCGCCATTGTTGGGTACGATGCCTATGTTCCTTGCTTTCATCCAGCTCTCTACTTTTGGCATCAGCTTCGCCATGCGCTCTGTTTCTTCAGCGATTGCCTGCGCGGCCCTGCCGTCGGATGATGAGCCTGCCTGAGTCCTGAGCGTAGGTAAAATACTCCCTTGTACCAGTTTGTTGGTCTCATTCCCCTGAGCACCAAAAGCAGTTCCTTGTATCTCTATAATTTTCTTCGCCGCCGTTGATGCGCCTTTTGCATCGAAAGGAGATTTGACAGCTTCGCTACTGCTTTTTTCAGTCTTGGCAGGCTGTGTGCCATTGATAAAACTTTTCTGCAGGCTGGATATGTTTTTGCCTGCTTCATTGGAATTGAACGTAGCTGGTGGTGGCGTGGATGTGTCCGCTGTTTTCTCCTGCGCTGCAGCTTTGCCCAGGGCAGATCGTTTGGCTATTTCCTTGAAGGCTTCAACCCTGACACGGTCAGTGAGCGTCATGTTTTTGGAGATGATCTCAAGCTCATTGGGTTTGAGTTCGCGCAGGGTCTTTCTTTCTGGCCGCATGACATCGGCCATTCCAGATTTTAATTGTCCAAACAGGCTTTTCTTGTTGTCGAGATTCCTGATGCTATCGGCCACATCTTTTGCTATCTCTGCCTTGGGGGTTTTGATACTGAATCCGTCATTGCGGTGTTCGCCATGGATCATCGCCGCGCTGTTGACTTGTTTGGTGACGTCAATGATGTTGACGAAATGATCGAAAACCTGGCGGCCCTTCGGGCTTTCAAAATAAGCCAGGCGCTGCTCGACAGAAGACAGTTTGCCTATCACTGCTTTTTCTTTTTCCCAGTCTATGCTATCGGGCAACTGCATATTGCGTATCTGGCTCAGCAAAGTATCCGGTGCTTTTGCGAATGGGTCGCTATCGTCCTTTGTTGAGCCGGGTGCAAAATGGGCCACTTCGTTTGCCATGCTTGCGGCACGTTTATACGGTTCTTGCTCAAAATACCAAAAGAATTCATTTGGCATGGGCATGGTTGAAATATCAAATCCAGCCCTGGAGATGGCTTGATATTCATAGTGCTTGTCGATCAATTTGATGAACAGATCAGGGTTACCCAAATACTGACCCTTCATTTGCGGATTGGCAGCAAACATCTCAGACAGTGAAGCATTATTTTTCTTGCCCAAATCCAGCATTTCTTTCATGGCAGAAGAGCGCATCATCAGATAGCTGAGGTCAGGGCCAATAATTTCACTGACAACCGAGGTCGTCGAATCTTTATTGCTGAGTGACAGAGATGTGACCCCGGCTTTTGTCACTACCAACGGAACGGAAACACTCATGCCGCTATCCGTATTGGCCATGGCACGGATATGCTGCATTTCAAACCGCGCTTTCGAGCCTACCCCTGGCATCCGGTGCAATTTCAACTCGATTGTGGCGCCAGCTCCCTGGTCTGCCACCACCCCTTGTATGCTGCGCAATTGCTGGCAAACTTCTTCCGTCATCGAGCGCAACTCGCGGGCAGACGTACCGGGATAGAATTTTTCCATCACCAGCAGCAAACCTTCTTCTGCCAGCTTGCCGGTAATGGGCTGGCCAGCATTTGCACTGATCGACAGCAGCATGAATTGCCCCAGCCGCCCCGAGTTGATCTGCGAAGAAGCATTTTGTACTTTTGTTTCTACAGACACAGACATATTCCCTACCTGAGTCGAAAAACTGGGGTTATGTTGTCCGTCTTCTTTAATCTGCCCGGTCTGCGCTGGCAGGGTATCGGTTATATTGAAATTCGAGCCGCCAGAACCCGACAATTTTGCCGAGTAATCCTGCCTTTGCCAGAGTGCCCGTTCTTTCAACAGCATGTGTTCTGATAATGTTTCCCGCTTGATGGGCAGCAAGGTCGTATCCATGAGCTCACGTATCTTTGCGTACTCTTTATCCGCAGCCCTGATCGCGGCAATTTTTTGTTCCCTGATTGCCGGATATGTCGATGGATGGGCTGCCTCTTCCCTGGCGATTTCCCGTTTGAGCAAACTCAGGTGTGTACCTGCAGAAGCCAGCGCTAGTGAAATACCATCATAGCTTTCGGCCACGAATTTCTCTGGGTCTTTCAATGCGGCTTGCAAGCCTTGCTGGTTTTTACCCTGCCAGATTTCGGCATTGATCGCCTGGTAAGCATGCTCCCTCTTTGCCTGGAAATCATTTCTCAATTCAGGCGGCAGATAACGGTCTGGTTTGGCCAACACCAGATTGGCATTCTCCAGATAATTACTATAGATATGATGCAGCTCAGCAAAAGCGGAAGTCAGCCCGGATAATTTATTGACATCAGGCGCATTGATACTGCTCTTGAATTGCGCAGGAATCTGGCCATTGTTCCCGTAAAAATGCTGGGCTTCTGTCGCCAGTTTATTGTTGACATCGCTTGCACCGGGAGCACCTTGTTCCATGACCGTACGCAATGAATGATACAAATACAGGCGAGGATTATTCAGTTTCTCCACCCGTTGATGCACTTCCATGGTCTGTGCCATATCGTGCAAATGCACAGGGTCAAGCAGGCGATGTGCTGGCTCGGCGGTTTTGATATGCATGGCCAGATTTTTGACTGTCAGCTCTCCTGCCGCCTTGCCACCAACCGCTGCCCAGCTGCCTTCATTGTGTTTCTTGCCAATTTCGGCGGCGACAGTTCCCGTTAAACTATTGATCGCCGGTCTGAAAGTTTTATTGTTGGCATAGCCGACCGAATCAGGGATGGACGCATTGATGGGCGAGCGCAATTTGCTGGCAGCATCTGTACCCTGGTCTTTATATGCCAGTTGTGCAGCGCTGGGATAGGCAGCAGCAAATAAGTCAGTGATCTTTTTTTGCCCCAGCATGCCGTCAGCCGCACTGGCAATATGCATCAGTTTTGAAGTGTTATAACCTTTGGCCAGTTTGGCGTCGTTCAGATAAGTGGGCTCAGTCGCATCACTTTCATAACGCCTGCCGATGACGAATTTGGCAATCTTGTTGTAGGTTTCCTTTGCCTTTGCGAGTGCTTCTGCGCCTTGCCCAGCCGACCTCTGGCTCAGCAATTGGTTCGCATGCATGTTTGCGATCAACTTCGCCATCTCGGCAGTCGTCGCTGTTTCAAAAAATGTCGTGCCAAATTCAGCTTTGACTTTGCCACTGGCTTCATATCCCCAGCCGTGTACCTTGTCACCAAAGCCGCCTTTTATTTGCCCGCCCAGCATTTCCCAATAATTGTGATCTCCATCTTCATCCACGCTAAGGACATTGGTCTTTTGCAGGCTGCCGCCCAGGCTACCGACGCCAAAGAAAGAATGTTTGGCACCTATGCTTTTTGATACAACCAGGCTGGCACCGGGCCGGGCTTTATCTATGCCTGGTGCCACGCTCTCCATATTCTTTGCTTCAGCTGCGGCGTATTTGTCCAAAATTGCGGGCGCTGCGGCAGTCAGGTGTATGCGTTTTAATTCTGTGAGCAGGGCACCCATGCAGCTATACGTCAATGCCAGTTCAGGTTCAGGTGTAAACAACGGGCGTTTGAACATGGAGGTGGCGAGATTGCGTGCCAGTTTTCTTGAGTCAGTGGCGGCTTGTGAAAAACTTTGCCGGATTTTTAGACCGAGTTCATCTTCAGGCAAGGCATTTTTGCTGGTGGCCAGGGCCAGCACGGTATGTAATTCTCCAACGATCTTTGCTCTTCTTTTTTCACGTAAATCCAGCGGGCTCGCTGGTACCGGTGGTAATTCCTGTATCAGGGCGCGCACTGTCCTGGCCAGATTTTCACGGTTGATCGCACCCGTTACCGGGTCAATCACTGGTCCTGTCGCAGCCTGGGGTTTTTGCGTGCCTGCAACCGCAGTTTCATCCTTGCTGTTCAGGCGAGAAAGCAACTGGCTCTGCATGGAGTTGTTAACACTGCTGCGCAGCGAGGCCGGCGGTGAACTGACAGACCTGGGGGCAGGTGTGCCAAGGCTGACGCGCTCTTCCTTCATGCGGCGCTTGAGCAAGTCCTGGATGGATTCTGTACTGCGCGGTCTTATTTTTTCTGATGCTGCAGTTTTCAGCGGGCTGCCCGTGGTTTGCGTCTTCAGATAGCTATTCCAGGATTCAGTCAATGAGCCTTTGGGCAAGTTCAGTTGCAATTCTGGCGCCCCCGATTTTTTTAAATCGTTCTGCAACTGTACATACAGATAATGATTGCGCTGCGAATAGGTCGTGCTGTCTGCTGCGTCCCTGCCGCCTGCGTGTGAAACGTTCATGCTCAACGCATCAGAGGACGATGGAGTGGGTGAGGAAGGAGTTTCGTTTGCGTCAAAACTCTTGAGGGAATAACTGTCAGCTTTGATATTGCTTATCATCTCGCACGCCCGCTAGTAATGAATTATTAACGACTTTAGCGGGCAAACGGGAAATGATTTAATTGAAATACATTATTTGTTGTAAATTTAATTTTGCCAAAATGATATTGCTTCAAATCAACTCATGCAAGCAGGGTAGCTACTTAAAATACACTTTCCGCAATATTCTTTTGCTCGATGACGGAGCGCAAAGTATTGTAGGCCGGGCGTTGCTCAGGTTTGCCAGCGAAAGCACATTCACCCGTACCGTTAAGCAATTCTGCATCGCGGCCACTGAACAAAGGGCAACGCGGGAACAGTTCTGCCACCCAATCGACAAAGGCGCGCACTTTCGGTGACAGATGACGGTTAGCCAGATAGACCACCGAGATGGGCATAGGGGCGGGTGTCCATTGCGGCAATACTTCGCGCAATGCGCCGGATTGCAGATGCGGCATCAGCATGAAGCGTGGTGCCTGTATCAGGCCAAAACCCTTGACGGCGCAATCGATATAAGCTTCAGAATCATTGACGGATATCTTGCCATTGACCGTGACATCCACGGTCTTGCCATCGACAACAAAATCCCAGTCAAGGTTGCGACCAGTGCGGCTGGAAAAATAATGCACAGCCTGATGGTGCTGCAAGTCTTCCAGGCTCTGTGGCTCACCATGGGTATCGAGATAATCGGGCGCTGCGCAGGTGATGCTCTGGAAAGTGCCTATGCGGCGGGCCACCATACTGGAATCCTGCAACTCTCCTACCCTGATCACGCAGTCAACCGCTTCCTGCACCATATCGACCATGCGGTCACCCATGCCCATGACCAGTTTGATATCAGGATAGCGCGAATAAAATTCACAGACTTGCGGTAGCAGGATCAGCCTGCCTATCGAGGTTGGCACGTCTATACGAAGTTGCCCCTTGGGGCCGCGCGCCACGTTCTGGAATGAGGATTCAGTTTCATCGACGTCAGCCAATATGCGTACGCAGCGCTCATAGTAGGCCGCGCCGTCTGGCGTCAGGCTCAGGCGGCGGGTGGTGCGGTTCAGCAGGCGTACCTGCAACAGGCTTTCCAGGTTCTGGATGATGGTCGTGACGGTGGTACGCGGCAAGCCGAGATTGTCGGCGGCGCGGGTAAAACTATTGCTGTCCACCACACGGGTAAAGACTTGCATTGCCTGAAAGCGGTCCATCGCGGTACTCCTGAATAACTGGTTGGCATAGTCAAGGACTATTCGTCTGAACGAAGTATAAACCTAATCTGATGCTTAATTAGTCGGCCTGACGGAATAGTCATGTTGGATTATAGGCGTTTATCCAGAAGCGCATCGCGCCTACTATTCGGTCCATTCACTAAGCTCTGGCGCGATTGGCGACAATATGATGGACGAAACAGCAACAATCCTCACTAAACCCGGTATTTCTGATAAAAAAAGAAAGAAGACCACAAAGACGGCTGAGCCATCTTTGCAGATAGATAATTTCCTTATCCCTGGCCCACTGGGTGTCATTCCTGTGCGCCTGTATCGCCCTCAGGGCAATGCGGTTTTGCCGGTGGTGCTGTATTTCCATGGCGGCGGTTTTATCAGTGGTTCCTTGAATGATGCCGATGTACCGGCGCGCTTCATCGCACGTAACAGCAATGTCATCGTCTTGTCCGTGGGCTATTCACTTGCACCGGCCAAGCCTTTTCCGGCAGCGCCGGAAGATGCTTACACCGCCATGCTGTGGGCCATCAAGAACGCCGCCAGCATCAAGGCTGACGCCAGCCGCCTGGCAGTAGCCGGTGACGATGCCGGTGGCAACCTGGCGACTTGCCTGACACTGATAGCACGTGACCGCAATGCCCCGCCGATTTTGGCGCAAGCACTGATAGGTCCGATGCTGGACCCCAGCATGACACGCCTCGGCGACGCCAAGAAGCTGGAATCTGACCTGACCCCGCAAGAATGCGCGCATTGCTATGGCCAATACCTGCCGCGCTCCTTGCAGCGCCTGCACCCGTACGCTGCGCCGCTGGAATCCAGCCGCCTGGGTGGTTTATCCCCCGCCTTTATCGCTACTGCTGAACATGATGTCCTGCATGTGGAGGCAGAAAAATATGCGGCAGCCCTGATCACCGTTGGCGTGCCAGTACAGGTCGCCCGCTTTGCCGGTATCAAGCATGCCTCATTGCCCGAGCATCAGCCGGTGCTGGTGGAAGTGGCGGATTTTTTACGCCGCCGCCTTGCAGTTCCCAATGATTTGAACACATCTGCTTTCGTATCCCTGGAGGAAAAACAAAATGTCTGACAAAACAAAAGACTCTCAAGAACTCAGTAACTTACATACTACATCCACGAGGAATATCATGTCTGAATCTACCAGCTCCACTATATCAACAGCTCCTAGCCGTAAATCCATAGCCATCAGCGCCGCCGTTGTCCTGTTGATTGCCGCTGCTGGCACCATAGGCGCTATTAATGTCGAAGCCAATGATGCCCCCAAGGCTGCGCCGCCAGCAACGACGGTTGATGTCGCTGAAGTCGTCAGCCGCAATATCGTCGATTGGCAAAATTATTCTGGCAAACTCGAAGCCGTCGATAGGGTAGAAATACGCCCCCTGGTTGGCGGTACCTTGACTGCCGTGCATTTCAAGGATGGCAGCCTGGTCAAAAAGGGTGATTTGCTGTTCACCATAGACCCACGCCCGTATGCGGCTGAAGTAGCACGCTTCCAGGCGCAACTGGCAGCAGCAGAAGCACGCGCAGCCTACACCAGTTCTGACGTGGCCCGCGGTGAGAGACTGCTCGGTGAAAACGCCATCGCCCGCCGTGACTTTGAAGAAAAACAAAATGCATCGCGTGAAGCAGCGGCCAATGTGCTGGCAGCGCAGGCAGCATTGAAAACAGCCAGACTCAATCTTGAATATACCCAGATCACCGCACCGGTTGCTGGCCGTATCTCGCGGGCCGAGGTCACTGTAGGCAACGTCATTGCAGTCGGTGCCAGTTCGCCGCCTTTGAGTACGCTGGTATCCGTTTCGCAAGTGTATGCATCCTTTGACGTGGATGAGCAAAGTTTCTTGAAATACGTGAACCCGGCACAGGCGAAAAATACCCAGGTGCCAGTCTTCCTGGGTCTGGCCAATGAAGACGGTTATTCGCGTCAGGGCAAGGTGGTTTCCATCGACAACCGTGTGGATACTTCCTCAGGAACTGTACGTGTACGTGCCGTGTTTGAAAACCAGGATGGTTTGCTCTTGCCTGGCCTGTATGCCCGCGTACGCCTCGGTGGCGGTGCACCGCATGCAGCCCTGATGATAGATGAAAAAGCCGTGGGCACTGATCAAAGCAAACGCTTCGTGCTGGCAGTCGATAAGGACAATCACACTGCTTACCGCGAAGTACGCCTCGGTACCAGGCAGGAAGATATGCTGATTGTGGAATCTGGTCTCAAGGTCGGTGAACGCATTGTCGTCAATGGCCTGCAACGTACACGACCAGGGGACGCCATCACACCAAACATGGTGCCTATGAGTAAAGTCGCGGTTGTTCCGGCAAATCCTGACACCAGTGCTGCAACAGAAAAAACTGCTGCTAACAAGTCTTAAACGTCACATACATGTCGCGTACTCAAATATAAACGCAGATAGAAAAATATCATGAATATCTCAAAATTCTTTATCGACCGCCCCATCTTCGCCGGGGTGCTGTCGGTAATTATCTTGCTGGCCGGTGCGCTGGCCATGTTCCAGTTGCCCATCTCGGAATATCCCGAGGTGGTGCCGCCTTCCGTCGTGGTGCGGGCGCAATATCCCGGTGCCAACCCCAAGGTGATTGCAGAAACCGTGGCTTCTCCGCTGGAAGAATCCATCAACGGCGTGGAAAACATGCTGTACATGCAGTCACAGGCAAACAGTGACGGCAACCTGACGGTGACTGTCAACTTCAAGCTCGGTGTAGACCCTGACAAGGCGCAGCAACTGGTGCAGAACCGTGTTTCGCAAGCCTTGCCACGCCTGCCTGCTGATGTGCAACGCCTGGGGGTGACGACGATCAAGAGTTCACCTGCACTGACCATGGTCGTGCATTTGATTTCACCGGATGACCGTTATGACATGACCTACCTGCGCAACTATGCCGTGCTGAATGTCAAAGATCGTCTGGCGCGTATCAAGGGTGTCGGTGAAGTGGGCTTGTTTGGCTCTGGCAATTACGCCATGCGCGTCTGGCTGGACCCGCAAAAAGTCGCGCAGCGTGGTCTGACTGCATCTGATGTCGTGAATTCCATACGCGAGCAAAACGTGCAGGTGGCGGCGGGTGTCATTGGTGCATCACCGAATGTGCCTGGCACGCCTTTGCAATTCAATGTGAATGCGCAAGGCCGTTTGAAATCAGAAGCAGAATTTGCCGAGATCATACTCAAGACTTCTGCCGATGGTGCAGTCACCCGCCTGGCGGACGTGGCGCGCATAGAGCTGGATGCTTCTGAATATGGCTTGCGTTCGCTGCTTGACAATAAACCGGCAGTAGCGATACCTATCTTCCAGGCACCTGGCGCCAATGCGCTAGACGTGTCTGACCAGGTACGTGCGGCGATGAAAGAATTGTCGGCAGACTTTCCAAGCTCGGTGCAATACAAGATCGTGTATGACCCTACGCAATTCGTGCGTTCGAGTATCCATGCGGTAGTCGAGACCTTGCTGGAAGCGATTGCCCTGGTCGTGCTGGTGGTCATCGTGTTTTTGCAAACCTGGCGTGCTTCGCTGATCCCGCTGCTGGCAGTGCCGGTATCCATCGTCGGTACTTTTTCGCTGATGCTGGGCTTTGGCTATTCCATCAATGCCTTGTCACTGTTTGGCATGGTGCTGGCCATCGGTATCGTCGTCGATGATGCGATTGTGGTGGTAGAGAATGTAGAGAGAAATATCTCGGCTGGCCTGTCACCGAAAGAAGCGACTTACCGCGCCATGCGTGAAGTCAGCGGCCCTATTATCGCTATCGCCCTGACGCTGGTTGCGGTGTTTGTACCACTGGCCTTCATGACAGGTCTGACCGGGCAGTTCTACAAACAGTTTGCGATGACGATTGCGATATCTACTGTGATCTCGGCCTTCAACTCGCTGACCTTGTCACCAGCCCTGGCAGCCATTCTGCTCAAAGGACATGATGAAAAACCGGACTGGCTGACCAAAGTCATGAACCGGCTGTTTGGCCGCTTCTTCGATGCCTTCAACCGCATGTTCAATCGCGGTTCTGAAAAGTATTCCAAGGGTGTGGCTGGCGTGATCTCGCGCAAGGCATCCAGCATGGTGGTGTATGTGGTATTGCTGGCGGCAGCCGTGGGTATTTCCTATATCGTGCCGGGTGGTTTTGTGCCTGGGCAAGACAAGCAATACCTGATCAGCTTTACGCAATTGCCGAATGGCGCAACGCTGGATCGTACTGAAAAAGTCATTCGCGACATGTCTGCCATCGCGCTCAAAGAACCGGGTGTGGAAAGCGCAGTTGCCTTCCCTGGTTTGTCCATCAATGGCTTCACCAATAGCTCCAGCGCTGGTATTGTTTTTGTGACGCTGAAGCCGTTTGAAGAACGCCGCAGTGCCGAGCTTTCTGCCAATGCGATTGCGGGCAAGCTGAACCAGAAGTATTTCGGCATCAAGGATGCTTTCATCGCCGTCTTCCCGCCACCACCTGTCATGGGTCTGGGCACAGTTGGCGGTTTCAAGATGCAGATCGAAGACAAGGGAGCATTAGGCTATGCTGAACTGGACGCCGCAACACAGGCCTTTATTGCTGCTGCCAAAACAGCACCAGAACTGGGCCCTATGTTCTCAAGCTACCAGATCAATGTGCCACAACTGGATGTCAACCTTGATCGCGTCAAGGCCAAGCAACTGGGTGTGCCGGTGACTGATGTATTTGACACCATGCAGATTTATCTTGGTTCTTTGTATGTGAATGATTTCAACCGCTTTGGCCGTGTGTATCAGGTACGTGCCCAGGCAGATGCGCCTTACCGTGCCAAGCCTGAAGATATCCTGCAACTGAAAACCCGCAATACGGCTGGTGAAATGGTGCCGTTGTCTTCTCTCGTCAAGGTGACACCAAGCTTTGGTCCTGAAATGGTGGTGCGTTATAACGGCTATACAGCGGCAGATATCAATGGTGGTCCAGCTCCCGGTTATTCATCCAACCAGGCGCAGGCTGCGGCAGAACGTATTGCTGCAAAGACCCTGCCTGCCGGTATCAAGTTTGAATGGACAGACCTGACTTACCAACAGATTTTGGCTGGTAATGCCGGTGTCTGGGTATTCCCTATCAGTGTCTTGCTGGTGTTCCTGGTATTAGCAGCGCAGTATGAAAGCCTGACCTTGCCTCTGGCAGTCATCATGATCGTGCCCATGAGTTTATTGGCGGCCTTGACTGGCGTCTGGCTGACAGGTGGTGATAACAATATCTTCACCCAGATAGGTCTCATGGTACTGGTGGGGCTATCGGCCAAGAATGCGATTCTGATTGTGGAATTTGCGCGGGAGCTTGAACTGCAGGGCAGCACGCCTTTGCAGGCAGCGATAGATGCCAGCCGCTTGCGTCTGCGTCCTATCCTGATGACCTCCATCGCCTTCATCATGGGTGTGGTGCCACTGGTGATTTCCAGCGGCCCAGGTTCCGAGATGCGTCATGCGATGGGTGTGGCGGTGTTCTTTGGCATGCTGGGTGTGACCCTGTTTGGCTTGTTCCTGACACCGGTATTTTATGTATTGCTGCGTACTCTTGCAGGTGGCCGCAAGCTGCATTCTGCGGTAGTGCATGAAGCGCCTGCCGTAGCACATGGTCACGATCATGAGCACGATCATGGCCACGCACATAGCGTAGTTAAAGTTTGAGAGGCATGATGATGAATACAATCAAACCCCTGAAGTCTGCTTCATCCCTGTTGATGTTATTGCTGGTGCTGGCTGGTTGTTCAGTCGCACCGACTTATCAGAAGGCAGAAGTGACAACTCCCGCTGCCTATAAAGAAGTGCAGGCAAGCAGCAACTTGAGCAACTGGAAAGAAGCGCAACCTGCAGAAGAAGTCGCCCGTGGCGACTGGTGGAAAATCTTTGCAGACGACAGTCTCAACGAGATGGAGGTTCAGGCAATGGCGGCCAACCAGAACCTCAAAGCGGCTGCTGCCCGTCTGAAGCAATCCCGCGCCTTGCGCCAGGATGCGCGTGCTGGCCTGTTCCCGCAAGTGAACGCGGGCCTGGGTGCCAGCCGTGGGCGTGCCGCACCGGCGTCCCAGGGTTTGCCTGACAATACCAGGATGCCGACTTCCACGACCTACAATGCCCAGCTGGGTGCCTCGTATGAACTGGATCTATTTGGCCGTGTGGCTTCCAGCATAGATGCGGCAACGGCAGATACGCAAAAGACTGAAGCCCTGTTCCAGTCCGTGCAACTGGCCTTGCAAGCCGATGTGGCACAGGCTTATTTTTTGTTGCGGGAGCTGGATGCAGAACAGGCTTTATATGCCGCCACGGTAGAGTTGCGTTCAAAAACCCTGAAGCTGGTGCAAACCCGTTTTAATGAAGGTGATATCAGCGAACTTGATCTCGCACGTGCCAAGGCTGAACTGGCAACGGCACAATCAGAATCGCTGGGCCTGGCACGTAGCCGTGCGGTAGCTGAACATGCGCTGGCAGTCTTGCTGGGCAAGACACCGGCAGAATTCAATTTCTCCCCAAGGCCCTTGTCACGCATTGCTGTCAATATCCCGGCAGGTTTGCCATCAGACTTGCTGGAACGCAGGCCTGATATTGCCGCAGCAGAACGCAGCATGGCTGCCGCCAATGCACGCATCGGTGTGGCCCGCTCAGCCTTTTTCCCCCGGCTGGATATCACAGGCTCAGCCGGTTATGCGTCAGCCAGCCTGGGTGACTTGCTGAACTGGAGCAGCCGCACCTTCCTGCTCGGGCCTTTGTTGTCCATGCCTCTGTTTGATGGTGGGCGTCGTCAGGCCAGTGTGGACAAGGCAGGCGCAGTCTATGAAGAAGATGTCGCCAATTATCGCCAGACTGTGCTGAATGCCTTCAGGGAAGTCGAAGACAACCTGGCTGACTTGCGCATCTTGCGCGACCAGACCCAGGCGCAAGATAATGCGGTGCAGGCGGCAGAGCGGGCAGCGAAACTCTCGCATGTGCAATACCGCGAAGGTTCGGTCAGTTACCTCAATGTGATTGATGCTGACCGAACAGTATTGCAGCAACAGCGCATCGCTGCTCAACTCGATGGTGCGCGTGCCAGGTCGGCAGTGAGTTTGATACGGGCTATTGGTGGTGGCTGGGATGCACGTAATTCTGCTCCAGTGGTGCTAACGACACCATCGGCCATTGATCCTAGGCTTAGTCTTGCAGTAGCCAACTAAAGATCAACTAAAGATAAAGAAGATTTCTACCCTCCCAGAACAAGTTCTGGTTTCCACAGCGTATTTCTTTCGAGAAGTACGCTGTTTTTTCATCATCAATGTAGTGTCGGCACCATCGCATCGACAACTTCATCGCCTGCAATCAGCGCATCCTGCTCAGTCTGGTATAAATCCTTGTCAGGGTGATGCACCATGATGCCATTGATCTCTACGCCTAATGTCCAACCGTTGCCATATTCTACTGTTTCCAGGCGGACGGTCGCTCGCAAAATGCCTTTTCCTACGCTTTTAACTATAATCATTTTGAGCTCCATTTAGCTTATTTGGATTTGTCCTGAAATACGTCTTGCTAACTGTAGCTTAGACGTCCCGGGGTCTGTTATCCATCAGACAGTGATGCCAATGCTTGTAAGAGATCGCCTTTTCATTCTTGCCTGAATGGTATTTTGCCTATGCAATCCACTCAATCTACTTAAAGGGTGAATGCCATCGCAACAACTGCCGCGCCCATCATTGCTGTAGCCAGCCACCCGAGGATTTTTAAGCGGCGAGAAATAACAAATTGCCCCATTACGGCAGGCTTGGCTGCCATCAACATCATGACGACCATGACAGGCACAGAGATGACGCCGTTGATCACCGCACTCCAGAACAAGGCCTTGATAGGATCAACATTACTGAGACTGAGAATGACACCGATGACGGTTGACACTGCAATCACCGCGTAAAATTCTCTCGCTTGGGTAGCAGTATGCTCAAGACTGTTTTTCCATTTGAAACTGCCTGCAATGGCGTAGGCAGAAGAACCGGCCAGCACAGGAATAGCCAGCAAACCTGTACCGATAATGCCGAGGCTGAATAGCAGGAAGGCAAATTCACCTGCGATAGGTTTCAATGCCGCCGCTGCCTGCGCCGAGGACTGTATATCGGTTTGCCCATGCATGTGCAAAGTCACTGCAGTGGTCAGCATGATAAAGAATGCGACAATATTGGAAAACCCCATACCGATAAAGGTATCTATATTGATACGCTTTAAACTTCTGATCGCCTGCAAGGGTGCTTTCAATAATGCGGTTTCTTCCGGCTTTGCGCGCAATTCTTCGACCTCCTGTGAGGCTTGCCAGAAAAACAGGTAAGGGCTGATGGTGGTACCAAATACAGCGACGATCATCGTCAGATATTCAGCTTTCATTGAAATATGTGGCATGACAGTGCTTGCTACTACCTGGCCCCAAGGGATGCGTACCACGAATACTGTTGCCACATAGGCCAGCAAGGCCAGTGTCAGCCATTTCAATACCCGTACATAATGCTGATAGGGTATGCACACCTGCAACACGATGGATATCAGGCCAAAAACAATGGCATACCATTTCGCCTGACCGCCCAGAAGCAGCTTGGTGGCTTCACCCATGGCAGCCAGATCGGCACCGATATTGATGCAGTTGGCGACCAGCAAAGAGCCAACTATGAAGTACAGCAGCCATTTTGGATAATGCCGTGCGATGTTGGTGGCAAGCCCGTGGCCGCTGACCCTGCCTATGCGTGCGCTGACTATTTGTATGCCGCACATCAGCGGATAAGTCAGCAATATTGTCCACAACATGTTGAAACCGAACTGCGCGCCAGCCTGTGAATACGTGGCTATGCCGCTGGGGTCATCGTCAGCTGCGCCCGTGATCAGGCCAGGTCCCAGCTTGGACAGGACGGAGTCCTTGTTATTATTGTCTGCCAGCGCTGCTGTGGTCTCAACTGTTTCTGCTGGTGGCATCATAAGCTTTCTTATCTCTTTTTTTTCTGTATGCGTCATGCACCGGATTTGATTTGTGAATTTGATTTTTATCTGAACTCATCGTTTTTCCAATCATATTCATCTTGCATGATAAATCCTGCTCCAGACAGATGCAGTCAGTTTCAAGCGCCTGCTGATGTAGGAGAAGTCGCTATCTACAGTTTGGAAGTTTGTTCATGCTGGCATGACGAATTCCCGCAAAAAGGTTTTCACCAGGTTTTGTGGAAATTCCACCGTGACCTGCTCACCTTCCACTGCAATGACAGTGCCGACCTCGAATTTTTTCAACCTGACCTGTGATCCCACTTCAAAAGTGGAGATGAGTTCTTTATGTTCTTTTAGTGTATGCACAGGAGGAATGAGAATTTCCAGCGTACTATTGTCTTCAGCCTTGGCTGTCGGTGGAGACAGGCAGTTATCGCACTGGCAGCATTGTTTGAAGTCATGATCATCGTCAAAATAATCCAGCAATAATTTCCAGCGGCAAAATCCGCTTTGCGCATAGGCCACCATTTTTTCCAACGCGACGCGGCTTGCGTCCTGCTTTTGCTGGTAAGTTGCACTCAATTCAGAAAATATTTCCTGCTTAATCTGCCTCGGCTTAATCAAATAGTTCAATTTACGATCCTGCCGCAGCACGCCACCATCCTTGAGCAGCTTGAGGCTGATTTTCAATTTGCTTGCTGGCATATCGCTCAGTATGCCCTTGATGTCTGCAAACGACAGACTTGGTTTTTGTACGCTCATTTCTTCTAACTGCTGAGAAAGCGTTTGCAATTCGTGTGCCTCAGGATAGTTTTTTGTCAGGAAGAATTGCTGTACGCGTTTATCGTCCTGGAAATAAAGCAAGGTGCAATCTGCCGGCAAGCCATCGCGACCGGCACGGCCTGATTCCTGATAATAGGTTTCCAGACAGGCAGGTACCTGCAAATGAATGACAAAGCGTATATCGCTCTTATCTATGCCCATGCCAAAGGCATTGGTCGCCACCATCAGGCGGCAGGCACCACTCATGAATAATTCCTGGTTTTGTTTGCGTTCAGTGGCAGACAGTTTTCCATGGTAGCAGGCGACACTTTCGTCACATTGTTGCAAGTGTTCATATAAAGCATTGACTGCCTTGACCGTCGTACCATAGATGATGCCTGCGCCCTTGCTTTCCCTGATCATTCGTGTAACCAGCGCCAATTTTTCTTCTTCATTGGTGGTCTGTATGACGCGATACCGCAGGTTTTTACGGTAGATGCCGGTGTTGATGACACGGGGTTTGATCATACCCAGTTGTTTTTCCATATCTGCAATGATGTCTTCCGTTGCGGTGGCCGTCAGTGCAAGTATGGGAGGTCGGTGCAGGCTGCGGATCGCCGCTGCCAGTTCAAGATAGGCAGGACGAAAATCATGGCCCCATTGCGAAATGCAATGTGCTTCATCAATGACTACCAGGGCAATGTTGATCGTTGTCAGCAACTGCAAAAAATCTGGCGACGTCAGACGCTCTGGCGTACAAAATATGATCTTGCTGTTGCCGCTGGCAATGTCATTCAGCGCAGCCTGTTCTTCAGCATGAGTGAGGCTGCTGTTGAGCTGGCTGGCATGCATGCCCAGCTCTGTCAGTTTTTCCAACTGGTCTTTCATCAGTGAAATCAGCGGCGAGACGACGATGGTCACACCACTCAAAATTGCCGCAGGGATTTGGTAACAAAGCGATTTTCCGCTTCCCGTCGGCATGATCGCCAGCGTATCCCGTCCTTCCAGCACGCTGTCTATCACAGCCTGTTGGCCATTGCGAAATTTGGTAATGCCAAATACCTCGTGCAGCAGGCTGTGGACCTGTTTCTTCTTATGGGCAGCGAATTTAGGTGATGTTGTTGACATGGATGACTTTAAATGTGAGTGAGACAGAAGAAGGGAACATTATTTACTCGCAACTTTAAACCCCAGTTTTTTCATACTGGCTGTGAGTGGCCTGGCAGAGTCTGCATAATCTTTCCAGGGCTCATTTCCCGCATCCAGGCGTTCATGGACGGTATGCACTGTCCAGTGATTACCGCCATGAAGTTTGTCCAGTTCTTCCCAGGTGACTGGCACGGATATACCCATCCCCGGCCTGGCACGTGCTGACCAGGCGCAGGCAGTGGTTGCACCAAGGCCATTGCGCAGATAATCGATGAATATTTTCCCCACACGGTTTTTAAGGCCGCTTTTTGCAACAAAGCGCTCGGGGATGGTATTGGCCATATGAGTCACAATGGCTTCAGAAAAATCCTTGACGGTGTTCCAGTCATAGCGTTTCTTGATGGGCACCACGACATGCAAGCCTTTGCCACCACTGGTTTTTAAAAATGGCAGCAATTCAAGCTCCACCAGCATGGCCTGCATCAAACGGGCTGCTTCCTGCACTGATTTCCAGTCCACACCTTCGCCAGGATCAAGGTCAAACACCATGCGGTCTGGCTTATCGAATGAAGCCGCAGTAGCATTCATGGTATGCACTTCTACAGTGTTCCACTGGGCTGAGTAAATCAGGCCTTCCGGTTTCTTGATCACCAGCAGGCCAGGATGACCTGGCAGTAAATTATCGCGGGTCTGGCTGACGCCGGGCAGGGTCCGGGTATCGGCATGTTTCTGGAAAAATAATTCACCACTGACGCCGGCAGGGGCGCGCACCAGTGCCAGTGGCCGGTCTTTCAGGTGTTCCATCATCAAGGGGGCAATCAAGGCATAGTAACGCACCAGTTGCAGCTTGGTGGTGCCGCTTTCTTCATCCATGATGCGTGCAGGATGGGTGATCTTGAAGTCTGCTGGCAGGCTCTCATGCACCTCTGCATTGCTACTAGCCTTGGCTGTCGCTTCTTTATCTGGTTTTGCTGCATTCCTGATTCTTTGCCATTTGCCGGGCCGTGTTTTATCTGCTGATGCTGCATGTGCAGGACTTATCGCTTGCTCGCGCACGATGGAACTGGCTGGTTTATCTGCCCTCAAACCTTGGAAGACCGAATGCCGGATATGCCCGGCGCTGGTCCACTCCCCAAAACTGACTTCGGCAACCAGCTCAGGCCTGACCCAGTGTGATTTGCTGTCTATGCCGGTATTGCTAGCGAACGGACGTTGTTCACTTACCAGGCCATCAAGTTGTTTACGCAAGGCTTTGAGGCTTATGTCATTGAAGCCAGTACCGACATTGCCAGCATAGTGCAGCTTGCCGTCTTTGGCATAGACACCGAGCAATAATGAACCTAAGCCTATGCGTGAACCTTGCGGTTCGGTAAAACCGCCGATGACAAATTCTTGGCGCTGTGCGCATTTCAGTTTGATCCAGTCGTCGCTGCGCCTTGATACATAAGTCGATGATTTCAGTTTTCCAATGACGCCTTCCAGGCCCATCTGGCAAGCCGCAGCGACAATCTCGCCAGGATCATGGTCGAATATGCCGCTGAAGCGCACCAGTTCAGACGTCTGCCTTTGCATGATGCGTTCCAGCACCTGACGCCTTTCCCACAAGGGTACATCGCGCAGATCGTGACCGGCACAGTAGGGCAAGTCGAAGATAAAATAATGAATGGCCCTGGTATTGTTTTCATCGAAAGCCAGTTGCAGTGCGCCAAAGTCTGGTTTGCCATCGTCATTGAGTACCACGATTTCACCGTCATACCAGCCATCGGGTAAATTCATGCCGAGCAACTCCTTGTGCAGGCGTGGCAGCTTTGTTGTCCAGTCATTCTGGTTGCGGGTGAACAATTGTATGGTGCCGTTTTCTACACGACTTAACAGGCGGTAACCGTCAAATTTTATTTCAAACAGCCATTCACCCACATTCGCTGGTGTGCCGCTGACCAGTGTGGCAAGCTGGGGCTTGAGGTCCGCTGGTAACTTCGCTGCTTTTGCCAGTGCAGGCGGCCCGCTGGTGCTGGCTTCTTTTTTTTCAGTTTCTGTTTCTGCTGTTCCCGTATTCGATTCATCGTCTTCCATGGCAGGCATACCCAGCGCCTTGACACTCTCTGCCTGTTCATCAACAACACTGAATTCACTGGCAGGGCGGACGAACTCATCTTTTTCCTTGATCAGCAACCAGGCTTCCTGCTTGCCTTTGACATTGCGCATTTTGATCAGTGCCCATTTGCCACGCAGCTTGTGACCAAACAGTTCAAACTTAAGATTGCCGTTTTCATAGCCTTGGCGCGCATCGCCCAGGGGTTTCCAATAACCCTTGTCCCAGATGATGACCTTGCCCGCACCATATTGCCTGGCCGGGATAGTCCCCTCAAAAGTGTTATAGGAAATAGGATGATCTTCGACATGTACCGCCATGCGCTTGTCGTGCGTATCAAAACTTGGGCCGCGCGGTACGGCCCAGCTTTTCATGGTGCCATCGAGCTCTATACGAAAGTCATAATGCAGGCTGCTGGCCCAGTGTTTCTGGATAACAAAAGCCCGCGCCTTTTCGTTAGGCGTGCCACCTTCCGCAGGTTCTGATGTAATGGAAAAATCGCGCTTGGATTTATATTTTTGCAGCGCGTCTGGTTTTGCCATGATGAACTTTCTGCCGTGAAATACATATGTATTGATCAAATGTGATAGGGCAGAGCATAAATTCAAGAAGACAGACGGGCTATCAGCTAGGTGATGACAAGCATGTAGGAACAAGCCTAGCTATCCTACATCTGCTTCGTTTATCGTCCTACATACAAGCCTGAGTGCATTGGCTACTGTGGCATCTCACAGCATCTGCTGTTCTGGATGCTTGACATCATTAAATTATTTATCAGGAGAAAGTAATGACAAAACGCATAGGCAATAAAGATGAAGCACAACACCGTGGCAAACAGGAAAAACGCGACATCAAGCGTACCAATGTCGCCGCAGAGGCAGAAAAGAAGCTGGCCGCCAAGGCTAAATACCGTAACGCAGTAAAAGGCCAGCCAGCACCATAACCATGGTGTTGCTGCCAACAACAAATCAAGGAGGCTGACATGGCCGACAATCTGCAAAACCGTGGTCCGCAAGACGCTTCAAGGGTGAACGTGAGTGAACCCTGGGAGGTCGCTTACTGGACCAGGAAATTTGACTGTACCAAAGATGAACTGGTCACTGCCGTGCAAGAAGTGGGCACCAGTGCTGTTGCAGTAGAAAAGCATTTGCAGCATTAGTTTGTAACAACAAATTTAAACAGCCTGGCAGTATCTTTGATACTCGCCAGGCTGTTAAATTTTCACAATGCCTGTTTGTCGGATATCAGGCGCTGCGTCTTTGTCTGGGTGCTGCAGCCTTGGCTTTGACTGCTGCGGTTTTGCTCGTTTTTGTTACGGGTTTTGCCTTGCTTTTGCTGACAACTGCAGCGGCTTTTTTGCGGATAGGTACAGGTTCGCTGGATTTGTCAGCCGTGGTTTTGGATTTGGACTTGGCTGTGATTTTTGTGGCTTTAGCGGCAGGTTTTTTACCCAGACTTTGTTGCAGCAAACCAACCAGGTCATACACCTGCGCACTGCGTGGTTTTTCTTCTGTTTCCGCTTCCGGCATGGTGATGGTCTTGGTTTGTCTGGCCTTCACTTTTTTCTTGACCAGTGCCAGTACATCTTCGCGGTAGGTATCATGGTATTGTGAGGGATTCCATGCTTCTGTCATGCCATCCACCAATGACATGGCCATGGCAATTTCCTTGTCAGAAATGCCCGCAGTCTTTGCACTCTTGGCGGGCAATTTCAATTCACCTGTATCGCGTATTTCATCGCTGTAACGCAAGGTATTGAGGACGATCGCATCATCTATGGTCAGCAAGGCGCACAGATGCTGTTTGGTGCGGATCACCACTTCGGCAATCGCCACCTTGTCTGCCTTGCGCAGGGTTTCCCGTAACAGGGCATATACCTTGTCGCCGCCCCGGTCAGGCACCAGGAAATACGGCTGTTCATAATAAGTCAGTGGCACTTCACTGGCATCGACAAAAGACTGGATATCAATAGTCTGCGTTGCTTTTACATTGGCCTGTTTCAAGTCTTCATCTGACAGCACGACATATTCATCCGGCTTGTATTCATAGCCCTTGACGATATCTTCCCATTTGACCTCTTTGCCGCTTGCCTTGTTATAGCGACGGAAACCAATAGGAGAAAAATCACGCTTGTCCAGCATGGTCAGATCAAGAGCATTGTCTGCCACTGCTGAAAAAAGCTCTACCGGGATATGGACCAGACCAAAGCTGATCGCACCTTTCCATATTGCGTGTGCCATGTTGACTCCTGCTGGATGATATTTTTTCTGTTAAATGAGTTCTAGTATTCACTCTCCATATTGCGCTTCATCCTGTATAAAAAATGTCAGAACATAATGAAAATCGTGTAGGAATATGCTGCAATAAGGGGAAATAATTCAATTGCCAATTTTCATGACCCTGTCGTCTGCAATAATAAATATCTGCTCTCCCACTTGCGGGGACATGGTGTAGGTGCCGGTAAAAGCGCCGAAGGCAGGCAGTATCGTGCGCCGTTCACCGACGACAAAGCAGGGCAAGCGCAGCGAATCACGTTTGCCATACAAATGAAAAGACGGGTGCACATGGCCGGCCAGCACATAACCGTCGCTTTCAATATCAGGATAATGGCAAAAGGCGTATGGCCCGCTGCGGAAAGGTTCATTGACGATATGGATGCCTAATTCCTGCGGCGGGTCGCCCGCCCGCAAATCATGGTTGCCACGTACCAGTGTCATTTCAAGTGCGGGATGGCTAGTGCGCCAGTTGAGCAGGCTTTGTAGCGTGGCTGCTGAAATATCAGGCGCATGCAAAAAATCCCCCAGAAAAATAATGTGCTGGGTCGGGTAGAGCATCATCAGCTCATCCAGTAGTTCAAGATTTTGTGCTGTCGTGCCATGCGGCACTGGCACACCCAGGCGGCGGAATGTGGCAGCCTTGCCAAAGTGAATATCGGCAATGATCAGTGTTGAATTGCTGGGCCAGTACATGGCTTTCTGTGGCAACAGCATGAGCATTTCACCTGCGACCTCAAGTTCCAGTGCCATCATGATTGCGCCGCCTTTTCAAGCTCACGCACCATACGGGCGATACGGTCCGAAAGTTTTTCTGTACTGAGTTTTTCGCGGAACAGTTCCACCATGAGCGGGAAGGCAAACGGCGTGGGTCTGGCTATTTGACGCAAGACAATTTGTTTTTGCTGTAGCTGCTGCAAGGTCTGGCGCAGGCGTGTCAGTTCCAGTTCCTGCTCCAGCACTTCACGCTGGGCCTGGGTCAGCAACAAATTTTCAGCATCATGCTTGCGAAATACTTCAAAAAACAAACTTGATGATGCCTGTAACTGGCGGTTGGATTTTGGCTGGCCAGGGTAGCCCTGGAATACCAGGCCCGCGATGCGGGCAATTTCGCGAAAGCGTCGCTGCGACAGTTCAGTCGCATTCAGGCTCAGCAAGACATCTTCCAGCAGCATGTCGGTGCTGAACAGGGCGGTCTCTTTGCCTGATTCTGCATTAAACAGTAAAGCCCAGTCTGTGGACTGCGGCGCCAGCAACTCAAAGCCATAATCATTAAAGCCTATCGAAAAAGTATTTGCCTGGTGCTTTGCCATGCGGTAGGCCAATAGCGCAGCCAGGCCCGCATGCACGGCGCGCCCTTCAAACGGATACATGAACAGGTGAAAGCCTTCGCGGCTTTGCATGGTTTCTATCAAGAGTATCTCTGGCGTTGGCAGGGCAGACCAGCGTTGCTGTATGTCGAGCAAGGGTTTCAGCGCTTTCATTTCAGGGCCATCAAATTCCTGCCTGGCGGCGAGACGCAGTTGCTCCAGCGCTGCATGGGCCAGTTCAGAAGATAAAGGCATTTTACCGCCTTGCCAGCGCGGTATGGTTCCCTTTTTACCCACGGCACGTTTGACATAGGCAGTCATTTCATAGACGCGGATAAACTCCAGTATCCTGCCGCCAAACAAAAAGTGATCGCCCTTTTTCAGGCGCGAGATAAAAGATTCTTCTATCGTGCCTATGCGGCTGCCGCTGATGAATTTAACGCTGATCGATGCTTCAGAAACGATGGTACCTATGCACATGCGGTGCCTGCGGCCTATGGCGGGATCTGGCACGCGATAGATGCCGTCTTCACCTTCAACCACTTTATGGTATTCAGGATAGGCAATCAGGCTCTGCCCACCGCGGGCGACAAAATCGAGCACCCATTGCCATTCATCAAGACTCAGATTGCGGTAGGAATATGCCGCCCTGACTTCTGCATACAGGTCTTGCGAACGAAAGCCGCCACCCAGCGCCACCGTCACCACATGCTGCACCAGCACGTCGAGTGGCTTGTCAGGTACCTGGCGGGCTTCTATCTGGCGCAGGGCAACGGCCTGTTTGGCACCTGCAGCTTCGAGCAATTCCAGCGTATGCGTGGGCACCAGGGTTACCCGTGATACGCGTCCGGGTGCATGGCCACTGCGCCCGGCTCTTTGCATGAGGCGCGCGACGCCGCGTGCGCTGCCGATTTGCAGTACCCGTTCCACCGGCAAAAAATCCACGCCCAGGTCCAGGCTGGATGTACACACCACGGCTTTTAATTGTCCCGCTTTCAGGCCTTGCTCAACCCAGTCCCGTACCTGCTTGTCCAGCGAACCATGATGCAGGGCGATGACGCCCGCCCAGTCTGGGCGCGCTTCCAGCAGGTTCTGGTACCAGATTTCTGCCTGTGAGCGGGTATTGGTAAATACCAGGGTACTTTGATGTTTGTCAATTTCTGCGGCAACCGCGGGCAGCATTTGCAGGCCCAGATGACCGGCCCAGGGGAAGCGTGAGGGGTTCGCTGGTATCAGCGTATCGACCTTGATCTTCTTCTGGATCTGACCCTGTACCAGCAAGCCATTGCCGACACCCAGCAAGGCATCGCGTGCCTGTTCCAGGTTGCCCAGGGTTGCCGACAAACCCCAGACCAGCAATTGTGGATTCCATGCCTTCAGCCTGGCGATGGCCAGTTGGGTTTGTACGCCACGCTTGTTACCCATCAATTCATGCCACTCATCGACGATGATCATGTCCAGTTGAGCAAACTGGGCATGGGCATCGTTCTTGCTGAGCATCAGCGACAGGCTTTCTGGTGTGGTGATCAGGGTCGCAGGCAAGGCCTTGGCCTGACGCGCACGCTCGGCAGAGCCGGTATCACCGGTGCGTGCGCCTATGCTCCATCGCGGCAATAACTCATCTGGCAACTCAGTCAGGGGCTCTTGCAAGGCACGCAAGGTATCTGCTGCCAGCGCCCGCATGGGCGTGATCCACAATACCCTGAGACCTGCTGTGCTTCTTTTATTCGGCTTTCTTTCCATGGCCCGCAACAGCGCAGCAAACCAGACGGCATAAGTCTTACCTGAGCCTGTACTCGCATGCAATATGCCAGACTGGCCGGCATGCGCTGCTTTCCAGACTTCGCGCTGGAAGGGAAAAATTTTCCATCCCTTTGCAGCAAACCAGTCTTTGACTGCCTTAGTTGCCAAGCTCATGCGTTTTGCCAGCCAGTAAATTTTTCAAGTCATCCAGGGTATTGGCTTCTTCTATCTGCTTGTCTTCACGTCGCCGTAGTATGCGTGGGAAACGTACTGCAATGCCAGCCTTGTGCCGCGTGGAAAGCGAGATACCTTCAAAGCCTATTTCAAACACCATGCTGGGTTTGACGCTACGTACCGGGCCAAATTTTTCTATGGTGGTCTTGCGGATCACGGCATCAACCTGGGCGATTTCTGCATCCGTCAGGCCGGAATACGCTTTGGCAAAAGGCACGAGTATACGTTTGCCGCTGGCATCTTCATCCCACACTGCAAAAGTATAGTCGGTATACAGCGATGCGCGACGCCCATGGCCGCTCTGGGCGTAGATCAGTACTGCGTCGATGGAATAAGGATCGATCTTCCATTTCCACCATGTGCCTACATCCTTGGTGCGGCCCACGCCATACTGGGCATTGACAGCCTTGAGCATCATGCCCTCGACACCCAGTGCACGGGAGTTCTGGCGTAGCAGGGCCAAGTCCTGCCAGTCCGGTTTTTGTAAGACGGGGGAAATCCTGAGCGTGGGGTTGTTGACGCTGGTAACCAATTTTTCCAGCAGGGCACGTCGTTCATGTTGTGGCAGATGGCGCAAGTCAGCTTGTTCCAGCTCCAGCAAATCATAGGCCACCAGCACGGCTGGCAGCTCGGACAAGAGTTTTGTAGTGAGGCTCTTGCGGCCTATGCGTTTTTGTAAATCAGCAAACGGGGCAGGGCGGTCTTCAGTCCACACCAGGATTTCACCATCAATGGCGGTGCCATTTGGCAGGGGGACAGCGGCTATTTCCGGGAAACGTTCAGTAATCAGGTCTTCGCCACGCGACCACAGATATGTCTGGTTGTCACGGCGCAGCAGTTGCGCACGTATGCCATCGTATTTCCATTCTGCCTGCCAGTTAGTGATGTCGCCCAGGGATTCTGGCGCAGCGGATAACTGATGCGCCAGGAAAAATGGGTAAGGCTGGCCGCCACGCAAACTATGTTCCTGGTCTGACTGGGGGGCTATCAGTTTCATGAAGCCATCTGCTGTTGGCGCCACACGGCCATCTGTCCAGCCCATGAGCCTTTGTGCGATCAGCTTGTTATCGACTTTGGCGACATCGCCAAGTGCGCGCGTGACCAGCAGTTTCGATACGCCTACCCGAAAGCCGCCGCCTATCAGTTTTCCCAGCAAAAAACGTTCGGGTGTGGCCAGTTCATCCCAAAAAGAAAACAGGGCGTTGCGTATCAGCTCTGGTGTTGCGCCACGCAGAGGGGCGATTCTTTCCAGCATCCAGTTTGCCAGGCCAACATGGGCTTGCCGTACAGGTGGTGGCAAGACATGGGCGATGGTTTCCGACAGGTCGCCTACCGCCTGATAGCATTCTTCAAACAGCCATTCTTCGATGTTGGCATATTCCATGGCAAACTGTCGCAGCAGTTTGCTCGGTACTGCCTGACGTGGTTTGCCGCCCGCCAGAAAATACACTGCCCATGCCGCATCCTCAGGTGGTGATTGGCTGAAATACGTTTTCAAAGCATCAAGCTTGCGGTTGGTGGATGTGGTTTCATCCAGTTGGGCGTAGAGCTGGGCGAATTCACGCATGATCGCCTTCTTTGGGTTTTTCTGTTCCCGTTTCTGTTCCCGCTACTGCTGCCTCTACAGCAACTGTTGCAGAGGCTTCGTCTTCATCCCCGTATTCAGTATCAAAGCCAGATGCCTGCAAGCCTTGTTGCTGCAAATAACGCACCATGACGGGTATTGATCCATGGGTGACGATAATGCGTGAGGCACCCGTTGCATTGATCGCCTGCATCAGGCCCGGCCAGTCGGCATGGTCAGACAGCACAAAGCCCCTGTCCACGCCACGCCTGCGCCGTGCGCCCCGCAACTGCATCCAGCCGCTGGCAAAGGCATCGCTGAAATCGCCAAAGCGTTTTATCCATGGCGAATTGCCAGCAGAAGGCGGGGCGATGACAATTGCCTGTTTGAGCTCATTCTTGTCGTTGACATCGCTGACCATTTTTGTTGCTGGCAAGCGTATGCCCGCTTCGCGGTAAGCATGGTTCAGCGGTTCGACTGCACCATGGCAGATAATGCTGCCTATGCTGGCATCGAGCCCATGCAAAATACGTTGTGCCTTGCCGAATGAATAAGACAGCAGCACGCTGGTCCTGCCCTGCGCGGCATTATTGCGCCACCACTGATTGATGTCGTCAAAAATACTTTGCTGGGCCTGCCAGCGGTAGATGGGCAGGCCAAAGGTGGATTCGGTAATGAAGGTGTGACAGGCGACAGATTCAAAAGGGGCGCAGGTGCCGTCTGCCTCTACCTTGTAGTCGCCAGAGGCCACCCACACTTCACCCTTGTATTCCATCCTGACCTGGGCAGAACCCAGCACATGTCCGGCAGGGTGCAGGGAGATCGTCACGCCATTGTGCACGCGCTGCTCGCCGTATTCCAGCCCTTCTATGCTGATATCACCCAGTCTCGATTTCATCACGCCGACACCAGCCGCTGCCGTCAGATAGTGTTCGTTCCCTATCCTGGCATGGTCAGAGTGCGCATGGGTGATGATGGCACGCGGTACCGGGCGCCAGGGGTCGATGTAGAAATCACCCGGCACGCAATACAGGCCTTCCTTACGGTTAACAACCAGATCACGCCCCAGATCACCCACGAGTTTCCCCTTGCATTTCCATTCAATTGATAGCCCGCCTGCTGATGGGGCTATTGTAAGTTGAATTGATGATGGCAGAGATATATTGGTGTCTCTGTGCGACAGCGTACTTTATGGGAAGAGGTGGCCCTCAGGAGTGATTTATGACCAGAATACCAGCACCCGCAACCAGTGCGGTCGCCAAGTCAGGGTAAAGGCTGTGCTGATGGCTGCAAACGCGACTGCCATAATCCATACCAGAGCTGCCATGGATGCATGATCGACTTTCAGGCAAAGTAGCAGTGAGGCAAACAAGCCCACTGCACCGAGACAACGTAGCCGTGTGACCAACTGGGGCGATTGGGGAAGAGTACCGCGTACCTGTTCCCAGTGCACTTCCATGGCCAGCGCCAGCCATCCCATGCCCGCCACACTGGCAGCCAGGGCGGCAATCAAGAACAGGGTATCAGGCATGGACAGTTTCCTTGTTTGATGCAGATGCTGTACTGCTTGCCCTTTGCCTCAGGTTACGGGCAGCCATCACTGCCACGGTAGCGCTGGCCAATATGAACAGATCGATACCGGCCACAGGCCAGTAAGTATTGCCGAGGGTACGCAACAGGTGATCACCTGTCGTGATCCAGTTCAGCAAGACAGTGCTCACCGCCATTGCTGCTATTGCCCAGCATTGTTCCTGCCATGCTGGTGAAATGCCAGCTTTGGCGACCGGGGCAGAACGCCAGAAGGCATGTACCATAGCCAATACCCAGCTCGCCCAGAACAGGTATTGTTCAAGATCGCCGCGTGCGGGCCAGCCGGCAGGTAGCTGGTCTGGCAGCAGCCGGTTGGCTGTCAGCATGCCCAGGGTGGCAAGCAAGGTGCCCGTTACCGTGGTCACTGCCAGCGCATCGACAATGCGCACACCCTGGCTGCCCTGTTTGGCATGTTGCAGTTTGCGTTTTTCAACGAAGAAGATAAAACCTGTGGCAATGCAGACGCAACCTGACAGTCCACCAAATACATACAGCCAGCGTAACAGCCAGTGGCGGAAATGTTGCAGGTGCAGGCCAGTCAGAAATTCATTGACGGTAGCTACCGCAGTTTGCGGCGGATCTTCACGCAAGACGGTACCTGTCGATGCCTTGAAGTGTATGCCTTCGCCAGTGAGGGCAATGCGGTCTGTGCCGGCCCGGTAAACACTGACATAGCCATTGCTGTCACCGACATGCTGTAGCGCCAGGAAGCCGATCTCGCCTGCCATGCCACGGGCGGCCCAGCGGCGTTGCGCCTCGGCCATCATGGCATCTACTGACGCCAGTGGAGCCACAATGCCAGAGCGATGCTGCGGCAGGCCAGTTTCCTGCGCTTCGAGTTTTTCATGCAGTTCATGCAAAGGGGCAAGCTGGGTCTGGGTGACAGGGAAATAAATTCCAGCAAAAATGATCAGGCCTGTCAGGGCAAAGAAAAAATGGAAGGGCAGGGCGACCACGCCTGTCAGGTTATGCAAATCCAGCACGCGGCGCTGGCCACGTTTTTTGGCGCGGAAAGTAAACAATTCCCGGAATATCTTGCGGTGCATGACGATGCCACTGACCAGGGCAATCAGCATCACCATGGCAGCGAACCCGACTATCCAGTAGCCCAGGCTCAGCCAGTTCAGGTGCAGACTGTAATGCAATGGGTAAAAAAACTGGCTGCCGATTTTGAGGCGATCATCGGGCAGCGCATTGCCATTGCGCGGGTCTATGGTGCGCGATCCCCAGACCGCATCTTCAGGGTCTTTGGCATTGGGAATTTCATAGCCAGAGAAAATGCCCAGTACCGGATCGCGGTGGGTGGTGTAGGCACCCCAGCGGCGTACGGTATCAAAATGCTCAGGCATGGCCCCCTTGACGCGCTCGCGCATGGAGTTAATGCTCTCAGCCGTGGGTTGCATGCTCTCGAAAACCGGGCGCAGCACCTTGTCAAAAGATGGCATGGGTTGCGGCGCAAAGCGTGATTGCGGAATCGCCCAGCGGTCTATCTCACGGTCAAATACCGACAGCGCACCAAAGAAAAACACCACGATAAGAACAAAGCCTAGCAGCAGGCCCAGCCAGGTATGCAGCCAGGCCAGTGCAAGACGGGAATTTTGGAACATGGTGATTTCTCTCTTCAAACCAGGGTGTGTTGCAGCGCTGATGCGCATACGGCCATCAAGGCGCCGCCACCACCCAGCAACAGCCACAGGCGCAACATGCTTTTAGCGATGAATGCCCACAGGAAGGCACCCAGATACACCAAAAAAACCAGCATGCTGCTGAGGTGCTCGGCATCATGAAAGGACATGCCAAGCGCAAACAAGCCAGCCATTCCCAGGGTGATGAAACCCCAGGAAAAAATGTAGGCACCCAATATGGCGACTACAAAACGATGGGCCAGAACCAGCCTGGCGGGCGCTTGGCTTGCCATGGCATCAGAACTTATAGTTCATGTTCAGGTTCACACTGCGCGGTTCACCCCAGGTGTAGGTACTATACCAATTGAAGATGGTGTAATACTTTTTATCGAACAGGTTTTTCACGCCGATCGACGCAGACAACTGTTTGCTGAACTCATAGCGTGCCATGGCATCAAACAGCCAGTAGCTATCGACGGTATGGCGTATGGTCTCACCCGTAGGTTTGCTGATGTCACCCCAGGTCTTGTCTTGCCAGCGTGCGCCGCCGCCCAGTGTCAGGGCATTTTGTTTATAGCTGGTATATAGGCTGAACTGGTTGGACGGCGTCAGGGTAGCTACACGCTCACCCTGCTGGCGTGAGATATTGTGTGAGTAACCTGCATGCATTTGCCAGCCTGCTGCCAGTTGACCTGACAGTTCCATTTCATACCCCTTGGTCTTGACGCCTTGTGCTGCACGATAGGCAATGCCACCCGATGGTGTCAGGCCACTGGTTTCTATGGCAAAGTTATCCTGCACCAGTTCAAACACGGCTGCTGAAATATTCAGTCTGTCACCAAAGAAAGCGGCCTTGACACCGGCTTCATAATTCTTGCCTTCAACCGGTGCCAGTGTGCGGCCCTGCATATCCTGATTGGACTGCGGGCTGAAGATATTGGTATAGCTGGCATAGATCGAGTAGTTTTTGTTGATATCGACTACGGCACCGACATAAGGAACGAATACGCCGGATTCTTCCATGCCCTGTTCGCGGTTGCGGTAACTGGACCAGCGGCCACCGGTGATCAGCTTGGTGCTGTCATTCAAATCCCAGCGGGCTGCAGCATACAGGCCACGTTCACGCGTGGTTTCATCATTGCCAAAACTGGGTGTTGAAGGCCAGACCGGCTCAGCCACATTGCCTTGCCAGTGATAAAAATCCGGCACTGTGGTGCTGTAGCTGGAAGGTGCGCTGTAGCCATTATTGGTCCAGCGGGATTTGGAGAGGCTGCCACCTATCACCAGCTCATGCTCACGCCCGCCCAGAGTGAAGGGGCCGCTGACATAGCCATCAAATGCGTCGCTGGTGGTGCGGCCTACATATTTGCCTACCCACATTGATACACCCTTGCCATCTGCCGGATTGGGGTAACCACTGGCGGCGGCACCCAATGCGGCGTCATAGCCGTTGATCTGGTGGTTGTATTGCAATCTGGCGATCCAGCTATTGGCGAATTTGTGTTCCAGCGTAGCGAAGGCGGTGCGGGTATATTGATCCCAGTGGCTCCAGTTGGTGCCATTATTGTGAGAGCGTGGCATGTCATTGAACTCACCTTTTGAGTTCAGCAAAGGGATGCCGCCCCAGGTAGATGCCTTGGGTTCATTGTTCTGGAAATCGCCACCGATGGTCAGCAATGTGCCGGGGGCAATATCCGCTTCCAGGATGCCATACAGCGTCGATGTTGAACGTGAGTAGCGATCAAGATTTGACTGACGGTCCTGATAGGCTGCCACGCCGCGTACGCGCACGCTGCCGCTCTCATTCACTGCGCCACCGACATCAACGTCGCCACGGTAAGTATTCCAGGTGCCAGCCGAGACCGATGCATTGCCACTGAACTTGCGTGTCGGTTTTTTACGGATCAGGTTGATCGTTGCACCGGGCATGCCGCTGCCTGTCAACAAACCGGTTGAACCCTTGAGTACTTCCACACGGTCGTACAAGGCCATGTCACTCAGGGTATTACCCGCAGAGTAAGAGGAGTTGCGCGTCATGGGGATGCCGTCATACTGGAAATTCTGGATGGCGAAGCCGCGCGCATAGTATTCAGTGCGTTCACTGTCATATGTCACGATACTGATGGCAGGCGTGTGCATCATCACCTGGTCGATGGAGTTGAGGTTGAAGTCATCCATCTCTTGTCGCGTGACCACGCTGATGGTCTGTGGTGTTTCACGCGGTGTCAGTACCATACGTGTCGCGGTGGCGATGGTGCCAGGTGTATAAGACTCGCTGCCTTCCGTGATACGGCCCAGCCTGTTCGCAGTCACATTCACGCTTTGCATATTCACGGACGGCGTTGCTGTGCTGGTCGTTGTTGAAGCGTCGGCTTTGATGACCACAGTGTTGCCATCCTGTGTCGCCACCAGGCCGCTGCCAGCCAGCAGCAAATCCAGCGCCTCACGGTCAGCCAGCGTACCTTGTACTGCAGGCGCAGTCTTGCCCGTGACCTGGAAAGCCTGCAAGCTCATTTGCACACCAGCCTGGCGTGCCCACGTATTCAACGCATCACCCATAGGCTGGGCAGCGATATTATAGGAACGGGAAGCCGTTGCTGCCGTTTGTGCAAACGCAGATGTTGCCATGAAGGTGCTGGCAACCAGGGCTGCGCAGACAGTCAGTGTGGCAGTAATGGGCGCACGGCGCGTTGAATGTGCTAACGGAAGTGGCTGGAGTAAGAAAGAGCGGCGCATGTTTTCTTTTTGATATTAATGAGAATGAGAATGATTCGTATTATATATTAATCATGGGAAATGATTTGATATTTCACAAACTATGTTTGGGTTTTTGTCGAAGACCTATGCGTGGTTCGCCGATAAACTTCAGGGAAATTTGCAGATTTTTAGCAGGTTTGATTCCATATTGAACGCACTGGCCGGAGCCACATATGGAAGGGAGGGCAGATCAATTGACAGATTTTCCAGTTTTAATAATTTCTGAAATGTTGTATGTGCAGGCGCTTATGGGGGAATGCTGGGGGGATGCTGAGGAAATGCTATTGGACAGGCGACGATAGCTGCACAGGAAGTATGGGGTATTCAATAAAACGGATTCAGCTCAATACTATGCTTATATGTCGTTCCTCGATCCAACTGTTCGGATGAATATGCGCATGCCAAACTTGGGTGTATTTTTTCATCTCTACCGGGACAATATGTACATTACTATACATGACGCCATTATGGGGATATCTGGTAGAAACTCATGGGTGTGCATGAATGCAATGATACATGCATGCTCTGTCATTCCCTGTCATTCCGTGTCAAAAATTATGCGTCAGTGTCAGTCTCACAGAGCGTGGTTCAACCGGGTGGAAATGGATATCATTGACACCTTCCATGCTTTCACGCGGCAGTCGTGACTGGTAATAATAATCAATGTCGCTGGCCTGCTTGTTGAACAGGTTAAATACATCCACCGTCAGCTTGGTCCTGGCATTGATACGGTAACCCATGCGGGCATAGGCCAGCGTGGTCGATGAAGAGCGCACACTATTGTCTTCAATCAAGGGACGTGGGCCAAAATAACGCAGTTCAAAGCCACCGTACCAGCGGCCCAGGTCAGTCACTGTAACGCCAAAAGAGGCCACCTTGTCGATGGAGCCTGGGATGTAATTACCTGCCACATCATTTTGCGTATAACGCGCCCGTGATGCTGCCAGGTCAAGATCAAATAACAGCCATGGTCTGGCGATGTAATGGTTGTTCCATTCTATGCCGGTGCGGCGGCTGGCACGGCTGGGTTCGGTTTCACCGGCATCACCGACGAACAAGAGTTCAGAGGCAATATCCAGCCGCCACAGTGCCAGCGAGCTTTGCAGGCCGGGAATGATTTCTGTGCGCACACCCAATTCTGCGCCCCTGGTTTTTACCAGTGGTGTTACCGGTGTGGAGATGCCGCCATCAGGCAAGCGTGTCTGCGTAGTGCCGCGCGCATCATTGCTGTGAAAGCCGCTGCCATAGTTGATAAAATATTCGGTCTTGTTCCATGGGCCAAAGATCAATGACAACTTGGGCGAGACAATATGGTCACTGATCTTGCCTGAATTGCCGTCTATACTGCTGTTGACATCAAAGCGATAGGCATCGTAACGCAACCCGGCGATACTGCGGAATTTTGGGTGCCACTGTATGGAGTTTTCTGCATAAAAACCAGCGCTGGCTTCTTTCACGCTGTCTTCGCGTATCGTTGATATGCGTTGTTGAGCGATGGTGTTATAAATGCCGACGGGCGATAGTTTATCGTAACGCAACTGCACACCTATCTTGCTGTGCATTTCAAGATCAGCCACAGTCAGCGGCCAGGTCTGGCTGATATTCATGCCCAGCATCTGGCGCTTCTCACTTTGGCTGAACTGGTCACCCATATCAGGGTTAGCCAGGAAATACGTAAAGTTGCTGAACAGGTCAAGACTGGATTGCACTGCATAGGCATCCATTTCAAACACACCATCCTGACTACGCTTTTTCATGGCATAAGACAGGCTGTAGCGTGAGCTTTGTCCACCATCCGTAGGGTCAAGCGCACCAAAGCGGCTGATCTGGCCTGACTGCACTGCACGCAAGGGTATCTGGTCTGTGGAATTCCAGTTATTCTTGTAAGCCATGGCTGTCACGCTGTAACCATCGTCATGGCTGCCCTGGCTATAACGCAGCACAGCACTGTACTTGCGCACATTCTCAGGATTAAGCCATGGACCATCATTGCGGTTGATCTCCAGGCCATATAGTAAATTGCCATTCGTCAGTGCCACTGAATTTGCCAGCACTGCCCGCTGATAGCCATAGCCACCCAAAGACAGGCTGGCGATGCCGGCCCCCAGCTTGTCAGCCAGGCGAAGGTGAGCCGCACCGGCAGAGGCAAAGTCACCTTCATCGGCAAAATACGTCCCCTTCTTGTAATCAATGCGCTGTACCAGCTCAGGGATCAGGAAATTCAAATCAGAATAACCCTGGCCATGCGCATGGGTACGCATATTGACCGGCATGCCATCAACAAAAGTGGCAAAGTCAGTGCCATGGTCAAGATTGAAACCGCGCAAAAAATACTGGTTGGCCTTGCCATCACCACTATGCTGGGTGACGATCATGCCTGGTACAAATTCCAGCAGTTCACCAGTACGCAGGGCAGGGCGGTTACTGACGAGATTGGATGTCACTGAACCCTGGCTGGCAGCATTGCTGGTGCCAACAGCATTATCGTAATTGCCGAGCACCTGGACGGTGGCGATTTTTTCTGGCTGTGCTGTTTCACTGGATTGTTGCGCCTGCGCAGCCGGAGCGACATGCATCAACATCACACCAAGGCTTGCCAGCAGCAGTACAAGTTCAGTGCGGTTTATCGTCGTCTTTTGCATTATTGCTCCGTATATATTCTTTTTATGTAGTTTGATTTCAATGCCTGCCCATCTGATCTGTCTGTATGAGAAAAGTAAAAATTCCTCATACTTTGCATTTAGATAAGCAAAAACCAGACCTGCCTGCATTCCTGTTCACTGCCTGCTTACTACACATGCTTGTGTCAGGGGGAAAAAGGATATTTCCTGCTGCTTTATTGCTGTCCTTACTTATTACGTTCAAAACAAACAAGCGGATTCACATTTTTTAAACATTTTTTTGCGCGGATATCGGGATGAAAGAAAACTTTATGAATGTGCTCAAGGAATGGCGAACCCTTAATTAAGCTGAGATTCCCCCGCATTGTCGTATCGCGTAGGGTGCGCCGTGCGCACCATTACCAGCAAAATCTTGCTGGTCACTAAACCAAAAGCCGGTGCGCACGGCGCACCCTACCGGGGAAAAAAATAAGCAACTCAGCGTCGTTATGCAGGACGCATTGCAATGCGTCGCATGTTCTAAATTGAATGAAGCAACAAAGGATTTATCACCTGCTGACTTCTTCCGTCAGACAGTATTGTTGCCGGGCTGTAAAAATAAGCCATTAGAAAATTTAAATTTACATTATTTAAAAATAATTGAAACCGATGTGATTTTCTCACCGTAGAACTTGATGCGAACTCGCACTTATCTTAAAAGGAAATGATCATGCGCAAATTTAATTACGCTCTTGTCTTCGCTGCCGCCATGGCTGCAACTTCCATTGTCAATGCTGCTGATGTCATGGTCGGTGGCCAAAGCATGTTGCCATCCAAAGACATCGTTGATAACGCCGTCAATTCTGCCGACCACACGACATTGGTTGCCGCCGTCAAAGCTGCAGGCCTGGTTGATACCTTAAAAGGCAAAGGCCCGTTCACGGTGTTTGCGCCAACCAATGCTGCATTTGCCAAGCTGCCAGCAGGTACCGTTGACACCCTGGTCAAACCAGAAAACAAGGCGACACTGACCAAGATACTGACTTACCACGTCGTACCTGGCAAACATGATTTCATGAGCATTTCTGCCCAGATCAAAAAGCAGGGCGGCCCCATAGAACTGGCGACAGCCAGTGGTGGCAAATTGTGGTTCATGATGAATGGCCCGCATAACATCAGCGTCAAGGATGAAAGCGGCAATGTCGCCAGCATCAGCACCTATGATGTGTATCAATCGAATGGCGTTATCAACGTCATTGATACCGTCTTGATGCCCAAGTAATGATGCGGCTGTAACCGATACAGAAGTATCAGATATAGCCAGAGTGAATGGTGAAGTATCAATGCCGGATTTTTTCCGGCATTGATTTTATGTATTCAGCACAGTATTGTTCAGCGCAATATTGTTAAGTGAAATCAGTTTTTCTAAAAAACGCTCACAGGCCACGTCCGGTGCCCATGGTTCCCATGGCTGGGAATTATAGATTTCTGCCAGCGGGTCTTCTTCGAGGATGGGCAGTTTGATTTGCAGTACATCAAGTACTTCATTACGCCGCCAGCCGGCGCAATGTACGGCTTCTGAGGCGGCGATCAGTTCATCTGCGAGTTTATGCAAGCGGTAATCCATATCATCCCATGCGGGTAGCTGATAGCGTCTGACGATCGCATCTGTGAGCCTGTCGCTGACTTCCTTGAACGGCGCGCCCAGTACGGCTTTCAGTGGTGAAATACAGTCGAAGGCCAGCAGGCCTTCTTCACCATCATGCAAGAGTTCGCGCAAGGCAGCTCCTGCGCTCATAGGCTTTTCTGTCATGGTACTGCGCAGGGCAAGTACGTTCAGGCTATGCTGGGCTACTGACAGTGGCCGTGGCCAACAGGATTCGCCACCCCAGCGGTAAGTTCTCGACAGTCTGTCTGCCAGGTCGCTATCCAGCCAGGCCTGGGGATCGGGGTTAATCAGATCCAGGCGCTTGCCTGACGGCAGCCTGATCCATGCTCTTGTTTTCAATGGTGCTTTTCCTGAATCTATTTGTGTATTTATGAGTGAGTGTTACCCGCAGCGCCAGTTGCCAGTGGCAGGGCAAAGCAGAAGCAGGCTCCCATGCTGTTTGCAGCCGGGTCTGTACGTAATTCTATACTGCTATGGTGTAATTGCAGGATGCGGTGCACGATCAGCAAGCCGAGCCCACCGCCACCGTGACCTTCACCACTGAGTGCAAATGGTCGCTTGAACAGCTTTTCCATTAATTCAGCGGGTATGCCCGGGCCGGTATCACGTATGCAGATTTCTACTGCCTGCAGGCGTTTTGCTACCGCCACAGTCACCGTGCCGCCTGCCGGTGTATGGCGTATGGCATTGTCGATCAGATTGGTCAGCACCCGCTCTATCATGCCCAGGTCTGCCATGACAATGGCATTACCATCCAGTTCTGCTTCCAGCCTGACCTGGCCGGTTTGCGCCAGCAGCTCAAACTTCTGGAACACGTCCTGTATCAGGTCATTCAGCATGAAGGCTTCAGGTTCTGGCGCTACACCGCCATGCTCGAGTCTTGCGAGATCAAACAGCGCCTGCGCCAGACGGCCAACCTTGCGGCTCTGGCCCAGCGCAATCGCCAGGTAGCGCTGGCGCTCAGCAGCATCCAGCGTCGCATCTCTGGCAGCCAGGGTTTCCAGGTAACCATGGATGGATGTCAATGGCGTGCGCAGGTCGTGAGAGATATTCGCGACCACTTCGCGCCTGTCATGATCCATCTGCTTCAATGTATGCCATTGCTCATTGATGCGCGCCGCCATTTGCCCGAAGCTGGTTTCCAGCACCGCGATTTCATCACGCTGGTTGGTAGCCTGTGTTAACGGTGGCGGTACGACGGGCTGTTCAGCCTGGGTATCAAAACGGCGCATGGTGTCTGCCAGCTTGTGCAGGGGTCGGGTGACCCAGCGCAGTGCAGCCCAGCCAGCCACCAGGGTCAGCAATGCCACCAACGCCATTGACAACAAGGTGACACGCAATACCGCATTGATACCCGCATGGGCAACATAGCGGTCATGTTCTTCGCCTTGCAAAATAACGTAGATGTAATGCACCTCAGGCCTGTTACTGCGCAATGCCGCCGCGCTGAATACCTTGTGCCCGGTGATACTGCGGGGGTCGTCACCGAGTATGGGCAACATACGGCCATCAAGGAATTTACGTACGGGTGCCAGATCAACCTGCTGGCGCTTCAGACGTCCAGGCGGTGCCGCATTGCCGATGATCTTGCCGGTTTCATCGAGCAGATAAACTTCCACACTCGGGTTGACGGTCATTAACTGGTCAAACAGGCGGCGTACAGAATCCGGCCCCATTTCTTCTGTGCCAGTCAGTTGCGCATTGACGGCGATGCTGCCTGCCAGCCCGCGCGATAGGCCTTGCACCACTTCCATTTCGCGCATGTCATTGGCGCGTATCTGCAACCAGGCAGAGACACCGCAACTGGCCAGCAATAATACAGAAAATACCAGCGACAAACGCTGGGACAGCGTCAGCTTCACGTTGCCTCTCCAGGCAGTGCATAACGGTAGCCCTTGCCCCATACCGTCAGTATGCGCTGCGGTTCTGCCGGGTTGCTCTCTATCTTGGCGCGCAGGCGGTTGATATGGGTATTGACGGTATGTTCATACCCCTCGTGTTCATAACCCCAGACCTTGTTGAGCAAATCCAGGCGTGAATATACCTGACCGGGGTGACGTACAAAGAAGTACAACAAGTCAAATTCACGCGGGGTCAGGTCCAGCAACTTGCCATCGGCAGTGGCAACCCGTGTCACCGGCGACAAGGCCACGCCATCTACGGCTACATCCCCGGCTTCAGTACGGCGGCTCTTGTCCATCGCATCGGCGCGACGCAACATGGCCTTGACGCGGGCCACCAGTTCCAGCACCGAGAAAGGCTTTGCGAGGTAATCGTCAGCACCCAGTTCCAGACCCAGGATGCGGTGCACTTCGCTGGAACGGGCACTGATGATGATAATCGGTACGTAGTTTTCCATGGCACGTGCCTGTCGGCAGATTTCCAGCCCATCGACACCGGGCAGCATGATGTCGAGGATCAGGGCATCCCAGTTACCGGTACGCAATTGTGCAAGACCCTGTCTGCCGTCAGCGCAATGCGTGACCTGATAACCCTCGTCCTTCATGTGCAGGCGCAGCAGGTCGGCGATGGGCATGTCATCTTCCACAATCAGTATATTTTTTGCTGTATCCACGCTTTTCCCCGCCATCCGAATGTTGTCATTGTGCAGGATTTGCAGAGAAAAAGTATCACAAATCGTTTAACTTTACGTGAAGACTTGGACAGCGATTGAGGCGCACAATAAGAACCATCGCACAGATGCTGTACACACCAAGGAGGATATATGCAAAACCGACGTCAATTTCTACTGGCTGGCAGCATGCTGGCCATGAGCCGCATGTTGTCAGCTGCCCCTGTGGGTAATGTGTTTGAAGTTCAACGTACCGATGCCGAATGGCGTCGCCTGCTGACTGGCATGCAATACGAGGTCCTACGCCGTGGTGCGACCGAGCGTGCCTTCACCAGCCCGCTCAATGATGAACACCGCAGTGGCCAGTTCAGTTGCGCTGGTTGCCAGTTACCACTGTTTTCATCAAAAACCAAGTTTGACAGCGGCACTGGCTGGCCCAGTTTTTATGCGCCACTGGAGCGGGCTGTTGTCAATGTGACCGACACCACCTTTGGCATGCTGCGTACAGAAGTGCAATGCCGCCGCTGCGGTGGCCATCTCGGTCATGTATTTGATGACGGCCCGCGCCCTACCGGCTTGCGTTATTGCATGAATGGCGTGGCGATGAACTTTACCCCTGGCAAAGCCTGAACCACGCACAGAAAGCAAACATGTTGCTATTACTTATTTCTTATCTCGGTGGCGTGCTGACCATACTCAGCCCTTGCATCCTGCCGGTGCTGCCCTTTGTCTTCGCCCGCACCGGCCAGCCGTTCCGCCGCAGTGGCTTGCCATTGTTGGTGGGCATGGCGCTGACCTTTGCTGCTGTTGCCACATTGGCCGCGGTGGGCGGTAACTGGGTGTTGCAGACCAATCAATATGGCCGCTGGCTGGCGATGGCTTTGCTGGCTTTCTTTGGTCTGACATTGTTGTTCCCGCATCTGGCTGACAAGCTCACCAAGCCACTGGTGGCTGCAGGTGACCGCCTGTCGAATACCGCGCAGACGGATGGCGGTGGTATAGGTTCATCACTCTTGCTGGGCGTGGCAACGGGCCTATTATGGGCACCCTGTGCCGGGCCAGTGCTGGGTCTGCTGTTGACCGGTGCCGCACTGAATGGTGCCAGTGCACAGACAACTTTTTTGCTGCTGGCTTACGCTGCCGGTGCCGCAACTTCACTGGCCGTGGCCTTGCTGATAGGTGGCAAGGTATTTGCCGCGATGAAACGCTCGCTGGGTGCCGGTGAATGGATACGCCGCATTCTGGGTGCTGCGATGATAGCCGGTGTTGCTGCGATTGCGCTGGGTCTGGATACTGGCTTGCTGACACGGTTGTCCACTGTTGCTACCTCGGGACTGGAACAGCAATTGATAGACCGCTATGCGCCAAATTCACCAGATGTACAAGCCAATCCAACACCAGCACAGAACAACCCGCAGCAGGGGGCAATGATGGCCTCGAATGCAATGATGGCTTCCAATGCCATGATGGCATCGAACAAGCAAATGGCATCCAACACCATGGCACCATCGAATGCCATGATGTCTGCGCATGGTAGCAATGCAGCTACAGCAGGCACTTTACCAGAAGAAGGGATCATGCCAGCGTTGGATGGTGCAACACAATGGCTTAATTCCAAACCACTGACTGCGCAAGAGCTCAAAGGCAAGGTTGTGCTCATCGATTTCTGGACTTACTCTTGCATCAACTGTCTGCGCAGTCTGCCGTATGTGCAGGCATGGGCCAAGAAATACCGTGACCAGGGCCTGGTCGTGATTGGTGTGCATGCGCCTGAATTTGCGTTTGAGCGCGACCCTGCCAATGTCAGCAAGGCCGTGCGTGATCTTGGCATCAGCTATCCGGTTGCCATCGACAACAACTATGCAATCTGGCGTGCCTTTGGCAATAAGTACTGGCCTGCGCATTATTTTATCGATGCCACTGGTCGCATACGTCACCATCATTTTGGTGAAGGCGAATATGTGCAATCTGAGCAGGTGATACAACAATTGCTGGAAGAAGCAGGCCAGAAAAATGTTGCCAATGATGTCGTCATCGAGACGGGTGCGGCTGGTGCGCAAATGGCGGCGGACGAAAGCCAGGTCAAATCACCAGAAACCTATCTTGGTTATAGCCGCGTGCAAAACTTTGTTTCAGCTGGTGGCGTACAGCAAAACCGCAATGCCGATTACAGTCTGCCAGCACAACTGACTCTGAATCAATGGGGTCTGGCAGGTAACTGGAAGGTGCAGGAAGAACATGCCGCCCTGACGCAAAAGGGTGGGCGTATCACTTACCGCTTCCAGGCCCGCGACCTGCATCTGGTGCTGGGGCCAGGCAAAGACGGCAAGCCTGTACGTTTCCGCGTCACTATTGACGGCGCTGCGCCTGGTGCTGCGCATGGCAGTGACATCGCTTCCGACGGTACTGGTAAGGTGACTGGCCAGCGTCTGTACCAACTGGTGCGACAATCAGGCAAAGTCGCTGAGCACACTTTCAGCATAGAGTTTCTTGATCCTGGCGTAGAAGCCTACGCCTTCACTTTTGGTTAAGAGGCTGCCGCAAAATTAACCTGGCGTTGTTGCGCCTCCTAGCCGTACTAAAGTACTGTCTTCGTCGGCGACGCCTAGCCAGCTTAATTTTGCAACAGCCTCTACATTATCTACAAGGAGTACGACATGAAAATAGCAAGCAGTTTGACAGCCCTGGTACTGGGCATAGGCGGTGTCGCCGCAGCACTGGTTTTCAATGGACAGGTGCGGGCTGGCGAAGCAGCAGTAATCATTGCCGCGCCAGCGGTGGATGTGCCAACAGGTAGCGCCAAGACAGAGACTGCAGTTTTCGCGGGTGGCTGCTTCTGGGGTGTGCAGGGCGTATTCCAGCATGTGCGCGGTGTCACCAATGCAGTCTCGGGCTATGCCGGTGGCAAGGCAGCGACTGCGCATTATGAACTGGTAGGTTCAGGCGCAACTGGTCATGCAGAAGCAGTGCAGGTGACCTATGATCCCAACCAGATCAGTTATGGCAAGCTGCTGCAGATATTTTTCTCCGTTGCGCATGACCCTACCCAGTTGAACCGCCAGGGGCCAGATAGTGGCACGCAATACCGTTCAGCGATTTTCCCAGCCACGCCAACGCAACGCGATGTGGCTGAAAAATACATCACCCAGTTGAATGCCTCGCGCGCTTTCCGTAGCAAACTGGCGACCACTCTGGAAGCAGACACAGGTTTCTTTGCAGCAGAGGCTTATCATCAAAATTACCTGACCCTGCATCCTAACGAGCCATACATCGCCATCAACGACTTGCCCAAGGTTGAAAACCTCAAGCGCGTCATGCCAGCGGTGTATAGGCCCGATCCGGTGCTGGTGCGTAAAGGTATCTGAGAAGTGGGTAGTGCAAGTTGAATGGCATCAGCCTGCTTTATCCACCTTATGGACAAACATTTACCCGCATGCTGAAATTACAGAAAGCGATAAGCTGATATCGTCAAAGATGTCTTGCTGGAATAATTTTATGAACAGCTTAAGCAGTGCCGCAAGGCGCTGCTTAAGTGCATCATGTTGGATGTGCCTGATCAGTTTCAATAAGCGCTATAAATACTATAGGCATCGGATTACAACTGCCGGTCTTCCGCCTTGAACGTACCCTCAGTGATCGTTAGCACTGCCTTGGTCTTTATATCCCTCAGCTCAAAAGAAAACTTGCCTTCGATGATCTTGCCCTTGACGGCAGTAATCTCCAGCATGTTCTTGCCATCACGCGCAATGTATTCAGCCACTGGTTCGCCAAATGGTTTCTTGCTTTCACCCTTGATGAATTTGACTTCGCAGCCGCTACTACTAAAATCCTTGGCCTGATACTTGACAGGCTTGCCGTCAAAATCCCTGCAGATAATACTCAGGCGGTCTGTCAGTGTCTTGGGTGGAGGATAAGCAGATGCACCTTTGGTCGAAGCGATCAGGTTCAGTACGCCCTTGGTCGGTATCAGATAGGTAATGCCGTCATCATCGCTCTCGAATAACTTCCCATCAATTTTTGCACTGAGCTGCTGTGGTGTCTTGGCATGTGCCAGCAAGGCTGGCGTCATGCTGAATACTGCCAGTGATGCAGCAGCAATGAGAGAGCGGGACAGTTTCATAAGACTCCTTTTGATGAGGGAATAAAAACCTGTGCGTCACGAGTTGCCAAGACAATACCATATTCTTGAAGATTGGCCCCTGTTCATTCAACGTGTTTGAGCGCTTTAGTGCCTGCCAGCATGTCCGCCTACAGAAAGGACTCCGACCCTCCTACTCGCAGAGAATGATCTTGTCACTAGCATGATAGCAGTCAGGATTCTTTGCCCCCAATTTGTTTAAGGATATGCCATGAGCATACAAACCAGTAACACATTACACCCTTTGATTTACCAGCCTTCTTTTGAAGTACCGGAAGAAGGCGAGGCAGAGGTCATTGCAGACTTGTTGCAGTCGCTAAAGCACATCTCTGAAGTCACGTTCAAAGATTCTGGTCATGCAACACGTAGTGTGCATGCAAAAAGCCACGGCCTGTTGCGCGGTGAAATGCAGGTACTGGATAATTTGCCACAGATATTGGCGCAGGGCATATTTGCTGTACCGCGCAGTTATCCCGTCGTCATGCGTCTTTCTACAGTACCAGGCGATATGCTGGATGACAGTGTATCGACCCCGCGCGGCATGGCCGTCAAAGTGGTCGGTGTAGAAGGCGAACGTCTGGATGGAAGTGCAGGGGATGTCACCCAGGATTTTGTCCTCGTCAATGGCGGCCCCAGTTTTTCTGCAGCGGGCGCCAGGGATTTTTCAAATGCCTTGAAGCTGCTTGCACCGACGACCAATAAAGCCCCTGGTCTCAAAAAAGCCTTGTCCGCTGTCTTGCGTGGCACAGAGAAAGTAATTGAAGCCTTTGGTGGTGAGAGTGCGACCATCATCAGTATGGGTGGTCATCCTGAGACACATATTCTCGGTGAAACTTTCTTTAGCAAGACACCGGTGCTGTTTGGTCCTTACATGGCAAAAATCTGCATTGCCCCTGTCTCGGCCAATCTGACTGAGCTTGCCGGTGCAGAGCTCAACGTCAATGGCAAACCCAATGGTTTGCGCGATGCAGTCATCGATTTTTTCAAGGACAATATTGCTGAGTGGGAAGTACGTGTGCAATTGTGTACCGATCTTGCCAGCATGCCGGTGGAGGATGCATCCGTCGCCTGGCCAGAAGATATCAGTCCTTATCTGCCGGTCGCACGTATTATCATGCAGCCGCAACTCGCATGGAGTGAGTCTCGCTCAAAAGCAGTGGATGACAATATGTCTTTCAATCCCTGGCACGGCATCGCCGCTCATCGCCCTATAGGTTCCATCATGCGGGCGCGCAAGGCGGCTTATGACATGTCGTCGAAATTCCGGGCAGCGCATAATGGACTGCAAATGAAAGAGCCAGAAAATCTGGATAACTTTCCTGAGTAAAGAAAAAAATAATTCAAGAGTCGAAAAATAATTCAAGAGTCGCTCAGGAACGGGACGACTGGAAATAGCTGACTGGCAAGAATTTTTCCGAGAGATGCTTTACCCGAATCTGCAAGCGCCACACATTCACATAGCAACTTCCGCACCCATGACGCGGAAGGTGAATGTGGTAGCCGTCGTGTTCGATTGTGCGTCAACAGTACCACCATGCGAGCGGGCGATTTCAGCGACGATGTAGAGTCCCAGGCCCAGTCCGTCATTTCCCATGGCTGGTGAAGACCGCCAGAATGGTTTGAAAAGCTGAAGCAACACGTCCGGAGGGATTGCCTGCCCGGCATTGGTCACGCTCACTTCCAGCATGCCTTCATTGAGTTGAACCTGCACATGCACAGGTGTGTCCGGCGCGCCATGAACCAGGGCATTTTTTAATAGATTGGAGAGCAGCTGGCTTAATCGTCCCGCATCACATGACATCCTCAAATGCGGTGTTATATCAGCGGTGATTTTTCTATATGGGTAGAGACTGCTGAGTTCATCAACGACTTGCTGAAAAACTTGGCTAAGCTCGGTATTCTCGCGCATATTCAAAGAGATACCACCGCCCATACGGCCCCGTGCAAAGTCCATCACATCATCGACCAGGCTGGAAATGCGCAAGGCACTTCTTCGCATGCGTTCAATGACGGTCTTGGTTTGCGTTGTCGCGCCTTGCAGTAGCAAGACATCGGTTCCCGTTAAAATAGAACCTAACGGATTACGCAAATCATGACCCAGTACAGCAATGAATTGTTCGCGCAGTTCAGATGTCTCGCGTTCATGGACAAGGTTTTTTCGGGCATCCCTGAGTGCTTCTTCTGAATCCATTTGCGATGAAAGAAGTTGCGCAAACAGCGTCATGCTTTTTACGATGCCAGCGGTTGACAGTTTGGCTGGCAGTGGGTCTAGACCGCATAAAGTGCCAAAGTAATCCCCATTCGGACGAAACACAGGAATGGATATATAGCTTTGGAAACCATAAATCCGTGGTGTGTGGTGGTCGCTGTATTTCAAGTCGTCTTTGACGCTGTCAATGATCACCGCTTTGCCGGTATCGCGCACTTCTTCGCACAGGGTAGTGGTCACATCAAGACCGTCACCGACTTTTAGCCCAAATTCCAGTTGATCAAGGACGGCACATGTGGTCCATGAATCAGCAGTAACACGGGCTATACATACAAAACGCAAGCCTGTGGTAGCGGCCACTGCTTCAAGTATGGTGGATACAGAATCCATGCTCTGTATCATTGCGACATCGGTTGACTTTTCGTAGGGCATTATTCACTCAGGCAAGGGATTTCCTATCCTACCATCATTCCTGCCGCCATTGCCAGATTACGGATATTAGTCGTACGGCATTGCCATACGGCAGCTTGAACTGCGTACCCACCGCAAAGACGCAGAAGCGCAATCGCATTGTTATATCCATCGCCAACTGATCTCCCTAGTCCAGCAAAAAAGCCTCGGCAAAGTCGTCGGTAAAAATATCTGCCAGCGCAAAACGCAGGGCTTTTGCCCGCTCAGGGCCATAGGTTTTTTCAAAGCGTGCCTGCGCTTTTCGCCATAACAGATTTGCGTCATTCAATTTTTCTGCGCCGGTTGGCGTCAGGGTGACGCGTTTGCTTCGCCCGTCTTTGGCGTCCCTGGTTTGCACGAGATAGCCGTCACGCTCCAAAGGCTTCAGATTGTGCGCAAGCGCCGAGCGGTCAAGTACCATCGCATGAGCAAGTTCCGACATCGTCGGTGATGTCGCACGCTGCACATGCACGAGCACTGAGCGCTGGGAAATAGTCAGCCCGCATGGAGCGAGAACGGCATCATATAGCTGGGTAACACGGCGGCTGGCCTTGCGTAGCGCAGCACCATTGCAAACAAGCGGGTCTTTGGCGCTTTGCTGAGTCAAATCCTGCCTCCATGTGGTTTATTTGGTTTATTCATCACGCCGTTCCCAGTCGGTTCAGCAGGTCTATGCTTCATTCTCAGACCATTCAGGGCTGAAGCCACCCAGTGTAGGGTGATACATCTCATCTCCTGTATGCTGGGTGAACTCGACATTCAACCGGTCTTCGCGCAGGCCGAGGATCGCGATGCAATCAGCACATAGCGCCTTGGCGACCTCCATGCGGAGTTCTGGCGTGCGTCCCTTGCGGATGTCGCACATCAGTACAGCAACGGCAACAGGCTCGCCATCTATCATTCTCCAGACACCTCCCTCGCCAAGTTCGCGGATGGCGATGCTGATGCGGCGTATATCGACCGTCATGAGCCTGGCATAGGTGGTCGCCATCTGCCTGGCAAGGGTCTTTTTGAGGTCGGCAGGATAGCTGTCGTTGACGTCCAGCTGTAAATAAGGCATCGAGTATCTCCTGGTTCAGTGAGTAAAGGCCAAGACAGGCTGTTGTTAAGTCCACCGGCAAAATACGGCACGTCACAGGCAGGCAACAGAGTGAATCATTGGCGCAAGTATTTTTGAAAATACTTGCATATGCCAATATTTATATTTAATTGCATATGCCAGCATTTGTCAAGAAAGCCTGGGGGTACGTGCTCTCGTTGCTGCAGTGGAAAACTCGCCAACAGAAATACCATGAAGACATTCACACCTGATTGACAGGAGCGACACCATCTTCCAGACAATTCTGGAAACTGGATTAGGCACAGCTAAAACAAGAATTTGAAACAAATTGAAAAATTTATCGAAAAAACAACGAATTTGTGCTTTGACAGCTTAACGTTGTTGCAAGTTAGATGGTGGTTTTATAAACTTGGGTTGGCAAAAAATAATGACCAAAATGAATGTTTATGTAGCGAAACCATGTTTTCCAGATGTGGGTAATTCGGTTTGGCAATATTGCTTCATAAAAAGAAACCAAAGCTCATATACACATTATGAGTTGCTTGCAAAAGTCATCCTCACTCCTTTCCATCAATCAAATTCAAGAGCATCTTATGCACACAAAATTAAAGCAAATGCGCCGCCTGGCTGGTGTCGCCGCCGTGACCGGGGTCAGCATGTTCTGTCAGGCTGCGCTGGCACAGGATGCCAAAGCCAAAGAAGCGCCACAGGCGCCGCCACTGGCCAGCCAGGTTGATGACAAGGATGTAGCGGCAGACCTGATCAAGCCCGCTGCCAATCTGCTGAGTGGCGAGCAGCGCAAGATGGTGGAAAGATCAGGTCGTGAAATCCGTTATTTCCTGCCGATACAAATGACATCGGGATTTATCTACAATCCCTCGACAGGCGAATATGACCAGGTGTCCTTGCGTTCATATGGCCGTAATGTTTCTGGTGCCCCTAATCTGCTGCGCCCCGACTTTGTTGCTCCTACGGTAGTCATGAAACCTGGGCAAACCGTGCGCTTTGACCTGAGTAACCGCCTCGACAAGGAACCGGGTTGTGAGCTGGTTGCAAAAGATAATATCAATACACCGCATTGCTACAACACCACCAATCTGCATTCACATGGCTTGTGGATTTCACCATCGGGCAATAGCGACAATGTGCTGCTGGCGATCAAGCCCAAGGTCAATTTTGAATATGAATACAATGTACCGGCGGATCACCCTGCCGGCACTTTCTGGTATCACCCGCATGTGCATGGTTCTACTGCGGTGCAGGTAGGCAGTGGCATGGCCGGTGCGCTGATCGTCAAAGGCGACAGACAGCCTACTGTGCTCAGCAATGGTGATCTTGATACCTTGCTCAATCCTTTCAAGCCCGCTTCTGGCAACTATAGCGAAGTAATGCTGATGCAACAGATTCCCTATGCCTGTTTCATCAAGGGACCTGACCCCAAAGAACCGGGCAAAGAAATAGACGTGATACAGACCAATCCTGATGGCACCTGGCTGTGCAAGAAAGGTGACATTGGTGTAGTGCAGGATTTCAAAGCGCAATTCGCCCCCGGTTCCTGGAATAAATCTGGCCGCCATACCCTGATCAACGGCTTTGCACGTAATCCTGCCAAGCCTCTGATGATGGAAGCGGGCAAACTGTATCGCTGGCGTTTGATAGACGCAGGCGTACGTGAATCCATCGTTTTGCGCATCCGCAAAATCAATGACGTCAGCAAGCTGACTCCAACTGCCGCCACACCCGAGGCCTTGCAAGCTGAAGTAAAAAACGCCTGTAATGGCATCGACGTATTGCAGTTTGAAGTCGCAACCGATGGCCTGACCCGCCCCAGCGCTTTTGCCAAGGTCACCAATACCTTGCAACCCGGTTATCGCAGCGATATCTTGTTCAGCTTGCCAGAAAAAGGCGATTATTGCGTCTATAGCGATTCAGGCGCACCTGACTTTATCTCAGCCTTGCCGAATAATGCGAAGGTGATCACGGTGATTCATGCTACCGGCAATAAGACCAGCGGTGATCAAACGCAATTCGTCACCAAAGAACTGGTACGTGCCGCTGGCCTGTTGTCAAAAAGTGTGCGCGATACCATTATCAGGGATTTGAAAGATGGCCTGAAACTGACCAAATTTGTACCGCATAAAGCGATACCCGAATCCGAACTTACCGATCCGCAAAAGCCGGTTGACCTGGTACTGGGTATCGATCAGCGTAACGGCAAGACTATCTTTGACGTCAATGGTGCACCTTATGTACCGTCTGAAGTTCATCAGACCCTGATCTTGGGCCAGGTACAGGAATGGCATATCAAGTCTTATAACCCAACTGACACGGGTGAAGCACCGATACAGCATCCTTTCCACATCCACGTGAATCCCTACCAGATTATCAGCATCACCGATAAAAACGGTGTTGATGTCAGCGCACTGACAGATACGACAGCAAAGACAATCGGGCAATACGCCGGTATGCAAGGAGTCTGGAAAGACACCATCATGGCGACACCAGGCTATACCGTCAAAACTCGCACTCGCTATCAGCGCTATATCGGCGAGTATGTACTGCATTGCCATATCCTCGATCATGAAGACCAGGGCATGATGCAAAACGTCAAGGTCGTGCTGCCGGATGGTAATGGCGGTGCCTCTGTCGGTGGGCATGGGGCGCATGGTTCACATTGACGCACGCACATCCAAGTACGGATTTATGCACTGATCCATATTTTCGGTAGTAAGCAAACTTCCTGAATACACAGTGTGGCTGTAAACCGGTAATCCGGCAGCCACACTGCTGCATCTGCCAGCCAGGCCTGGGCAACAAGAGTTAAAGGGTACAAAATGAATATCTCAAAATACCGCTTGCTGGCTGGCTTGCTGCTTGCAAGCTGCTTCAGCATCAATGCCTGCGCGCAAATTGCAGCACCACGGGAAGTGAAATATCGCAAAAACATTGATGAACTCAGTGCAGAAGAACTGGCCGCCTTCGAGCATGCAGTGAAAATGATGAAAGTCAAAAGTGCAAAGAACATTTATGACAGAACAGGCTTTTTATGGCAGGCCTGGGTCCACAATTGCACCTCAGTTGCGGTGAATGACAAGCGGCAATATGCACTGGCTAGCGGTGACAACAAGCAATTGTATGAAGTCATCAACGGGCAATTAAATATGGGTAATGACATCAATGATACGATGGCCAATCCCTTCAATACCTGCAGCTTTGAGACCCAGGTGAAAGGCGCTGGCAACGTCATCTATGAAAATCCAGGCATGTGTGAACACAGGAAAGACACTTTTTTCCAGTGGCACCGGGCCGAGTTTTATTTTTATGAAAAAGCCTTGCAGGATGCTGACCCGGAAGGCTTGTCTGGCCCGAGCACAAAAAATGTTACCGTCCCTTACTGGAACTTCACCAAGCCGCCCACCGGCAGCCGTTACCCCAAAGCCTTTGAAGATGCCGCATCGCCATTGTGGTTCAAGCACAGGCTGCAAAATCCCGCAGGCAGCAAACCTGCCATGCCCAGCTACACTTCGCCTTATCTGATGGGCTACCTGATTTACAAGCAGGACTGGCAATCCTTTGGTGGCTATCCTCTGGGTGGTGCCGGTAACTCGGGCTCATTTGAATCGCAAATCCACGACACCATGCACGATGAGTATGTGCATGGATACTTACGTAACCCCGCTACAGCCGGGCTTGACCCCCTGTTTTATTCCTTCCATGCCTTCATTGACTATGCTCTCGAAAAATGGATAGAAGAACACGGCAGCGAGACCATCACAGGTGGCAACTGGTTCATGCGCGGCGAACAGGATGCGCGTCTGCAATTGCCGGTCGGCTTTGAAGAAGGCATTGGCAAAAAGCGTGAACCCTTCAGCAATTACAGCAAAAACATGGGGCGGGCAGAGCTGTATTACGATACCAAAAAACAGGGGTTTGCCTATCAGTCTGGTGCCTTCGGCGAGTTTGTTCCAAAAAGCCAGATTGATGCCATCGTTGCCAAGCATAATTTGCCAGGTGCCACCCTGGGTGACAACCCGCAAAGCCTGTTCAGCGAATTGATGAGCTATGGCGCACATGGCCCGGTAGCACGCCCGAATGCAATCGTTCAGGGCAAGGTTAAAATTCAGTCACTGGATGGCAGCAAAGCCCTGATCGACATCGTGCGCGACGCGGGCAGTGATGATTATAGTTACCAGGTGGATGTTTATTTTCATCCGCAAGATGTCGCTGCTGATGTCGGCAATAAAGATTTTCGCATGCGTTATCTGGTCCTGAGCGCCAGCTATTGGGCCTTGTCCGGACATCACCACCATCATGATGATGCAGGCAGCAGTGTGCCTTTGAGGCTGACGCAAGATATCAGCAAGGATATCAACAACCTGCGCCTTGGCGGCAAGGACGGGCAGGAATGGACAGTCACCCTGGGCATCAGCTCACGCGATAATCCATCGGGCAAATTTGCCTTCAGCGCCCCCGTCATCAATTACAGCAAATAACGATAACAGATACAATCAGGAGTGCATGATGGTTTCGTTTAACAGTGATATCAAACCAATTTTTGCCCGCTACACCGCCTGCATGAAAAGGGTAGTGCTAGGTGACACACAAGGTACGGCCAACCTTGAGCTCGACGACTATGAGTGCGTAAAACGCTTTTATTATCAGGTGCAGGTGGCAATCCATGGCTATGACGAGGCAGTTGGCGCACCGCCCCTGCTGGTAAAGGACGGCCCCGACAAAGGCAAGCCTGTCAAAGCCTCACACCCCATGCCACCAGGCGGCCAGGACAGACGCATGGAGCAGAAAAAAATTGATTTATATGACCAATGGGTAAAAGAGGGCATGCATCCCTGACTTACTGAGCACCTGGCCGGATTTATGGCGTCATCCATAAATCTGGACAGGTTTTAGCTTAATTGTGGAACACACCACCATAAGCCGCTACATTTTTTTTGCTGGGTAATTTGCATCTATTGTGACCCACGTTTAGCACACAATCCTACTTATTTTGATGACTACGGGATAGGAGTGATTGACGTGGCATTACCAGGCATTATTTGGAGGAAGGTCAAGCGACACCGTCCAACTACATACACGGTACAGACCTTACTTAAAAAGGACATATCCTTCGCAACGAAATCGAATCTTTCGAAAGAAAAGAATCGTACACCGTGCAAATATGCGTTTCTCACCGGCGAAGGGCCAGCAGGATACCCGACGGTACCCAAGGTGACACGCGTTGGCAAATGCAGTGTCGGGTTGCGCGTCGAAATCAGGCTTTACTGTTTTCCTCATAAGCGATCGAGAAGCTCCGGAATGATCGTTGTCGCGGACTCTATGACGGCACGGACGCGACTCACGCGTGAAACACCGGCCCGGTAAGCAAGCTGAACCGGTAGGGGAATCGGATCCCAATGGGGCAGAACGCGGACCAGGCTACCATCGGCAATATGTGGCGCGGCAACAAACGCCGGAATCTGCACAACACCCAAGTTTCCGATGGCGGCCCGCGCAAGGGCGCCAACGCCCTGAACTGCAAATCTGCCACGCAGCCTGACCTCGCATGTTTCTGCGGCATTGGCAGTTGATTGCAAGGTCCAGGAGGGTTCCGGGCCATCGCGCAAAAACAGCACTACCTCTGCTGTAGCCAAGTCATCAACCGCCCCGATGGCATGCGATTTCAAATAAGACTTACTGCAAACAAGCACGCGCTGGAGATCGCCTAGATGGCGTACCACCAGACGCTCATCGCGAACTGTACCGAGCCGTAACGCCAGGTCGATAGCGGGATCATGCAGGTCGTCAAATGCATATTCGAGCGACATGGAAATCTTCAGTTCCGGGTAGCGCGCCAGCACCTGCGGAATAAAGTGTTCGGACAATAGCGCGCCGAATTCCGGCGAGGCCGCCAATCGAACCGTGCCGCGGACCAGGGTTTTCTGGTTCTGCACGTCCTCGACCAATTGACCAAAATCGGCCAGGATGGATTCTGCGCGGGCGAACAGCGACTTGCCTTCCTGGGTAAGCATCATCCGGCGCCCGTTGCGCTCAAACAAACGCACCTGCAAGTGTGTTTCCAGCGCAGCAAGCTGTTTGCTGATGGCAGATTTCGTGTTTCCAGTCTTGACGGCTGCAGCAGAGACGCCACCATGATGCACGATGTGGACAAACACTTCCAGCAATCCACTATCGATCGTTCTTTTTATGGAAACCATACGTTCATTTCTTACCTACTGTTTCAATATCTGATTCTCCCGCACAATCCACGTTGTCGTCAAACCTAACCGAGGAAAATAAATGACACAATTGAATCAGCAGAAACGGCAAGCGGTGGCATTCGTCACTGGTGCGTCACGGGGCTTGGGCAAAGCCGCCGCCTTATACCTGGCGCAGGCTGGATACTTTGTCCTCATCGGCGTACGCGATATCGATGCTTCGCAGGCTTTGCTTGCGGAAATACGGGAAAAAGGAAATAAAGGCGAGTTGATCGCACTGGATCTCGACAATCCCTCGTCGATCACTACTGCTGTAAAGGGAATCGAGGCACGGCATGGATCTTTGGACGTGCTCGTCAACAATGCCGCCATCATGCTCGATGGTGGTTGGGTCGGCAACACTACTATCACCATTCACGCCGTCACCCTGAAGCGGACCTTTGAAACCAACTTTTTTGGAACGGTCGCCTTGACCCAGGCACTTTGGCCGCTGCTGATTAAAGCCGGTCATGCCAATGTGGTCAACGTGAGCAGCCGGATGGGATCAAACACCTACCATGCCGATCCGGGCGGGCCCTTGGTCGGCGTCAAACCATTTGCCTATGATGCCAGCAAAGCGGCACTGAATGCGCTGACCACTCACCTTGCGGAACTGGGCCAACCGTTGGGTATCCAGGTCAACAGTGCCTATCCTGGATGGGTCCGCACTGAGCTTGGCACTGAATATGCCGAGCTGTCGGTAGAAGAAGGCATAAAGACCATCGTTGATTTGGCAATGTTGCCGCCGAATAGTCGAACCGGCAAGTTTGAACATGCCGGTTCAGAAATACCCTGGTAAGGGCGACTCAGGCCAGGCTAGCACCAGTCTTGCGGCGTCAGCCTGGGATCGTTTGCAACAGGTCCGACTGGCTGATGGCTTGCCGCATGCAATATCGCAAACCATCCCAAACTGCCGGATTCAGTCAGACGGCACTTCCGTTATTTGCACTTAATTTTCGCCGGAAAACGCATGGAATGCGGGCATGTCGGTGACGATTACTCTGCAGGTGGGCGTCAACTCTTTCCAGATACTGGCTGATAGCTCGAATCGTTGACGCTCACAACAAATACCCCGTTTAATATATAAAAATAGGAAGTTCAGAAATCCGAACTTCCCATTGTTTATTTATTCTAATTATCGTGAAATTTTTTGAAAATTTTACCAAGGAAATTTCAGTCAATACGCTGGAAAAAATTGATTAAGAAAATGTCACTCAAGCCCACAATATTTTAATAAATGTCACTCAAGCCCACAATATTTTAATGCTTGAAAGTATAGCGACTTATGGTGTACCCCACATCAATAAGCGCAATGAAGCCAGCAAAAATTAACCACAAGCCCCAACATAGCCACAAGAAACGCAACGGCTGCAGCCATCTATTTTTTGCAGGGCATGTGCGCCGCAATCCGGGCATTTTTTGCCAGTCGGGATATAGCTGATCGGCGCAGTTTCAGCTTCATAGGCCAGGTCGTCCATGCCGTAGTGATGGCTTCTTTGCTTGAATTTTTCTGCCAGTACGGTGATAGGGATCTGGTTGCCGGACGCATCAAGGAAACCGCGTTTCATCAATATGCGTTGCAGCGAGTAACCGATGGCGGCGACTTCGGATTCATGGAACAGTGGTGCCTGTGAGCCATCGTCCTTGGTGATCATGCCACAGCGTACCGTGCCTTTGTCCCACACCACTTCACGCATGTCTGCCAGGGCCTTGGCGATGGAGCCGCCTGAGCGTGCTGCCATCGACAGCAGGCGCATGCTGGCTGATATCCATTGCTGGCCATCATTCTTTTGGCCAGCAGGCATGAAGAATTCAAACGGGCGCTCTATCGTCACGCGCTCGCCACCAACCATGCCATCTATGTGGATGAAGCTGACTGTCAGGTAGACAGTTTTCTTGCCCTCGTAAGTCATGTACTGCACTTTGGATGTCACGGATTCGAGGTCGCCAAATGGGCGGCCATCGAATTGTTTGCGCAGCAGGTCGTCGTCAGGTGTCTGTTTGACTTCTGGTGCGGCTTCCGTGGAGACAGACAATACGCTGCCGAGTATGCTATTCGGACGGTAAGTTGCCAGGCCTTTGAGGCCAGCACGCCAGGCATCCATGTACAGGTTCTGGAAATCTTCGTATGGATAATCTGCCGGTACGTTAACGGTTTTGGAAATCGCAGAATCAATGTAAGGCTGCACGACCTGCAACATCTTCATGTGGTCGCTGGCAGACATGTTCAATGCGGTGACAAACTGTTTTGGCAGCTTGCTGTCGTCAGATACATCATTGCCCTGATGACGGTACAAACGCCATGCATGGTCCGCCACTTCATAGACTTTGGCATCACCAACGGCCATGCGTTTCTTACGGTTATACACCCAGGAGAAAGCCGGTTCTATGCCATTCGATGCATTGTCGGCAAAGGCCAGGGTGATGGTGCCGGTAGGGGCGATGGACAGCAAATGGGAATTGCGCAAACCATGTTTTGAAATCGCATTGCGTACATTTTTAGGCAGACGTTTGGCGAAAGCACCGGACAGGTATTTTGTGCTGTCAAATAATGGGAACTGACCTTTTTCTTTGGCCAGTTCTGCCGATGCCAGGTAGGCAGCATCGCGCATGACTTCAGATACTTTTTGTGCGAAAGCACGACCGGCGTCGGAATCATAACGCTGGCCCAGCATGACCAGGCTGCTGCCGAGACCGAGGAAGCCCAGGCCGACGCGGCGCTTGGACATGGCTTCCGCTTTTTGCTGTGGCAAAGGCCACGCAGTAGCATCGAGCACATTGTCGAGCATGCGTGTGGCAACAGTCACTACCGCTTCAAAGGCTGTGAAATCAAATTCGGCAGCATCAGTGAATGCGCCCTTGATGAAGCGAGTCAGATTGATCGAACCCAGGCAGCAGCAACCATAGTCAGGCAGTGGTTGTTCTGCGCATGGATTGGTGGCTTCAATCTTTTCGCAATAGTAGAGATTATTCTCTGCATTCATGCGCGACAAAAACAGGATGCCCGGTTCTGCATGGTCGTAGGTCGATTTCATGACTTCATCCCACAAATCACGCGCACGCACTGTCTGATATACCCACAGGCCATCTTCACGCTGGTAGGCCCCGGCTTCTTTTTTGTCTTCGCCCGGTTCAGCCTTGTGGACCAGACAGTAATCCGTATCTTTGGCGACTGCTTCCATGAACTCGTCGGTAACACCGATGGAGATATTGAAATTGGTCAAACCACCCTGGTCTTTGGAACGGATGAATTCGAGGATATCAGGATGGTCGCCACGCAAGACGCCCATCTGCGCACCACGACGTGCACCGGCAGATTCAACGGTCGAGCAGGATGCATTGAAGACCTGCATGAAAGACACCGGGCCAGAAGCGCGTGAACGCGTGCCACGCACCAGTGCATCTTTAGGGCGTATGGTGGAGAAGTCATAACCAACACCGCCACCGCGACGCATGGTTTCTGCAGCATCTGCCAAAGCGGTATAAATGCCAGGCTTGCCATCGGTAGCGCTGGAAACAGAGTCACCTACCGGTTGGACGAAGCAGTTGATGAGAGTCGCGTGCAAGTCCATGCCAGCGGCAGAATTGATACGGCCTGCCGGTACAAAACCATTCTTTTGCGCCCACAAGAATTTTTCTTCGTAGTAAGCCTGGAAGTCTGGCTGCTCTACGCTGGCGAGTGCCCTGGCAACGCGAGTCTGCACATCATGGATAGTGACTTCATCGCCTTTGGCGTATTTTTCGAGCAAGACATCGAGAGAGATTTCTTGAGGAGACATTTCTGTCAATCCTAAAATTTTTTCGTTTGCGTTCATATGAATGGTTTTCTTTGTTACTTTGTTGCAGAGATGAATCCTAAGCCCTGCCTGTTAAAGAAAACGGGCAAGGTGCCAGGTTGATTTTCCTGGTATTAGATGGGAAGCAGGATGGCGTAGTCCTTATTAAAACAAGTATTGCCCTATTGAATTTAAGGCATCGTAATGCCAACCATCCTGATGTCTGATCGCTCCCATTATAAACCCCGCCGCGATAATTTTTCTTGAGCTGAATCTAGGTAGGGGCAATCTTTCCAGCAAGGCATAACAAAATTGCCAAGCCAGATTTTCTCAAGGAAACGCGCCACTTTCGCGCCTGGTGAAAACTGACTGAGCGATGCACGATTTTGGATAAAAATGCAGGGAGTTGGGTCGGACTTTATCTTTCCGGCAATCATGTCTGTATGGCATGAAGAGGTTTGTATAGATAAAAAAATTCCTTATCCGGCTTGCCTGGCAGATATGTATTTTTGCTACCCGACTGGCTACTTTTTTGTTTCCATTCGCGTCCAGATGGGGCTCTGATGTCAGTAAGTCTAGCCAAACTTGCCGCTTTTTAGCGAAATCCCTACAAACTGTGAAAAACTCTGTGAAACTCGGGGCTAACAGTGATTTCTTAATGACTGAATAACATATACTTGAACAAAATTTGATCCAAGAAATTCAATAAAAACAGAGGGCACATAATGAGGCAGGGCAGTTTGGCTAGGCGATATACTTTTCCCCAGTTCCTGTTCGCCTGCACCAGCTTGCTGTGCCTGGTTCTCCTTTTGTTTTGTCAGCCAGCCCGTGCTGTCAGTGTCCAAAGCCTGCGCTTTGAGCAGGTTGGGCGTGACCAGGGCTTCCAGCACGAATCCGTGCAATCCATGTTGCAAGACCGCCAGGGCTATATGTGGTTTGGCACCCAGGGTGGCCTGCATCGTTATGATGGTTCCAAGGTGGTATTTTTCCGCCATGACCCCAGCCGTACAGACAGCCTCACCGATAACTGGGTCTGGGCCCTGCATCAGGATGACAAGGGCAGGATATGGGTAGGTACGCGCAATGGCGGTTTGCATCGCTATGACATGGCGACCGAGACCATGGTCAGGTATAAGCGCAACCTTGCCGATATCCGCAGCTCGGGCGGTAACCAGATACAGGCCATCATCGGTGACAGCAGCTCAGGCCTGTGGCTGGCAACGGGCGATGGCCTCGCGCATTTTGACCCGGATACTGCCCGCTTCCAGATTCTGCGTCATGACGACAAAGACGTCGCCAGTATTGCCAGTGACCAGATCAGTGCACTGAACCTGGATAAGGATGGCAATCTGTGGGCAGGCAGCAATGCCGGTGTCAGTGTCATGTATCGCGGCAAGACCAGCTTTGAGAATTTTCGCCTCGACAGTGATGCGAAGCCAGACCCGCGCCACAATAATGTACAGGCGCTGCTGAGTGACAAGCAGGGCAACTTGTGGATAGCCACCTCGGCAGGTCTTGAGCTATGGTCACGCGACCATAAGCAAAAACGCCGCTTTGGGCGGGCAGAAGACCTCGAACCGGGTCCTGTCACTTCTTTGCTCGAAGACCGGGATGGTGTGATCTGGGTAGGCACCGATGACGGTCTCAAGCGCTGGAACGCTGCTGACAACAAGTTTTCATCTTACCGCCATCATGCCAGCGACAGGCACAGCCTGACCGACAACCGCGTCACGCGCCTGCTGCAAGACCGTACCGACACCTTATGGGTAGGCACCTGGCTTGGTGGTGCCAGCCGTACCAATCTGGCCAGTGGTGGGTTCGAACGCCTGCTGCATTTGCCGGGCGAAGCCAAGACCCTTAGCAATAACACAGTCTCCGCCATCACCAGCAAGGACGGCGTGGTCTGGATAGGTACCGGCGATGGCCTGAACCGTCTCGACAAGGCCAGCGGTCAGGTACGCGCCTATCATCATCTCGACAGCGTGCCAGACAGTCTCAGTAATAGCAAGATCAGGGCTTTGAAGCTGGCACCTGAGGGCAAGCTCTGGGTTGGTACCCAGGATGGCCTGAACCTGTTTGACACCGTGACCGCGCATGCACAGCATTTCCAGAATGTCCCCAAGCAGGCAGACAGCCTCAGTTCCAGCATTGTGCATTCATTGGCCTATGACAAGGCGGGCAATCTGTGGGTGGGCAGCGATGATGGCCTGAACCTTATGCAGGGCGGCAAGTTCAAGCGCTATATGCACAATCCCAGGGACAGCGACAGTCTTTCTCATGGCCGTGTCGTGTCTATCCTGTTTGACCGGCGCGACCAGTTCTGGGTCGGCAGCTTTGGTGGACTGGATAAACTGGACCGCAGTACGGGCCGCTTTGAACATCACCAGCATGAACCGGATAACCCCGCCAGCCTGAGCCATAGTCGCGTGTATGCGGTGTATGAAGACAAGACGGGTGTGATCTGGGTAGGCACGGCCAGCGGTCTGAACCAGATGGTGCAGGGGGCTGACGGCAAGCTCAGCTTCATCCGCTATGCGGGAGCGCTCGGCAATGATGCGATTGCAGGCTTTGCTGAAGATGATGCTGGTAATCTGTGGATCAGTACTGATGGAGCCCTGTACAAACTGGGGCCGGACAGGAAGACTGTCAAAAAATATTCCGCTGATGATGGGCTCATTGATGGCACTTTCACGGTAGGTGCGAGCCACCGTGATGCAGACGGCGCACTTTACTTTGGTGGTTTCCAGGGCATGGCCTGGTTTTATCCCAAGGCCATACGCGACAACAATACCGAGCCTGTCACGACGATTACTGACTTTTTGATTTTCAACCAGTCTGTGCGTGGCGGCAAATTGCCTGAAGGCGTGAAGATGGATGGCAATATTTCTGATGCCAGGTCCATCACCCTGTCTTACAAGCACAGTGTTGTATCGATAGAATTTGCAGCGCTGAATTATTCCGATCCCCTGCATTATCGCTATGCCTACAAGCTTGACGGTTTTGATCAGGACTGGGTGCAGATAGACGGTGCCCACCGCGCAGCCAACTATACCAATCTGGGGGCTGGTGAATATATATTCAGAACCCGCGCCGCCACCAAGGATGGTGAATGGAGTGAAGGTGCCAGCCTGTTGATCACCATCACGCCACCATTCTGGATGGAATGGTGGTTCAGGATCATTGTCAGCCTTATCCTGCTGGGTCTGATTTTCCTGGTCTATCGCTGGCGTGTCAGCCGCTTCTCTGACCAGCAAAGCCAGCTCGAAGAACTGGTCAGGCAAAGAACGGCAGAGGCAGACCGCGAACGCAAGCGCCTGACCGACCTGACCGACGTCTTGCCGCTCTCGGTTTATCAATACCGTGAAAGACCAGACGGGCAAAGAGAATATGCCTACGTCAGTGAAAACGTCATCAACGTTCTGGGCGTACCGGCAGCAGAATTGCTGGCCAACAAGGACGCCCGCTGGCGCACTACACTGGCAGAAGACCGTGATGCCGCCGAAACCAGTTTGAACCGGGCAGTCGATAACCGCACCTACAGCAATTTCCACCAGCGTGTTCTCGTCGATGGCAAGGTGCGCTGGCTGCGCTCGCAAACCGTGAATCCCAAGCGCGTCAATGGTGATTGGATATGGAATGGTTTCTGGATAGATGAAACCGAGACCTATCTGCAAAAAGATGAACTGCGCGAAGCCAAGGAACAGGCTGAGCAGGCTACGGTTGCCAAGTCATATTTCCTGGCGAATATGAGCCATGAAATACGCACACCGATGAATGCCATCATCGGCCTCTCACACCTGGCCAAGAAAACCCGCCTGAGCCTGAAACAGCGCGACTATATCGACAAGATCCACAGCGCCGGTACTTCGCTGCTTGGCGTCGTCAATGACATCCTGGATTTCTCCAAGATAGAAGCCGGCAAGCTCGATATAGAATCGGCAGAATTTGTGCTGGCCGATGTCATCGACGATGTCGCCACCATCGTTGCCCACAATGTCGCAGAGAAAGACATAGAGCTGGTATTTGATATCGATACCCATGTCCCGCACAGCATGCACGGCGACCCCTTGCGTCTGGGCCAGATCATTACCAACCTGGTCAATAATGCCATCAAGTTTACCGACCAGGGTTCTGTCATCATTCTGGTCAAGCAGGTGCAGGCAGAAATCGACAAGGTGCAACTGCAATTCAGCGTGCAGGATACCGGCGTCGGCATGACAGAAGAGCAGCAGGAAAACCTGTTCCAGGCCTTTACCCAGGCCGACAGTTCCACTACCCGCAAATATGGCGGCACCGGGCTGGGCCTGACGATCTCCAGGCACCTGGTTGAACTTATGGGTGGCACGATATGGGTTGAAAGCCAGGTTGGCAGAGGCAGCAGTTTCCATTTCACCTGCTGGTTCGCGTTTGCTACCCCGGCCCCGCAAATCATATTGCCAGAGCAGGTGCAAAGCCTGAAATTGCTGGTCGTGGATGACCATGATGTCGCCCGCCTGCATCTGCAAAAGCTGGGCCAGCAACTTGGCCTGATAGTGAACGCCGCCAACAGCGGCAAACTGGCCCTGCACATGCTGAGCGAAGCCAGGGTACATGCTCAGCCATATGATCTGCTGTTGCTTGATGCCCATATGCCAGACATGGATGGTGCCGCCACCATGAATGCCATCGCCACCAGCATGGGCAGCGAAGCACCTCAGGTCATCATGCTGACCACCATGAACTTTGATGAAAGCACCATGCAGGCCAGGACTTATGCACCGCTTGCTTATCTGTCCAAGCCAACGGGCATGGCTGGTTTGCTCGAAGTATTACTGCGCATCAGTGCAGCAACGCGCGAGGCACCTGCCAGTACTGCAGTCGAGACCCATAGTGATTGCCGCTTTGAAGGCATGCGCATCCTGCTGGTAGAAGACAATCATATCAACCAGCAAATTGCTGCCGAGCTGATGACCGAGGCAGGCATGATCGTTGATGTGGCCGACAATGGCCGCATCGCCATCGACAAGCTGAACCAGGGCAACCCGTATGACATCGTGCTGATGGACTTGCAAATGCCGGAGATGGATGGCTATGCCGCCACTACCGTCATCCGCTCTTACCCCGAATGGCTGGATTTGCCCATCATTGCCATGACCGCACACGCCATGAATGAAGAGCGGCAACGCTGCCTCGATACCGGCATGAATGACCATATCGCCAAGCCGATAGATCCTGACAGTTTCTTTGCCACTCTTGCCCGCTGGTGTGGTCAGCGCATGCCAGGTTATCAGAATGAAGACTCAGCACCAGCCGTGACGGCTGCGGTTGTTGGTAGCGTACACGATGCTCCTGCTACATCCGCCACAACAGCCACTAAGGCAGAGCCAGTCAAGCCAGAAGCCCCTGTTCACGATCTGACTATCCCTGGTGTCGATGTTGCGCCTGCCTTGCGCCGTTGCAGCCAGAATCTTGATCTTTACCTGCGCCTGTTGCAAATTTTTGTTGAGAGTGCAGCAAGTACGCCAGACAAGGTCAGGCAGGCATTGGAGCGGGGTGACCGTGGCACTGCAGAGCGCGAAGCCCACACCATGCGCGGTGCTGCTGGCAATATCGGTGCGACTACAATGGCCGCCGTGTCCACCGAACTCGAGCTGGCTATAGAAAATTCTGAAGAGAATGAGGCGCTGCTACAAAAATTCAGTGCGACCAGTGCAGAGCTTATCAATGCCCTGAAACAGGCTTTGCAAGATCAGGCAGGCAAAGAAGCCGCCACACAGGAAAAGGAAGCAGGGTTGGCAGGGCGGGGCACAGATACTACTGATGCCGCAGAAATTGCTGACTTGTTTGCCACGCTGCGTCAGTATCTTGAAGACTCAGACAGTGAAGCACTCGATTATTTCAACACTCACCAGCCCAGCATGCACCAGGTATTGGGGGCGCAGGCTGATGAATTTGTGCGGGCCCTGCAGGTGTTTGACTTTGAGGCGGCTCTGCAGATACTCGACAATGTCAGTCCTGTCGGCAGTACCGCATCATAGATATTTTTCCAGCATCTGCATGGTACGTGCAGTTGCGCCCTGATGCTGCAAAAAGAACGTGTAGGCTGCCTCACCCATGCGCTGGCATTTTGGCTTGTCCGCCAGCAGGGCATGGGCCTGGCGGAACAGGCTCAGTGCACCATCAACACGGAAGGCCGCGCCGCTGGCAATGGCCTGGTCAGTGATCTCAGAAAAATTGAAGGTATGCGTACCTGTCAATACAGGCTTGCCCATGGCACAGGCTTCGATAAGGTTATGTCCACCGAGTGGTACCAGGCTGCCGCCGACAAAGGCGATATCGCAGGCCGCATAATACATATACATTTCACCCATGCTGTCACCGAGCACGACCTGTATGTTTTTACCTATGGGGGCAATTTCTTCATGGTTCAGGCTGGAGCGGCGCAGGTATTTGATGCCTTGTGATTCCAGCAGGCTGGCCACATGGTCAAAGCGTTGCGGGTGGCGTGGTGTGATGATCAGCAGCGGGTTGGTTTGCAGTAAAGGCACTTGCTCGACAAAGGCTTGCAGTATCAGTTCTTCTTCGCCATCGCGGGTACTGGCGCACAAAATCACCTGACGATCACCAAAGCTGCGGCGCAGGGCCGCACCGCGTTCACCCATCAATGGAGGGGGTGTCACATCAAACTTCATATTGCCAGTGACACCCGGCTGCTCTATGCCCAGCTCATGCAGGCGCAGGGCATCGGGATTTGATTGTGCTGCCACGCTGCTGATAGCCCGAGCGGCAGGCAGTATCAGCGAAGCCAGGCGTTGCGCCTTGCGCAAGGATTTTTCAGACAGGCGGGCATTCACCAGTGTTACAGGTATGGACTTGGCCTCACACTGCGCAATCAGGTTGGGCCAGACTTCTGTTTCTATCAGTATGCACAGTTGCGGCGAAAAATGCCGCAAGAAGCGCACGATCATCCAGTTGATGTCATACGGTAAAAACGCCTGTTGCAGTCGTGGGCCCACATCGGCAAACAGCTTGCCGCCAGTTTCTCGCCCGGTGGCAGTCATATGCGTGAGCAGGATACGGTGTTCAGGGCAGCGTGCCAGCAGGGCACGTATCAGCGGTTCTGCTGCACGGGTTTCACCGGCAGAGACGGCGTGCACCCAGATCGTTGGCACACTGGCAGCGGCTGGGTAAAAGCCCAGGCGTTCGCCTATATGCTGGCGATAGCCAGGCTCAAGGCGGCCACGCCACCAGAGGCGGAACAGGGCAAACGGCAGGGACAGGCCCCATACCAGGGAGTAAAGAAGACGCATGCTTTATGTCCGACGGAAATTCACTAATACAATACCACCACAGACCAGTACTGCACCCAGCGCAAAGCGTGGGCTAATGGGATCGTGCATAAGAATGACACCAGCGGCCACGCCGAACAAGGGTGTCAGGAAAGAAAAGACAGAAAGACGTGATGCCAGATAACGCCGCATCAACCAGAACCAGGTCAGGTAACTGGCAAAGGCAATCACTACTGTCTGGAAAAACAGACTGACGATGCTGGTCATATCCAATTGCGTGGGCAGGCTTTCACCGCGCAGCATGACAAATGCCAGCAGGATCGCCGCACCCACAGCCAACTGGTAAAACAGTGTAGTCGTTGGTTCAGCTTCAGACAGGCTGGACTTGCGTATGGTAATCGTCGTTGCTGCCCACAACACGGCTGCCGCCACGCCAAAGCTGTCACCGATGAGCATGTCAGCCACATCACGCTGGCTACTACTGAAGGCCCCTGAGAAAGCGATGGCCACCCCCGCAAAGGCCGACAATATGCCCAGCCACTGTGTCGATTGCAAGCGCTCCGCCGGGATCAGCCAGTGCAGGCCCAGCACGGTAAAAATAGGGGCGGTATATAAAAATACCGACATATGCGAGGCCGTGGTGTATTTTAGCCCCAGCGATATGCATAAAAATTCGACAGCGAACAAAACACCCGCCGCAATACCGGGCATGAGATGTTTGTCACGCAAAGAAAATGGAATCTTTTTGATAAGTATCAGCAACAACACCAGCACCGCAGCCAGCCCAGACCGCAAACCCAGCTGCATCGTGGCACCGATAACAGGCGCCGCCAATTTAACCGCCACCTGCTGCAAACCCCAGCACAGGCACAGCACCAGCATGAGGGAAATGGCAAAACCATCAAGATTTTTTCGATGAGCAGACATCAAGCTTGGGGAGTGTGGGCGAAGAGGAGGGAATATACCTGAAAACGGTGTGCAGGGGTTATGTCTTGCTGGAGCTTAATACACAGCAAAAGATGTGTGTTTTTTATTAACAATGAATGTAATCCTTGCAAATTTTATAATTATTTGCCTCTAATGCAAGTTCTTTGACGTTGCAGGCCGGGTAATTTGATAAAGGTAAGACTCTAAAATCGTCGCTCCTGCGCAGGCAGGAGCCCAGTGGCGTTTGTCGCTAAGCATGTTGCTTGAAAATTTAGTAAAGCTGAACAAGGCACTTTGCACTTCTACAAAACCACCCCCATAAAATGATATCCTATGCCTCTTAAACAACATGCAAGGACATGTTGAGCCTTCCACCATCCAGGACATGAATAGATGAGCACAGACCTCTTTTGGCAAGCACTGACAAATGCACAGCCACAATTACAGCAAATGGAAATTCGCGATGTCATGGAAGCCATCAATGCATTGCTGGAACCCCATTTCCCCAAGCTGGCTGCTGAATTGCAAGGCAAGACTGAAGATGGCGTCTATGACCTGATCATCACGGCTCACGGCGCAACGGAGCATTTTCAGGATGTCATGTCGCTGACGCAGACAGCGCCCAAGCTGACCATGTTCAGCAATGTAACGGCCTTCCGGGCACGCACAGAAATGGGTGAGTTTGGCATGTCCATGGATAATTTCAGTCTCAGCCCTGACGATGTGCTGGTTGGCCATTATGCCGACGCAGGCAGGGTGGGTTTGCAATTATGGTTTGCCAAACCCATACCGCAAGACATGGTCGATCATGCCAGGCACATGTCCTTCATCCTGCTGGACCATGCCATCGGTGAATATGATTTCGCCATCAAGATAGGCCCGGTAGAATTCATGGAAGACGAACCCGGACAAGACACGGTGAGCCTGGCTGCCTTCCCGGCTGTGCTCGATCATTTCTGGCGCGATGAGCTTGGTCATACGGCCCTGTTCCCGACCGGTGAAAATGAATGGACAGGTTTTGAGCTCGTCAGCAATACCGACCCTGACGACAAGTTGCTGGTACAACGCAATGAATCTGCCATGGCTCTGGTTGGCAGGGCCGACATGCTGTGGCGCGTGCAAGTCGATGTGGTATTGGACAATAAAGATGATCTTGAAGCCGCCCGCGAGTTTGAAGACCAGCTTGAAACCCTGTTAGCACAAACCCAGGAAGGCATCACCAGCCAGATCACCCTGCACGGCAATGTGCGCAGCATGAACTGGCATGTCAGCGATGTAGAAACCGCCCTGGCCAAGGCGCATAAACTTGCACAAAACTTTGCCCCGCTGGAGTTTGATATCAGCAGCGAATTTGATCCGCAATGGCAAGATTACTTGCGCTGGGTTTCTTAGAGGCCGTTGCAAAATTAATCTGGCGTTGTTGCGCCTCCCAGATGTAAAACCCGGTACTAAAGTACTGTCTGCGTCGGCGGCGCCTAGCCATCTTAACTTTGCAACAGCCTCTAAGGTATTGTTGAAAATAAATCGCTTGTACATATGGTTTTAACAGCCTATTTTTAAGAATTGGAATCATCTTGACTACCGTCGCCATCACCTCACAAATTCAAGCCAGCAATCAAAGCCCCTTCGTCCTGTTCGGTGGCATGAATGTGCTGGAATCCAAAGACATGGCCCTGCGCGTTGCCGAAGAATACGTACGTGTCACCAGCAAGCTGGGCATCCCCTATGTCTTCAAGGCCAGCTTTGACAAGGCCAACCGTTCTTCCATCCATTCTTACCGTGGCCCTGGCCTGGAAGAAGGCTTGAAGATATTTGAAGCCATCAAGGCAGAATTTGGTGTCCCCCTGATCACCGACGTACATGAACCATGGCAAGCTGCGCAAGTGGCAGACGTCGTCGATGTCTTGCAACTGCCCGCCTTTCTGGCACGCCAGACTGACCTCGTCGTCGCACTCGCCAAAACTGGCCGCGTCATCAACATCAAGAAGCCGCAATTCCTGAGCCCTTCCCAAGTACAAAACATCGTCGAAAAATTCAGGGAAGCAGGCAACGACCAACTGATACTCTGCGACCGCGGCACCTGCTTTGGCTACGATAACCTGGTGGTCGATATGCTAGGTTTTGCTGTCATGAAAAAAGTCACCAACAACCTGCCTGTCATCTTCGACGTCACCCACGCCCTGCAACAACGTGAAGCTGGCGCAGCAGCCTCAGGTGGCCGTCGCGAACAGATCGTCGAACTGGCGCGTGCGGGCATGGCGACTGGTCTGGCGGGCCTGTTCCTCGAAGCGCATCCTGATCCGGCACAAGCCAAGTGTGATGGCCCCAGCGCCTTGCCGCTGGATAAGCTGGAACCTTTCCTCGCGCAATTGAAGTCGCTGGATGATTTGGTGAAGTCGTTTGGGATGTTGGAGATTTAATCTCAAATTCATTTTCTAAGGTGCTTCCTCACTCCGCATTCAGACTTGTATAAAAAATGTTTAAAAATAAAATTTTCATTACTTCTACTCTTGTATTAACTCTGCTAAATTTTCATTTTGGAGTATCTGAAGTATGGGCGCAAACCGAATTGAAAGATATTCCGAGCATTTCAGTTGTGCCAAACATAAAACCGACTCTCCTGCTAAAAGCTTCATATGATCGTTGTAAGAAACCAGAATACCCACGACTTGCATTACGCTATGAAATGGTGGGAAAGACGGAGCTGGATTTAGCTGTGAATTCCGAAGGGAGAGTGACGATGGCAGAGGTCACACGTAGTAGTGGTTGGCGTGCATTGGATGAAGCTGTCTTGATTGCAATGATGGGTTGCCAAATTTTCGATGATCCTAAAACAGAAAGACTTTACGTCAAGACTGCCTACGCATGGTCTCTTGAAAGTAATGTTCCAAGCAAGCCTGCAGAAGTTTTGGCGGGAACATGTAACAAGTCCGATTTCGTCAGTTTTGCAAAAGATAATGAACCAGGGCGTGGTATTGTCGTTGGTGTCTGGCTGAATAAGGATGGAGGTATTGAGAAAACCAATCTTGAGTGGTCGCTTGATCCAAAATTGAATCAGGAAAGTGTCAAGCTCGTCAGCTCTTGCAAGTTTAAACCTTCATTCGATGCAGTAGGAAACCTGGCTTCGGTCATTTCACTGCGGCTGTTGCCTCTGCGGTCAAAGTAAATGCGGGCATTATCAGTAAATGCTTCACGGTAAAGGTGCATTAAGATTTATGTTCGCAGACCTCGATCATCTTTACCGCTTCCCCACCAGAGCTGCCATGGACGCACTGCAATACGCTTCAATCTGCCCAATGAAAAAAATATGCAGGATTGGGAATATGAAGTTGCTGATGCGAGCAGGATAGATGAATTTCTTGTCGTCTATGCTAGTGGTGAATTAAGCGAGGATGAAAAATTCACGCTCATGGCCATGCTATTGCAATCATCTTGCGACACCATAGATGAAAATGAGAATTTTCTGCGCAGCGAGAGCTGGAAGCAGTTTTTGGACTTGCTTGAGCGAGATATTGACATGCATATTCATCTTGTCTGGTATTGGTCATGTACTGATACTGAGGATTTGAGTGATGCAAGGTCGATTACCCCATTTATCCGGCCCGTCCTTTTACGACATCAGGAAAAATTCTCTGCCATTTGTTCGCCTATGTGAGTTTAGCGCCAATCGCATGCGGTCCAGATGGATGTGAGAAGCTAAAGTTGGCTGCGGACGTCTGTTAAGCTGGCAATTACACATTTATTACCTGGTGCGGCAATCATCATCGTGTTACCTGGCAGTGTTGCGCACCTACGCTTTGACGCGAACTTAGGAAGAGGGCAGTTTTCTTCAATACTTTGGCGAAGTATCCCGCCACCATTGACTCCTTTCCATTTTTCGATCGGAGTTGAACATGACAGTATCAAATTTGCCAAAATTTCCGGCGGCATGGCAGCCACTGGTTGCTCAGGCAGCGAATGAACTTCGCCAATTGGCACTGGATGAAAAAGCCAAGGCGCGGTTTTGTGACGATCCAATCTTACGTCCCTATATGCAACGCGTGGCCAAGCGCTATGTCGCTGGCGAGACAATTCAAGATTTGTTGCGGCGCATACAGCAAATCAATGCAAGAGGTCATGCCGGGTCGGCTGAATACATGGGGGAAAGTTGTCGGGACGAGGGCAAGGCGCTGGCTGAAACAGCCATATTCCTTGAATTGATCGCGGCTATCGACAGACTGAACTTGCGCTGTTCGATTTCCCTGGACCTGTCGCACGTAGGATCAGTGATTGATGCGGAACTTGGTTTTCAAAATGTGAAACGCATCGCTACAGCCGCAGCATCGGTGGGGCGCGAGGTCATGATTTCGATGGAGGGATCGGATCGTGCTGATAATATTTACGCGACCTATGGCCGCTTGCATACGGAGGCGGGTCTGAGCAATATTGGCATTACCGTGCCCGCCAAGCTGCATCGCACCGAGCAGGATCTTCCTGTGCTGATGACATATCCGGGAAGAATTCGCCTGGTCAAGGGCGCATTTCTGGAGGCAGAAAATATTGCTTACAGCCGCAATAGCCCTGAACTTGCAGCCTGCTATCGACGCTACGCAAAGACCTTGCTCTCGAGCGGCCATCAATGTTCGATAGCGACCCATGATGCTCAAATTCAAGAAGAATTATCTGCTTTTATCTCAAGCGAGGATGTGCGGCGCGATAGCTATGAATTTGAATCCCTGATCGGTCTTGGTACTGATTTGCTTGACAGCTTGCAAAGACGTGGATTTGTGACGCGGGAATATGCGGTGTTTGGCGAAGAATATTTTCTTTATGTACTCAACCGCATTGCAGAGGAACCTGTGCGCCTATATCAGGCGGTGATCGACGTCATGGCAGCATCATCATAATTCGCTTATGAAGGTATGAGTCTATCCGCGGCCCCGATACTGACCAGGTGTGGCTGCCAGATGCTGTTTAAAAGCGCGCTGGAAATGCGCCTGATCCGAGAACCCAGTGTCGATGGCAATGTCGGCGATGGCATGGCCGCGTCTGAGCTGGGCGCGGCCCTGTTGAATACGGTGATTGATCAGATAGGCATGAGGCGTCATGCCGAATTGATGCTTGAATGCGCGTATCAGATAGGCTGGTGACAATTCGGCAGCGGCGCAGATTTCTTCAAGCTTAAAGCTACGCTTGAAGTTTTCCTTGATGAATTCCGCCGCGCGCACGAGCTTGACGTTGGCATCCTTGTTGCTGGTGGATGCAGGATCAAGCCGGTTTTGCAGCATTGAGAAAAAATCGATGACAGCGCCATGTTTTTGCAATTGATCCGCATGTTCATCCGCTAACATCGCACATAGAGAGGTCAATTCCACAAACAGGGAATTGGTCGATATTGTTGAAAACGGCCTGAAGTCAGCATTGGCACTGAAGCCAAGTTCCTGCTGAAGCGCTGCCAACCATGCATGATCGACATACAGCATGTGGTAAGACCAGGGTTCATCAACAACGGGATTGCAGGCGTGTATCTCTTCAGGATTGATAATGACGACCGTTCCTGCAGCTACCTGCTCTTTCATTTTGCCGTTCAGGTAGGTACTCTTTCCGCCGGTGATTGCGCCAATGGAAAAGCTCTCATGCGAGTGTTTCGCATAAGCTATGCTACGCGCTCCCTTGATAGACCGCATCTCGACAAAAGGCAACTGTTCGTCGCGCCAGAAATGGGGTGAAGCGCTGTGGCTGGAAGGGGATGCCATGGTTCGCGGTATATTGACAGGCGGGGTTTCATTTTACCGTATCTGGCATTTTCCTGACATCGATAGGGAGCTAATGGCAAATCGGCGAAGTTTATCTAGCATGAGAATGGGCGGTATTATTAAACACAGTCCCACAGGGCTGATTAAAAAAGCCAATAAATTTGTATGCATGGGTATGACAATATTTCCAAATCAATTAGGACTTACATAAAATTGTTCCAGCAAGGCGTGACGACGAAGCCAGTACTCTCAATACGTTGCTCATAGGAGAAAAATTGCAACGCAGCTTGTATGCTGTCTTCAAGTATAAGATTGTTTGCTTGATTTGATTTAAACAGGTTTGATAACGGGATTATTCCTTGCCTTGACCTGCACATAAATTTCTTTTGGTGCTTCATCAAAATATTCAAACAAAGCAGGGCATAGCCATCCTTCCATATCCAATTGTTCTGAAAAATACCAGTTGCCGTCACAGTCCTCCCTGCTCCAGGAGAGTTTTATCTGGTGACCAGGGAAGGCGATCGCAGAAAAAAGCATGATAAAACCTGATTCTGGGTCAGGAATTGTGGCAACTACCTTGTCTATCATTGTGTCTGCGCCGCACACGAAAGGCTCTTGCAGCAGGCCTACACGCTCATCATCAAATACCCAACTGTCGCGGTATTTGTAGGGGGCGATGATGTTGATCGAATTCATTTGTATTTGCCTGTCAAATTTGAGTTACTCACTGTGGCATCATCAGCTATTTATCTGCTGACGATGATGTCTGTGCTGCTTTTACAGACAGTCACCGCAAGCACACGCCGTCAATATTGCAGCATAAGGGGCCATAATACAAAAGATGATGGCACTGAAGAATATTGCAAGAAGTATTTGCCATAAAGCGGGCTTTCTTCTCCAAATATGCTGAGTGAAAATCAGGGTGAAGACGGATACTGGTAAATATGCCGCAAAGTAATCATCCTTGAGTTCTTTGGCTGGTGCCCAGGAATAAGTCAGGGTGACAGAGACGACCAAAGCCAGCATGGTCAAACTGATGGCAAGGCAGCATGCTGCTACAGTATTACCTGAATCGCGTCTGAAAACGCTCCTTAAACCGTGAAGTAGCATAAGGGCATTCGGGATGATCAAGAGCAATGTAATCTGATCTATTTGCATAAAAATGAGTAAATGACTTACGAAGGTATTTGAAAATTTAGTGTGTAAAGTTGTACGGGCATGAAGTAAATACCTTATGTGACGTACTATGAACGCCACTGGAGCGCCAGCCCGGTGGATTCCAGCTAAAGGCACGCTGGAATGACGTTACTAAGTGGAAGAGTTTATTCCTAAGCGCCTGGCTATTGTTGTGTGCTGGTTGCTCTCATTAGTATGCCAATCGCCCCGCGAACCTCGTCAACAGTCGCAGGCTCCCCGCTATCCCCAAGATTAATAATCTTATCCGACCAGTTACCTTCAGTTTTCCAGCGCGGTGAAGCGCAATAGATTTCTATGGTCGGGGTTTCATAAGCTGCGGCGATATGCGTCAGGCCTGTATCGACACCAATAGCCAGACGTGCTTTTTGCGCCAGCAGGGTTGCGGCTTGCATGGATAATGCAGGCAAGACGGTTGCATTAGGCATGATGGCTGCCATCTCTTCTGCTTCGGTTTTTTCTGCAGCACTGCCCCAGGGCAGCAGTATTGGCAATTCGTAGTTTTTTAATTCGGCGGCAATCGCCTGCCAATTCTCTCGCGGCCATTTCTTGGCTGCGCCGGCAGTGCCATGGAAGAACACTGCATAAGGGGTAGCTGGCAGCCATGCATGCTGGTCAGCGGGTATATCCGGTGCCTGCAAGCCAAAGCTGGCGGGTGTGTTGACGGTATAGCCGCCAGCCACAGCGGCGACCAGACGGCCGCGCAGGACGGCGTGGGTGCGTTTGTCTACCGGTACGCTGATGTCGTGGAAGATTCTGGAAATGCCTTCATAGCCCGAACCCTCAGTACCATTGGCCAGACCGACTTTCTTGCCGCCTTTGACGGTTTTTGCCAGGCCCATGATGATGCCGGTTTTGAGCAAGCCCTGGGTATCGAGTACCAGGTCATATTGCTCTTGCCGTAATTGGCGAAAGAAATTCCTGATCTCTTGCCGTGTTGCCGCCTGCCCCAGACTCTTGCGCCAGCGGCGCAGGGCGAAGGGGAATACCTGATCTACACCAGGATTCAGGCGCACCAGTTGCACATAGGCTTCTTCCACCACCCAGTCTATACGCGCCTGCGGAAACTGGCGACGCAAGTCATCCACGATGGGCATATTATGCAAAACATCGCCCAACGACGAAACGCGAACAAGAAGGATTTTCACAATAGTAGTAAGACCAAAAATCTCACCACAGAGACACAGAGGCACAGAGAAAAACAAGAGAAAACCTCAAAGGATAAAGGCGATAAATTTGATTACCTTTCCTTTATCTTTTCGGTTTTCCTCTGTGCCCCTCTGTGTCTCCGTGTCTCTGTGGTGAGCTTGCAGGTTTATATAAATTAATACGGCAATTTTGCATCTGGCTTCACAGCCAGCACAGCCTGCTTCATTGCGCCCTGTATGCGTGCCAGTGCTTCGGGATTTTCGGCTTCGAAGCGCATGACAATCACAGGAGTGGTGTTGGATGAGCGGGCCAGGCCGAAGCCGTCTGGATATTCAACGCGCAGGCCATCGATGGTGATGATTTCATCGGAACCTGGGAAGCTGGCATTCGCTTGCATGGCGGCGATGATCTTGAAGTTTTCGCCTTCAGCCAGTTGCAATTGCAGTTCTGGTGTTGAAGTTGATTGTGGCAAGTTGTTCAGTGTGGCTGTCATGTCGGCTACGCGGCTGACGAGTTCCAGCAGGCGGGCGCCAGCATACAGGCCATCATCAAAACCATACCAGCGGTCTTTGAAGAAAACATGGCCGCTCATTTCACCACCGAGAGGCGAGCCGGTTTCGCGCAGCTTGGCCTTGACCAGGGAATGGCCGGTTTTCCACATCAACGGGACGCCGCCGCGTGCCTTGACCCAAGGGGCGATATGGCGGGTGCATTTGACGTCATACAAAATCTGCGCGCCGGGGTTGCGTGTCAATACGTCTTCGGCAAACAGCATGAGCTGGCGGTCAGGGTAGATGATCTGTCCATCCTTGGTGACAACACCAAGACGGTCACCATCGCCATCAAATGCCAGGCCTATTTCTGCATCGGTGGTTTGCAGGCAGCGTATCAGGTCTTGCAGGTTTTCCGGGTGGGCTGGATCAGGATGGTGGTTGGGAAAAGTGCCATCGACTTCGCAAAACAGTTCTATGACTTCACAACCCATGCCGCGATACAACTCACCGGCAAAAGCACCAGCCACGCCATTGCCGCAATCGACGGCAATTTTCAGTGGGCGGGCGACTTTGACGTCGCCGATGATGCGCTCAAGATAAGTCGCCTTGATATCATGCGTGCGGTAGTTGCCACTGCCTTGTTTGAAATCTTTATTCAATATGGTTTGGTATAGCGCTTGAATGGCATCGCCATAAATTGCTTCACCCGCCAGCACCATTTTGAAACCATTGTAATCAGGCGGGTTGTGGCTGCCTGTGACCATAATGCCGGACGTGGCGCCCAGTACATTGGTGCCAAAGTAAACCATGGGGGTGACGACCACGCCCAGGTCGATGACATCCACGCCTGTCGATTGCAAACCCTTGGCCAGCGCGGTGATGAGATCCGGGCCGGACAAGCGGCCATCGCGGCCTATGACCACGGCTTTTTCACCTTTGGCGATGGCGGCGCTGCCAAAGGCCTGGCCTATCAGGTGGGCAACTTCGGCATCCAGGGTTTTATCGATGATGCCGCGAATATCGTAGGCTTTGAATATGCTGGGGGAGAGTAGGGACATGATTATTTTTCTATAGTAAAAAGATTCAGTGGAGCAGCCCGGTGGCCGTCTGGTCTTTGGGGCCAGTTTGCTGGGCTTGCCAGATCAGGTCTTCAATACCGCATTGTGGTTCATATTCTGCCACTATTTGCAGCAGCAGGGCACGGATTTGCTCATAATCAAAGGCGGTGCAGGCAGTCTGCAGGTTTTGTAACAGGGCATTCAGTTGATCCCATGGCAACTCGCTCTCCTGGGCGCGCATGATCAGCGGGTGCGAAGTGCCTTCAACATTGTCGCCTATCAGCAATTCTTCATACAGTTTTTCACCGGGGCGCAGGCCTACGTGCTGGATTTCTATGGTGCCATCGGGCGTGCTTTCACTCTTCACTTCGAGCCCGCTCAGATGCACCATGCGGCGTGCGAGGTCGATGATACGTACTGGTTCGCCCATATCGAGTACAAACACATCACCGCCTTCGCCCATGGCCCCGGCTTGCAAGACCAGTTGCGCGGCTTCGGGGATGGTCATGAAATAGCGGGTGATTTCTGGATGGGTCAAAGTGATGGGGCCACCTGCCATGATCTGCCTGCGGAACAAGGGGACGACCGAGCCGGATGATCCCAGCACATTACCAAAGCGCACCATGCAAAAACGGGTATGTTGCTGGCGGCGTGAGCAGGCTTGCAAGATCAGTTCGGCCAGGCGCTTGGTCGCACCCATGACATTGGTCGGGCGTACTGCCTTGTCAGTAGAAATCAGCACAAAATTCTTGACCTTTGCCGCCATCGCCGCCTGTGCGACGGACAGGGTGCCAAACACATTATTGCGTATGCCTTCAGCCGGGTTATGTTCTACCAGTGGCACATGCTTGTAGGCGGCAGCGTGATACAGGGTCTCAACTTCACAGGTGGTGAAGATTCGGTCAAGCTTGGCGCTGTCGAGTATGGAACCGAGGAAAGGTAAAATCTCTACATCCAGCTTCAGTTGCTGGCACAGGCCAGTCAATTCCTGCTCTATGGCATACAGGGCGTATTCCGACATTTCCAGCAAGACCAGTTTGGCGGGGCGCTGGCGCAAAATCTGGCGGCATAGTTCAGAACCTATCGAGCCACCAGCTCCGGTCACCATGACACGCTTGCCAGTGATGCAGATACTCAGCAGGCGGGCATCAGGCTCTACCTGATCACGGCCCAGCAAATCTTCTATCTCTACTTCGCGTATATCCTGCAAACGCAATTCACCATTCACTAGGCTTTGTATTGATGGCGTGACTTTGATCTTGAGTTTCAGCGATTCTAGCTGGTCAAGTATCTGCTTTTGTCTGGTCTTGCTGATGCTGGGCATGGCCAACAGGATTTCGCGTATGTCGTGGCGTTCAGCCAGGTCCTTCAACAATTCAGGTGCAAATACTTTGACGCCACCTATGGTAGAACCCTGTATGGATTTATTGTCGTCAATGAAGGCGGTGCACACATACTCACCACCGGCACGCAGGGCAGTAGCCAGTTGCGCACCAGCCTTGCCTGCCCCATAGATGGCAATGCGGGTGGCGTTCTCTGCCATGTCAGCCTGCAACAGCCAGGCCCTGGCCAGGAAACGGCTGGCACCCACATACAGGATGGAACCTGCCCAGAAAAAACCAAACACCGCACGCGACAAAGGCGTGATATGCAGCATCACCGCCACAAACGCCATGAACAGCACCGACAGCGTGACGCCAAAGACCACTACGCTAATGATTTTCTGGTCGATGAAACGGATCACGGCACGGTACAAGCCTATGCGTATGAATACCGGTATGGCGATCAGGGAAGAAGAAACGATGAGCCAGAAGTAATGATTGAACAGGCTGGCATTAAAGGTTTCATAACGCAGCCAGATCGCCAGGATAAACATCAGCGGCAGGCAGATGGCATCGGCCAGGGCGGCTATCAACTGTTTTTGCAGACGGGGCAGATTGAGTACGGATTGCATCATGATAGCGCAGCCTTATTAATGTGTAACACCATCACGACGCACCACCTTGTAAAAGGTCAAGAACAAGATGCGGATATCCAGCATGAAGGACTGATGCTGCAGGTAATACGCATCCAGATCCACTTTGACAGGAATAGGTAATTCATCCCTGCCATTGATCTGTGCCCAACCCGTCAGGCCAGGCGGGATAGTATGTACTTGCTTTTCAGTGCGTAGGGCAATCAGGTCATGCTGGTTGTACAGGGCAGGACGCGGGCCGACAAAACTCATGTCGCCACGCAGTATGCTCCACAATTGCGGTAATTCATCAAGGCTGGATTTGCGCAGGAAAGAGCCTATGGGCGTCAGGTATTGGTCTGGATTACTCAGCAAGTGAGTAGCCACTGCGGGTGTATCAATCAGCATGCTGCGAAACTTGGGCATCTTGAAGATGACATTATTACGCCCGACCCGGTCTGACCAATAAACCATAGGGCCACGTGAAGTAAGTTTGACGCAGATGGCAACGATGATCAAAGGTATCATCAAAAACAGGCTGGCTGTCAGTGCAAGGACGAGATCGAAAAGGCGCTTCAACATATTCTTCATTTAACAGGTATGGCTGCAGCTGTGACCTGCAAGCCTTGTTCTACGGTATAGGGCGGCGACCAGGCCAGCAGCTTTCTGGTCTTGCTGATATCGACTTGCAATGACTGGCACAAGCGGTCAGCGACATTTTTCTTGCCCAGCATGCTGGCTGCGATTGTCAGCAAAGCAGCAGGGAACGGCAATAGCCGCGACTTGACTTGCAAGGCCTGCGCGCACAGGCGCAATAATTCTGTCGTCGATAAATCTCTGCCATCAGATGCGAGGAAAACCTGGTTGCGCGCCGCTTCGTTCAAACGGCAATGCAGGACAAGATCAACCAGATTACCAAGATACACAAAGCTGCGCTGGTTGCGTATGCTGCCCAAGGGCAAAGGCAGGCCACGGCGCACCATCCGCAGCATGCTCAGGAAATTGGCCTTGACGCCCGGCCCATACACCAGTGGCGGGCGTATGATGGTGACAGCCATGCCAGTTGCCTGTGCCAGTTGCAGCAAAGCCTGTTCGGCCTCCATTTTGGATATGCCATAGGCATCTTGCGGCAAGGGCTGGTCATCAGCGGTATATGGATGACCTGGCAAGGTCGCTTCGCCATTCACTTTGACTGAACTCAGGTAAATAAATTGCCTGACGCCCGCCGCTGCTGCCTGGCGCGCCAGTTGCAGGCTGGCATCGACATTCACAGCACGGAACTGCGCGAGAGGGTCGCTGGCTGTCTCTTGCATCACATGTACCCGCGCTGCGCTATGGATGACGATATCCACGCCTTGCAAATGGGCAGACCAGTCAGTGTCCGCACTCATATCGCTGACAATGGGATTGCGCATGTCTGCATCCTGCCAGGCCAGGGGACGGCGGCTGGGGCAAATCAGGGCAACATCCTGGGCCAGGCAGGCGCGGGCAAGAGCCTGGCCGACAAAGCCGCTGGCACCGGTCAACAAAATTTGCTGCTTCATACCTTATTTGGCAGCAGGCAAATTCGACCGCCTGTCATAGACAAAATAGCGGCGCGACAAAAATTTGAGGAAGCTGCGGAAAAACCAGCTCGCATGGCGTGACACCAGGTTGCGGTTTTTGTGGGCGGCAGTGTGGGTGGCATCGAGTTGTGGATAAAAACGTATGCCCTTGCCCAGCAATTGCTTGGAGCGGTAACAGATATCCACATCTTCAAAATACATGAAATAGCGGGTATCAAAACCTTGCAACGCCTGATAGTGCAGTGCATCAAAAGCCAGGAAGGCACCAGAAGCCCAATCGACATGGCAGGTTTCTGTCATGGTTTTCTTGTCGTAAGGCTCGGACAGGGAGCGTACCGCCACCATGCGCAACAGGGAAATCACATTCGGGAAGCGGCGTACATTCGCATCCACATACAGGTGCTGGTCATCGCGGTACAGATTGATGGTCGCCACCGGAAAGGCATCACGCCGCATGTTCTCGACCAGCGTGAAGATGGTGTCAGCATTGATGGTGATGTCGGGGTTCATGACGATAAAGCTGTCACCTTCAGCAAAACCTATGCTGCTGCTGATCAGGTCAAACAGGTAATTATTGTTTTCACCAAAGCCCAGGCCAGGTTTATCGTCCACGTAAGAAACGCCATGTTGCAGGCAATAGGCTCTCAACTCCGGCGAAGGCTGATTATCCTTGATCCATACATGCATGCCTTCAGCGGCATCGCGCAGGCCACCCATGCCGCTTGCGATAAGCAGGTTTTCATGGCCGTGGCTGACGATTGCGACATGTATCATAAATTAGCTGCGGCACTAAGTCTGGTGACCAAGCTGCCGACTTTGTATCCAATACTTTAAAAATAATACGCCCAGTTTCCAGTCAGGGAAATTATGGATGGGCGGCGTGAACAATTTCCTTGTGTACCAGATTTTCTCATAGAAATCACAGTTTATAGGTGCCGGATTTAACCATGGCGGCTGTTTTTCTTGCGCATTCGCTGTTTCTGCCATACTGATGCGGCGTGCAACCTGTTCTATGCCGTGCGCTTGCCTGATTTCTTGCAGTATGACAGCCTGGTCTAAGCCGGAGCGTTGCTGCTTTTGTTGCAGATAATAATCCATATCATCCAGCAAGGTATCCTGACTGCCTGATTTGAGCTGGTCTGCCGGGGAATAGCCGTGCGCGCCTGTCAATATGCCAAAGCAGGGCAGGCCCTTGACTGCCATTTCCGGGAAGGCCGTGCCACCGGTCAGCGGAAAACTATCGACATACACACTGGCATCGTGCATACAGGCCAGATAATCCTGATATGCCATGCGCTGGCGGAAAATCGCCTGCTCGCCCATCTGCCGTGCAGGCTTCCACCACCACCAGTTGGTTTTCAGGTTGGGGCCTATCAACATCAGCTTGCGGCCTGTTCTGGCTTGTAGTTGCACTGCAAAATCAGGGAAGGAATACGCGCCACCGGGTTTATATTTATAGGCTGATCCTGCGCTGGCGATGTGGCCGGTAGTATTTTCCTGCCGCTCGGCAGTGGCATCCAGCAACTTGAGCGGGATACCGGCAAACACGCATTTCTCATGCGTGCCGCGCAACTTGCTGAGTTCCCAGCCAAAATAACTGAGTTCCAGCACTACATCTGCGATGCCGTGACCATAAGAAAATACATGGTCAGCATGGTTGTACATATAAATGCGGGTGCCGCACAATTGCCTGGCTAATCCTGCCGCGACGACAGCATCGATGTCATAAGGGTGGATATGCAGCACAAGGATTTTGTATTGTGCAAATTGATTCAGCAAGGCCTGTATCTTTTCTTGCCTGTCTCTGTACCTGGGCAGGCAGATGCAGGGATGGCCGGGTGTACTCAGCTTTTCCCAGGTAGCAGGCGGTGCTTTTTCTGTTACCAGTACTGCAGAATCCTGCAAGGCCTGGCTGGCGATCAGGTGCTCAACTACGCGGGTATGGCCGCTGGCGGTGTAAGCCTGGCTCAATACATGCAGATAAGTTGCCTTGATGTCTGTTTGTGCCGGCGCTGTGAATAAATGCTGGTAGCTTTGCAGTAAAGCCTGTTCCAGTTCAACCAAGGCATACTGGCCCAGATTGTTTTTCCATAGCAGCTCGCCCAGCGCGCGTGCACGCCGCACGCAGCTATCGAGTTCGCCCGCCGCGAGTACACGGGCGACGCATGCCTGTATAAAACTGGTGAGCTTGGGTGAGCGTTCAGCGGTAGGCATATTTTTTTAAAATCCAGGCGATACATGCCCAATACAATACATAGTTAATGCAAAAAGCAATGACTGCACCTTGCAAGCCAAATGCCGGGGTCAGCAGATAAGTCAGGATAACCAGCGACAGGCTGAAGACGATCTCGGTAATCACATAAGGTGTGGTTAGCGCCCGGCCCAGCATGACAAAGCCCAGCACCCAGCTACCTATCTTGATAAAGTCGCCCACCAGTTGCCAGGCCAGTAGTTGCAACATGGGGCGAAATTCTTCAGTGAACACCAGCCACAGCATGAGGTCACGCAAGAGATAGACCATGACCGCACCCAGTGCTGTCAATGGCAAAACGAAACGATACACGCGGGCGATTTCTTTCTTCAATTCTGCCGCAGCCTTGATTTCTGCCAGGCGCGGCAGGTAATACACCGTCAGCGTAGTAGTGATCAGCATCAGGTAAATATCACTGATGCGTGTCACCGCCTGCCAGTAACCAGCATCTTGCCAGCCAAAGTCCTGCACCAGGTGATTGCGTATCAGCATCTGGCTCAGCGGCACGACCGTGGCCGTGACAACAGCCATCAGCGCATACGCGCCTAGTTTGCGCAGCATGTCTTTATCTGCCTTTGCAAACAGCATGCCAATGTTGAACCACTTGCTGCGCAGGCAGAGGATGAGTGTGATGATGGCGACGAAAGACTGGTTCACTGCCAGCGCGACCAGCGCACCATACAGGCCCCAGACGCTGGCCAGCAACCAGGTTGCCAGCAGGGTGACTATGCTGGTCGCGATATTGGCACCTACATAGGCCGCGACTGCTTTCTTGCCATTCAAAATCGCCAGTAACAGCGTATTCAAGACAAACAGCACCAGGCTGGCAGCCAGCCATAAAAACACACTGCCATACTGCGCATCTTTTAAGAGCAATACCGCCAGTTGCTGGTGAAATACCGCAATGACGACAGACGCCGCCAGTGAACAATACAGCGAGATACGCGCCGCGCTGGCCCATACTCTTTGCTGGGCAGCGGCATCGTCGCCATGTTCAGCAGTGTATTTGGTCACGCCTGTGGAAATCGCACCACTGGCAAATGACAAGATCATGGTTACGGCATTCTGGAACTGGCCTATGACGGCATAGCCGCCTGGCCCTACATACACTGCCAGCAGTTTGTTCAGGCCCAGCATGGTCAGCATCCTGACCATGACAGCAATTGCATTTAACAGGCTGGTACGTACCAGTGTCATTATCTGGTAACTGAGGTAGCCGAGTCAGCTTGCAGGGCGAATTCGCGTACAGCGGCGATGACGCGGCTGGCATCTTCAGATGCCAGATACGGGTCCAGCGGCAGGCTCAGGATTTCGCGGTGTACCAGCTCTGACAGCGGGAAGCTGCCTGCAGGCAAATTCAGTTCAGCATAAGCTGCCTGCAGATGTGGCGGAATAGGGTAGTGCACCAGCGTGCCTATGCCTGCCTGCTGCAAGTGTTTTTGCAGAGCATCGCGTTGTGCATAACGTACCGGGTAAACATGCCAGGCCGGTTCAGACCACTCGGGCACAAAAGGTATCACCAGACCAGGCAAGTCTTTCAAGCCTTCCTGATATTGCTGTGCCAGTGCACGGCGCTGTACATTCCAGCCATCAAGCCTGTGCAGTTTTACCCGCAGCAAAGCTGCCTGCAATTCATCAAGGCGTGAGTTATAGCCCTTGACTTCATTATGGTATTTGATTTGCGAACCATAGTTGCGCAAGACCCTGAGCTTGTGCGCGAGCTCTGCATCGTTCGTGGTCACCGCACCGGCGTCACCGAGTGCACCGAGGTTTTTGCCTGGGTAAAAACTATGGCCGGCCGCATCACCTATGCTGCCAGAAATGCGACCCTTGTAGGTCGCGCCATGTGATTGCGCCGCATCTTCAATGACTTTCAAACCATGCTCGCGGGCGATGGCCAGTACCGGGTCCATATCCACCAACTGACCATACAGATGCACGACCATGATGGCCTTGGTGCGCGGCGTGATGGCCGCGGCGATTTTTTGCGGATCGATATTATAGGTGGGCAGATCAGGCTCAACTGCCACTGGCGTGGCACCTGCATACGACACCGCCAGCCAGCTGGCGATATAAGTATTCGAAGGTACGATGACTTCATCACCTTCACCTATGCCATAGGCACGCAAGATCAGGTGCAGTGCATCCATGCCATTGCCGACACCAACGCAATACTGGCTGCCGCAGTAAGCAGCATATTCAGTTTCAAAGGCTTCCAGCTGCTTGCCCTGGATGAACCAGCCGCTATCCAATACTTCATTAAAAGCCTGATTCAACTCTGCTCGCAAATCCTGATGCTGAGGCTTGAGTTCCAGATAAGGTATAGGTTTCATATTATCCATTCGTTCAAAAGAATGGAGACACAGAGAGTTTGCATGGATTTTCTCTTACGAATTTCTCTGTATCTCTGTGCCTCTGTGGTGAGAGGTTTTTTTGTGGTTTACTAATTCAAGTGGTTTCTATGAACTTCAAAAACTCATCATACTTGCGCAAATAATCTGCCTCGTCATAGTGCTGATCAGCAAACACCAGCAAGACGCAATCTTCAGTGAAATTTTTCATTTCATGCCAGATGCGTGTGCCTATATAAACACCCTTGGCCGGCGAATCAAGTTCCAGTTCGACGCGCTCTTTGCCATCATCAAACACCATGGTGCAGGAACCACGTACTGCCACTGCCACTTGCTGCAAGGTCTTGTGGGCATGAAAGCCGCGTTCCACACCTTCCAGCGTACCAAAAATATAGTAAACCCTGGCGATAGGAAAAGGGATGTCCTGATTGGCCTCAACGGCGACCAGGCTGCCGCGCTCATCACCGAGCACGCGCATAGGTATCATTTGCAGTTTCACGTGGTCTGACCTTGAGCTTGAGTTGTTGTATGGGGTGATGCAAAAGTAGGCGCTTGCACGCTTTGCATGCAGGCATCCAGTGTGGTGCGCCAGTCTGGTATGGACAATCCAAAAGCAGCCTGCAATTTTTCTGTATTCAATAAAGAGTTATGCGGGCGGCGCGCAGGCACAGGATATTCACTGGCCGGTATGCCGGTGATCTGCGGCGCAGCTTTGCCCAGTTTGTTTTGCTGGTCTGCCAGTTCTATGATGGCGGTGGCAAAGTCAAACCAGTTGGTTGCGCCTGTGGCACTCAGATGATACACACCACCAAATTGCTGCCACCATGCCACCGCATCTGTGGATTGCTGCAATTGCGCCAGTATCTCGCAAGTAGCAACAGCCAGCCAGTCAGCCGAATTGGGCGTACCCCACTGGTCGTTGACGACGCGCAATTGATCGCGTTCACGCGCCAGCTTCAGCATGGTCAGGAAAAAATTCTTGCCAAAGTTTGAATACACCCAACTGGTGCGCAAGATCAGGTGCTGGCAACCGCTGGCGATGATGGCCTGTTCCCCAGCCAGTTTGGTTTTGCCATATACATTCAAGGGGCCCGTCGCATCAGTTTCAGCATAAGCTTGCCAGTTGCCTGCGGCATCTGCCTTGTCTCCGGCATACACATAATCTGTCGAATAATGGATGAGGCCTGCACCAAGCTTGCGAGCTTCTTCTGCCATGATGGCGGGTGCAGTCGCATTGATGGCATGTGCCTTTTCTGCTTCGCTCTCGGCCAGATCTACCGCTGTATAAGCAGCCGGATTGATGATCAGATCAGGCTTGAAGTCGGCGATGCACAGTCGCAATTGCGCGGCATTGCTCAAATCCAGTTCTGCTCTTTGCGGCGCATGGATGATCGCCGTTGCAGGCAGACGTGGTAAGAGAGCATGGCCCAGTTGCCCGCTCGTGCCTGTCAATAATATCCTCATGCAAAGACCTCGGCGTCTGCCAGCAACTTGCCTAACTGGTCTTTGCCAGACAGCAGTGGTGCATCCTGCAAGGGCCAGTTGATGTCCAGTACCGGGTCATTCCACAGCAGGCAGCGTTCTTGCTCCGGTGCCCAGTAATCGGTGGTCTTGTACAAAAATTCTGCGCTGTCGCTGGTGACTAAAAAGCCATGGGCAAAGCCTGGCGGTATCCACAACTGGCGCTTGTTTTCGCCAGACAGGACGACAGCTTCAGACTTGCCAAAAGTCGGTGAAGACTTGCGCAGATCAACGACGACATCAAAGACTTCACCGGCAATCACACGCACCAGTTTGCCCTGGCTTTGCTGTATCTGGTAATGCAGGCCGCGCAAGACATTTTTGGCTGATTTGGAATGATTATCCTGGACAAAATTGACATCCAGGCCTGTCAGCTCGGCAAAGGTGCGGGCATTAAAGCTTTCATAGAAAAAGCCACGGTCATCGCCAAAAACCCGGGGTTCCAGTATCAATACGCTGGGCAAGCCGGTTTCTACCACTTTCATCGTAAAACTCTCATCTATCAATACGCTTTCTTGTCCAGTAACTTCAACAGATACTGACCATATTCATTTTTCTTCAGTGGCTGCGCGAGTTTTTCGAGATCGGCATCACTGATGTAATGGCGGCGGTAGGCAATTTCTTCAGGGCAGGCTACTTTCAGGCCCTGGCGCTTTTCTATCGTGGCGATGAATTGTCCGGCTTCGAGCAGGGATTCATGGGTGCCGGTATCAAGCCAGGCCATGCCGCGCCCCATCAGCTCGACGTTCAGCGTACCCTGTTTCAGGTATTCATTATTGACGTCAGTAATTTCAAGTTCGCCCCGGGCCGAAGGCTTGATGCTGGCGGCGATGTCACAGACCTGGTTGTCATAGAAATACAGGCCAGTGACAGCGTAATTCGATTTCGGTGTCTTCGGTTTTTCTTCTATGCTGATAGCCTGACGTTTCTCATTGAATTCAACGACGCCATAGCGTTCAGGATCTTGCACATGGTAGGCAAATACGGTGGCACCGCTTTGCTGCGCATCAGCCTGGCGCATTTGCGGCTCAAAATCATGGCCGTAATAGATATTGTCACCGAGTATCAGTGCTGTGCTGGCATTGCCTACAAATTCACGACCTATGATAAAGGCTTGTGCCAGGCCATCGGGCGAAGGCTGGACTGCATAACTCAGTTGTATGCCCCATTGATTGCCATTACCTAGCAATTCCGCAAAGCGCGGCGTGTCCTGCGGTGTAGAAATAATCAGGATGTCGCGTATCCCCGCCAGCATCAGTGATGTCAGCGGGTAGTAAATCATGGGCTTGTCATACACAGGCAGCAATTGCTTGGATATCGCCTGGGTCACTGGATACAGGCGCGTGCCAGAGCCACCCGCCAGGATAATGCCTTTGCGTGCCGAAGTACTGGCCATGTTGTTGCCACTCATACTACGTCCCCGTCTTCATCTTCTTCATATTGCAGCGCTACCCACTTCAGGTATTCGCCAGACTGTACCTGCTTGGTCCATTCATCATTGGCCAGATACCATTCCACGGTTTTTCTGAGGCCGGTAGCGAAAGTCTCTTGTGGTTTCCAGCCCAGTTCTTTTTCTATCTTGCGGGCATCAATCGCATAGCGACGGTCATGGCCTGGCCTGTCTGTCACATGCCTGATCTGGTCTTTATAGCTGCCCTGTGCCTTGGGTTGCAGCTCGTCAAGCAATTCACACAGGGTATGTACCACGCTCAAATTGGTTTGCTCATTCCAGCCACCGACGTTATAGGTTTCTCCGGGTTTGCCAGCGTCGAGCACGCGGCGGATTGCGGCGCAATGGTCCTTCACATACAACCAGTCACGTACTTGCAAGCCATCGCCATATACTGGCAAATCTTTGCCTGCGCGGGCATTGGCTATGATCAGCGGTATCAGTTTTTCCGGAAAATGGTAAGGGCCATAATTGTTTGAGCAATTGGTCGTCAGTACCGGCAAACCATAGGTATGGTGATATGCGCGTACCAGATGGTCGGACGCTGCCTTGGTGGCTGAATAAGGGCTGTTCGGTGCGTAAGCTGTGGTTTCGCTGAATGCCGCATCATCTGCGGCCAGCGTGCCATATACTTCATCAGTAGAAATATGCAGGAAACGGAAGTTGGCCTTGTCTTCGCCTTCCAGGCTTTGCCAGTAAGTGCGTGCCGCTTCCAGCAGGTTGAAGGTGCCGTTGACATTGGTCGTTACAAAGGCTGCCGGGCCATGGATGGAGCGATCTACATGGCTTTCTGCCGCGAAGTGGACGATAGCCCTGGGTTGATATTCAAAAAACAAGCCGCACAGATGCGCGCTATCAACGATGTCACCTTTGACAAACACATGGCGTGCGTCATTATTCAGGCTGGCCAGGTTGTTCAAATTACCGGCATAGGTCAGTTTGTCGTAATTGAGTACGGACTCATCTGACTGGGCCAGCCAGTCCAGAACAAAATTGGCACCGATGAAACCTGCGCCCCCTGTGACAAAAATCATGCCTCACTCCTCTAATAATCGCTGAAATCTGCTGAATTGCTCGCAACAGGCGATTTTACTTGAGAAGAGCGCGCTTTCGTTGAAGGGGCCTACTAATCTATGCGTTTATTTAATATGTTTTGGCAATTGTTTATGTACAGACAGCCCGGGGCAGCGTGTAACAGCGCGCAGCAAAGTAGCGGGCGGGCTTACAAACTTGCCAATATGAAAATGTTGCTATGTCTTGATGGATTAAGAGGCCAGCGGGTTTGTCTGCGAAAGGCAGATCCAGGCGACGGTGGCAACGGTATAGGCCAGCAAGAGCAGGGAGATGAGTGAGAGTTTCATGATGAGACCTCCAATGGAGATATTTCTTAATTACCATTTTAGGAGGCAGCACGGCATATGCCAGTAATGAATTGTTTTGACTTTGTTACGAAATGTGTTCGTTTGTACATTAAATGTAGCTTGCAGGTAGCTCGAAAGCCCCCATGTTGTGGCAAACAGGCGCAAATATGGGATGTTCAGGAAAATTTGCTGATAAAGCCTTGAAATCGTAAGGATATATCCCCAGATGCAGGGGTAATGTACGTTTTTGATCGGGAGAGTAAGTATGCAAGAGCAAGAAAACCAGCAAGCGGAAAAGGTAGAAATAAAAGAAGCCACCGCGCCGGAAGTTCAACTGGACGGCGTAGTTCAAGGTGAAACGGTGCAGACATCCGCACCAGAAGCTGCCCAGGCTGCAGCGCCTGTACAGGACACCGCCGAGCAAGTCATTGCCAAACTGGAAGCAAAAGTGCAAGAATTGCAAGATTCGTTCATGCGTGCCAAGGCCGAGGGTGAAAACATCCGCCGCCGCGCCCAGGAAGATATCAGCAAGGCGCATAAATTTGCGATAGAAGGCTTTGCCGAAGCCATGGTGCCGGTCAAGGATAGTCTGGAAATGGCCCTGAAGATTGATACACCATCCATAGAAGCGCTGAAAGAAGGCGTGGAAATGACTTTGAAGCAACTCAGCTCAGCATTTGAAAAAAATCGTCTGACCGAAGTCAACCCGGTTCAGGGCGATAAGCTGGACCCGATGAAACACCAGGCCATCTCCATGGTGCCTGCCGAGCAAGAGGCAAATACCGTTGTGACAGTATTGCAAAAAGGCTATAGCATTGCCGACCGTTTATTGCGTCCGGCTTTAGTGACAGTAGCGCAAGGAAAGTAAGAAAAGCGTAAAAATACACGCAAAAGTCGCTTGAAAAGCGTGTTTTTTACCATATATCCGAAACAGACGAGTCAGTTACAGCAAAAAATTGCACTGACTCACCAACATTGACAAAAAAATCTACATTCTGAGGGAATTATCATGGGAAAAATGATTGGTATTGATTTGGGTACTACCAATTCTTGCGTTGCTATCATGGAAGGCGGCCAGCCAAAAGTGATAGAAAATGCAGAGGGTGCACGTACTACGCCTTCCATTATTGCGTATCAAGAAGACGGCGAAATCCTGGTTGGCGCATCCGCCAAACGCCAGGCTGTTACAAATCCTAAGAACACACTGTTCGCGGTAAAACGCTTGATCGGTCGTAAGTTCGAAGAAAAAGAAGTGCAAAAAGACATCGGTCTGATGCCTTATTCCATTTCCAAAGCTGACAATGGCGACGCATGGGTGTCCGTGCGCGACAAAAAACTGGCTCCACCGCAAATCTCTGCAGAAGTTTTGCGCAAAATGAAAAAAACCGCTGAGGATTACCTCGGTGAAGAAGTGACAGAAGCGGTCATCACTGTTCCTGCTTACTTTAATGATGCACAACGTCAGGCAACCAAAGACGCTGGCCGTATCGCCGGTCTGGATGTCAAGCGCATTATCAATGAGCCAACTGCTGCTGCGCTGGCCTTTGGTCTGGACAAAAAAGAAAAAGGCGACCGCAAGATTGCTGTATATGACTTGGGCGGCGGTACTTTCGACGTTTCCATCATTGAAATCGCTGACGTAGATGGCGAAATGCAATTCGAAGTATTGTCTACAAACGGCGATACTTTCCTTGGTGGTGAAGATTTCGATCAACGCATCATCGATTACATCATCGACGAATTCAAAAAGATCAATGGTCTGGACCTGTCCAAAGACCCTATCGCTTTGCAACGTATCAAGGCATCTGCCGAACGCGCAAAGATAGAATTGTCGAGCTCGCAACAGACTGAGATCAACGAGCCTTACATCGCCATGGCAAACGGCGCACCTGTGCATTTGAATTTGAAAATCACACGTGCCAAGCTGGAAGCCCTGGTAGAAGAACTGATCCAGAAAACGATAGATCCTTGCCGCATGGCGATCAAGGATGCAGGCGTGAAAACGACAGACATCGACGACATCATCCTCGTTGGTGGTATGACACGTATGCCTAAAGTGCAAGACGTGGTCAAGGAATTCTTTGGTAAAGAACCACGTAAAGACGTGAACCCTGATGAAGCCGTTGCCGTTGGTGCAGCGATCCAGGGTTCTGTCTTGTCTGGTGACCGTAAAGATCTGTTGTTGCTGGATGTGACACCTTTGTCTCTGGGTATCGAAACCCTGGGCGGCGTCATGACCAAAATGATCCAGAAAAATACGACTATCCCGACCAAGTTCAGCCAGGTGTTCTCTACTGCAGATGACAACCAGCCTGCGGTGACGATCAAGGTTTATCAGGGTGAACGTGAAATCGCGGCCGGTAATAAAGGCCTGGGCGAATTCAATCTCGAAGGTATTCCACCAGCAGCACGTGGCACACCACAGATTGAAGTGACTTTTGACATCGACGCTAACGGTATCTTGCACGTAGGTGCAAAAGACAAAGCCACTGGCAAAGAAAACAAGATCACCATCAAGGCCAACTCTGGTTTGACAGAAGATGAAATCCAGAAAATGGTCAAAGACGCTGAACTGAACGCGGAAGAAGACAAAAAGGTCAAGGAACTGGCCGAGTCCCGCAATCAGGGTGACGCGCTGGTGCATTCCACCAAAAAAGCTTTGGCTGAACATGGTGACAAGCTGGAAGCTGGCGAAAAAGAGAAAATCGAAGTCGCCATCAAGGAACTGGAAGATGTCTTGAAATCCGGTGACAAGGCTGAGATTGATACCAAGCTGGGCGCATTGTCCACAGCATCACAAAAGCTGGGTGAAAAAGTCTATGCCGACATGCAGGCACAACAGGCAGCAGCAGGTGCGGCCGGTGGTGCAGGCGCTGCCGGTGCAGATGCCAAACCTAAAGATGACGATGTAGTTGACGCTGACTTCAAAGAAGTCAAAGACAGCAAGTAATATCTACTTTGACGGGCTTGCCCGTCATGACGCGCCGGGTGGCTCGCATTGCGGTGCCTGCCCGGCGTTTGCGCTTAAGTTTTATGCTTAAGTTTATGCTGAAGTCCTAGACTTAAGTTCAAGAACAATACTGAGGTTAACAAGAGATGGCGAAGCGTGATTTTTACGAGATTCTTGAGTTAGGCAAAAACGCCACTGAAGAAGAAATCAAGAAGGCCTATCGCAAAATGGCGATGAAATACCATCCGGACCGCAATCCGGACAGTAAGGTCGCGGAAGAAAAATTCAAGGAAGCCAAAGAGGCTTACGAGATGCTTTCCGACAGCCAGAAGCGCGATGCCTATGACCGCTATGGTCACGCCGGTGTCGATCCGAATATGGGTGGCGGCGGTGGTGGTGGCGCAGGTGGTTTTGCGGATGCCTTTGGTGATATTTTCGGTGATATCTTTGGTGGTGGCGGTCGCCGTAATGCGGGCCCGCAAGTATATCGTGGTGCCGATTTGCGCTACAACCTTGAAATCTCACTGGAGCAGGCTGCCAACGGTTTTGATACCACCATCCGCGTACCTAGCTGGGATTCTTGCGAGACTTGTCACGGTTCTGGCGCCAAGCCAGGCACTTCGCCGGTTACCTGTACTACTTGCGCCGGTCATGGCCAGGTACGCATGCAGCAAGGCTTGTTCAGCATACAGCAGACTTGCCCTAAATGTCATGGCACAGGCAAGATGATTCCTGACCCTTGCCCTAGCTGCTCCGGCGTTGGTCGCATCAAACGTAACAAGACCCTGGAAGTCAAGATACCAGCTGGTATTGATGACGGCATGCGCATACGCTCATCCGGCAATGGTGAGCCAGGCGTCAATGGCGGTCCGCCTGGTGATTTGTATGTGGAAATCCATATCAAGCAGCATCCGGTATTCCAGCGTGAAGGTGATGACCTGCATTGCGAAATCCCGATTTCCTTTGTCAAGGCAGCACTGGGTGGCGATATCGAAGTACCAACCCTGAGTGGCAAGGCATCTTTCACCGTGCCTGAAGGTACCCAGTCAGGCAAGACTTTCCGCCTGCGCAGCAAGGGTGTGAAGGGCGTGCGCTCTGGTTATGCGGGTGATCTTTTCTGCCACGTTGTCATCGAAACACCGGTGAAACTGACAGAAAAACAAAAAGAACTCTTGCGTGACTTTGAAAAGCTGACGGTAGAAGGCGGCTCCAAGCACAATCCGCAAAGTAAAACCTGGATGGACAAGGTCAAGAAATTCTTTGAATGACGTTGCAGAATAAAGCCGCATCCTGATTATTTTGCAAAAAGACCTGCAAAATAAGCTGAAAAAGCCTGTTCAAACTTGTTTGGGCAGGCTTTTTTGTTGCTGCCAGACAGCTTAACCATTTCTTGCACATCAAGGGTGTAATTCTGCCTGTCACTCATATGGCATTCTGCTACTATGATGAGAGCAGGATATTGTTGCTCCTGAGTTAAAAGACAGACCAGAAGCGGGCTTCAATAAGCAAGGAAAAAGTAAGAAAAAAGTAAGGAAAATCAGCAGCGAGCAATGGCTTAAAATGGCTTAAATCAAGAAAGCGTCACATTCAGCCTGTTTTCAGGACTTATATCGCCTTGATGGATAAATCATATATCGGCTTGTCATCCAGATATCCCAGGCTTTTTGCTCTGGGCGTGGCTCTGATTGTGTTCCTGGGTTTGTGGGCCCTGGACAATAATGAACGCGAACTGGCAATACAAAAGCAAAAAGTCGATATCATAGAAAAACTGGTGGTTTTGCGCACCAAGCTCAGCACCGGCATGACTTCGAATATTTCTGCCGCCCGGGTATTGGCTGTCACTTTCGCCACCAAGCCCAGCCTGACTGAGCAAGAATTCAAGGTGTTGGCGACAGAAGTGGCCAGTGCCAATCCCAGCATACGCAATCTGGTACTCGTCAAGGGTACGGTGGCCAGTTATGTGTATCCCTACAAAGGCAATGAAAAAATCCTTGGCGTGGATTATCGCCAGTTGCCCAAGCAATGGCCCGTCTATCAGCGCATGATAGAAGAACACACCATACAGATAGCCGGGCCACTGACCTTGGTGCAGGGCGGCGTCGGGCTGGTGGTACGCATTCCTGTTTATCAGCATGAAAACCGCGACGAATTCCTGGGCTCTATCGCCATGGTCGTTAATTATGACCAATTGATGGAGCAGGCTGGCATCGCCCAAGTGCAAAATGAAATCAGTCTTGCCATACGTGGCCGCGATGCCAAGGGTAGCAAGGGTGAAGTATTTCTCGGTGAAGCCAATTTGTTTGCCGGCGATGCCGTCAGGCAGAGCATCATCTTGCCGGGCGGTAGCTGGGAACTGGCTGCCTTGCCACATGGCGGCTGGCAAGGCACGACCAGGCTATCCAGATTCATCGAGGTTTTTGGTCTCATTGTCTGCCTGATGGCATGGATGCTCAGCTATCAATCGACCATCAAGCGCCGTCAGCGCGAACTCAATGCCGAAGAATTGCGGGAAAGCGAGGCCCTGCTACGCCTGCGCAATGAAGCCCTGAGCGCAACATCGCAAGGCGTCATGATTGCAGCACGTGATGGTCATATCAACTACGTCAACGAAGCTGCCTGTCATTTAAGCGGATATGCTGAGCACGCCTTATATGAAAAAAAACTCGGCGACTTATTCACACCTGCTGTTGCCACCATGCTGGCGCAAGACAATCAGGAGCAAAAACCACTGACGCTGGAATACAGCCGTAAGGCCGACAATGGCCAGTTGTTATGGCTGGAGTTATTGCTGACCCCCGTGTATGACCAGCAAAATGTTTTGCAGCAATACGTTGCCCTGTTGCGTGACATCACAGACAAAAAGCTGGCCGACAAGGAACTCGAAATTGCCGCCATGGCTTTTGAAACCGAAGAAGGCATATTGATCACCGATGCCAATCTGGTCATCTTGCGCGTCAACAAGGCATTTACCCGCATCACAGGCTATGAAGCCAGCGAGGCTGTAGGGCAGGGCACCAGGTTGATGCAATCGGGCCGCCACGACGAGTCTTTCTACAGCCAGATGTGGGAAGAAATACGCCGCAATCATCGCTGGCAAGGCGAATTGTGGAACCGTCGCAAGAATGGTGAAATTTATTCCGAGCGCTTGGTGATATCTGCCGTGCTCGATGAAGACGGCAAGGTCAGTAATTATGTCGGCTCCTTCAATGACATCACCGAGCATAAAGTCTCGGAAGAAAAAATCCATCAACTGGCTTTCTTTGATCCGCTCACCAGTTTGCCGAATCGCCGTCTTTTGCTGGACAGGCTGGCGCGCGCCTTGTCGCTGAGCCGCAGGCATCTGCGTTATGGTGCGATTTTGATGATAGACCTGGACAACTTCAAAACCCTGAATGATACCCAGGGCCATAATATGGGCGACTTGCTGCTGACCCAGATAGGCAAGCGCATCCATGCCTGTGTCAGGGTAGACGATACCGTTTCGCGCACTGGCGGTGATGAATTCGTGGTCTTGCTCGAAGGCTTGCATGAAGACCTGCAATATGCTGCCGGCCTGGCTGAAAACGTTGCAGAAAAAATCCGTATTACCCTGAGCCAGACCATCAATCTTGGGCATATTGATTATGAAAGTTCAGGCAGTATAGGTATCACCATGTTTGGCAGCGAAGCAGTCGGCATTGATGAATTATTGCGCCGCGCCGACATGGCCATGTACCAGGCCAAGGCACTCGGTAAAAACAGTGTGCGCTTCTTTGACCCCAGCATGCAGGCAGCGCTGGAATTCCGCACTGCGATGGAAACCGATTTGCGCCATGCCCTCATGCACAAGCAGTTTGTCCTGCATTATCAATTGCAGGTCAGTGCGCTCGGCGACCCGATAGGGGCGGAGGTATTGCTGCGCTGGCATCATCCTGCACGCGGACTGGTGTCGCCGCTGGACTTCATCCCGCTGGCAGAAGAAACCGGCCTTATCCTGCCGATAGGCCTGTGGGTACTGGAAACAGCCTGCAAGCAAATCGCCATCTGGGCTGATGATCCGGTTAAATCCGGTATGCAACTGGCCGTCAATGTCAGTGCCCGCCAGTTCCGCCATCCGGGTTTTGTCGATGACGTCAAACGCATCTTGCATGAGACTGGTACCAACCCGGTCTTGTTGAAACTGGAACTGACCGAGAGCGTGGTGCTTGAAGATGTCACCATCGTCATAGAAAAAATGCATGCCATCAAGAAACTCGGCGTCGGTTTTTCCATGGATGATTTTGGTACCGGTTATTCATCCCTTTCTTATCTGCAACGTTTGCCTTTGACACAGCTCAAGATAGACCGCAGTTTTGTGCATAATCTGCCTGACGATGTGAACAATGCAAACATTGTGCGCACCATCATCAGCCTCGGTGCCAGCCTCGATTTGAACGTCATTGCAGAGGGTGTGGAAACCGAACAGCAGCGCGAATTTTTACTGCAGGCCGGTTGCCAGGCTTATCAGGGCTACCTGTTCTGTAAACCCATTCCCATAGACGAATTTGACCGCTTCATCAGTGCCCGCCACGCACTGCAAAAAGCCGACAGCCCAAAAGTTGAAATTCAGGTAAGCTAGTGGCACCGCCTTCGTAACCCAAAGCGAGGCGGGCAGTTTTCAAGTGGTATTAAAATAAAAGGGGAGACAAATGCGATTGAACAAAACAGTAATGCGCCTGGCAGGTCTGGCGCTGGCCGTATGCATGAGTGTGCAAGCCAGTGCCACCGAAGTTGCCGGGGTTAAGTTTGATGAAAACGTACAAGTAGGCGGCACTGATCTGAAGTTGAACGGTGCAGGCATACGTTACAAGGCCATTTTCAAAGTCTATGCAGCGGGACTGTATCTGAAAGAGAAAAAGACCACAGTGCCAGAAGTACTGGCATCACAAGGGCCACGCCGCGTGACTATCGTCATGTTGCGCGACCTCAGTAATGAAGAATTCGGTCGTGGTTTCATGACCGGTATTCAACAAAACACCGACAAGGCAGAAAAGTCCAAAATGACTTCGCAATTCATCCGTTTCGGTGAATTGTTTGCCTCCGTGCCTGAGCTCAAAAAAGGCGATGTCATGACCAATGACTGGATACCCGGTGTCGGCACCGTCGTAGCACTGAATGGCAAGAAAATGGGCGATCCTTACCCGGACCTCGGTTTCTACAATGCCTTGCTGCGTATCTGGCTGGGTGAATCCCCGGTAGATCGCAGCCTCAAGAAAGCCATGCTGGCTGAGGAAGATACGCGCGGTCGCTGATTTGTCAGCTACGGTAGTAAACAGAAAGCGCAGGGACGCAAGTCTTTGCGTTTTTTTACGTCTGTGCCATTCGCGTGCTTCAGTTGGCATTGAGTGCTTGAGCAACTTGTAGCAGGAGCGGAAAAAAGGAAAGCAGGTCTTACACTCATGCATTTTGCAAAACATGCTGTGTTTGATTATGGTCGGCCCTCTGCGATTAGAGCTTGCAGGTGCGGTATATATCAGGAAAAATGTGTTGCCGATAAGGTGGCAATTGCCCAGTAGTATCGCTCGGGTGTGTATTCCATGGCAGAAGTCGCTTTTTTTTCGGCTTACTATACCTGAACACCTGAGGCATTGAATTGCTTAAATATGCTGTAAGGTAATACCTGCTCCAGTTTTTGGGCAGGCCAATATTAAAATTATTGTTCGCCCCGACACGAATAAAATTATCACAGTCTACTCATTTTAATAAATCAGGAGCGTTAGATGTTGTGTCCTAGATGTGAGCAAGGCGATGTAGCCAAAGCACAGATAAATAAAACTGGGAAAGATATATATGTGTGCCAAGAATGTGAGGCCTCATGGTTTACCTTACATGATATTGGCGTAGCACCATTTACAGACTTTGGTACGTACATGGAAGAAATTGGATTATTTCCGTTATGGAATGAGTTAAATATTCAAAAAACTTAATTGTGATGCTACCCAGCCCATGTAGATACGATTAGTGCTTACGTAATCGTACGAATGATGAGCCGCAAATAACAAATAGTCTCAGCTTGTCCCTGGCTGCCCTTTATCCATCCCAAAAAGAGCTGCATGGATGTCTGATGCTATCTTTCATGCATCATGACGGGTTATGGTTAGCCATGCATACGATTACGTAAGCACTAATCGTAGCTAGAGGAAAAATGTGCTGACGATAACGTAGGAATTTTCCAGCCGTATCGCTCAGGTGAGTATTCCATGGCAGAAGGCGCTGTTTTTGGGTTCACTATGTATAAACATCAAAGGCAATGAACTGCTTAAGTATGTTCCAGTGTAAGACCTGATCCAAGTTTTCCAGATAAAGACTATCAAAAAATGGCATACAACATATTTATTTTTGGTGATTCTCCTTCTGATGAACCAATACTTGATTTTTTCTTAGGAACAGCAGGGACTATTGATATTTAATGGGAATCTGTCGGGCGCAAATTAAATTTACCAATTATTTCTACATTGACAGAAAACGCAGATTTTGAACAAGGGTTGATACTCTCTTCTGATAATTTAGTTCTTTTTAAAAATGAAGTAGAACAATTAGAAAAATATTGGACTGATGGCGACCTCAAAGTAGGTGTGCCTGAAGATTTTTTTCAGCGCATAAATGAACTGATGGATGGAATAAGCTATGCAATTGATCATGGATTGGAACTAATGATAGCGTAGGCTCAGGTAGATGCAGACCCATGCATTTTTAATTGCTCATTCCTGTAAAAATTACATGATTATTTTGCGCAGAAATACCGGGAAGCGGGTATTTTCGTGACACATATCAAGTATTCAAATCTGCTTATTTCTCAGTCGCTATATATAAGTGTATATTACGCTTCTTGTTCCTCATTTCCCTCTGGATACCTTATGCAAATCAAGACCCTGGGCAAACTCGTTGCCAGTATTGCTTTCTGCACAATTTCTGCCAGCAGCCTTGCTGCAGAAGTCACAGTTTCTGCCGCTGCCAGCTTGACCAATGCCTTTAAGGAAATCGCGCAAAATTATCAGGCGCAATATCCTGAAGCCAAGGTATCGCTGAATTTTGGTGCGTCTGGTGCGTTGCTGCAGCAAATTGCCAAAGGTGCGCCGGTCGATGTATTTGCCTCGGCTGATCAGGAGAGCATGGATGAAGCGCAAAAGCAGGGCTTGGTTATTCCTGCTGACCGCCGTGATTTCGTTAAAAATACTCTGGTGTTGATTGCGCCCATAGACAGCACCTTGCCCATCAAGCGTCTGGAAGATTTGAGCCAGGCTGGCGTCAAGCGCATTGCCGTCGGCAACCCTGCCAGCGTGCCGGTCGGGCGTTATACCCAGCATGCGTTGACGGCAGCAAAGCTCTGGCCCGCACTGGAAGCCAAGGCCATCTATACCCAGAACGTGCGCCAGTCGCTCGATTATGTGGCCCGTGGTGAAGTCGAGAGCGGCTTTGTGTATGCGACCGATGCTGCGATCATGAAGGATAAGGTCAAGGTCGCCATGGAAGTACCGCTGGACATGCCTATCACTTATCCTGTTGCGAAAATCAAGGCGAGCAACAATGGGGAAGAAGCCAAGCGTTTTATCTCGTTTTTGTTCTTGCCGCAAAGCCAGGCTATCCTGACTAAATACGGTTTCCAGAAGCCGTAAAAAAATAAGGCTATAGATGAATCCAGCGTGGACAGCCCTGCTATTGTCATTGAAAGTCGCGGGCTGGGCCACGCTGCTGAACCTGATTTTTGGCATAGGCGTGGGCTATCTGCTGGCACGCAAGCGCTTCCTTGGTCGCGACCTGCTTGATACCATACTGACCCTGCCCATGGTCATGCCACCTACGGTACTTGGTTACTACCTGCTGGTCTTGCTGGGGCGGCGTAGCGCGCTCGGCGCATGGTTGCAGGATCATTTCGGTTTCAGCTTTATTTTTACCTGGCAGGGCGCTGTCATTGCGGCAGCCATCGTTGCCTTCCCGCTGGTATTCAAACCGGCGAGAGCAGCTTTTGAAGCGGTCGATGGGCAACTGGAGCAGGCGGCCAGGGTGTTGGGTGTTTCTGAAATGGCCGTGTTTTTCCGCGTGACTTTACCGCTCGCATGGCGTGGCATTTTGGCCGGTGTCTTGCTAGCCTTTGCCCGCGCCCTGGGTGAGTTTGGCGCCACCCTGATGGTGGCGGGCAGCATACCCGGCAAGACCCAGACTTTATCGATTGCGGTTTATGAAGCTGTGCAGGCCGGGCAGGACGATGTAGCCAATACCCTGGTCTTGCTGACTTCGGCAGTCTGTATTGTGGTCTTGCTGCTGGCGGGCAAACTGGCGCCCGGCCGTATCGCCAACCGCATCTGACGCCTTTGAATATGAGCAAATAAAATGCAATTTGACCTGCACATACACAAGACCCTGCGATCCGGCCAGCGCTGTTTCGAGCTTGATGTCGTGGTTCGCAGCGATAGCCAGCGTCTCGTCATACTTGGCCCATCCGGTGCTGGCAAGAGCCTGGTACTGAAGGCTATTGCTGGCTTGATGACACCCGATATTGGTTATATCCATGTGGCTGGCAATACCCTGTTTGACCATACTGCGCGTATCAACCTGCCACCACAGCGCCGTCAGCTGGCTTACCTGTTCCAGGACTATGCCCTGTTCCCGCACCTGAACGTGGCCCAGAATATTGCTTTTGGCCTTAGTCACGGCTGGCGTAATCCTTCCGCCAAAGTACAGGATGAGAAGGTCGATTACTGGCTAGAAGCCCTGCACATAAAAGCGCTGGCAAGGCAAATGCCGCACGAATTATCGGGCGGGCAAAAGCAGAGAACCGCCCTGGCACGCGCGCTGATCGCTGAGCCACGTGCACTCTTGCTCGATGAACCCTTTGCAGCCCTCGACCAGCCCTTGCGTATCGGCATGCGCAAAGAATTGGACAGTTTGCAAAGACAATTGAATATCCCCATGATACTGATCACCCACGATGCAGAAGATGCCCAGGTGTTTGGTGAGCATGTGCTGAACCTGCAGGATGGAAAGCTGCAAACAAGTTTGGCTGTTGCAGGTTCATCCGGCTCACCCAGCATATTCAGCGCCGCATAAAAATTTTTAACCATCGTTATATACAAGTTGCTATAACGTTTTTTTGAAGGTAGCTATGTTGTCAGGTTTCAAACAATCTCCATTACACAGACTCAATCCCGGCCTGCTTGCCACCAGCATTGCCCTTGCTCTTCTGGCCATGCAAAGCCAGTCTGTTCAGGCAGCCGAAGACAAGACCTCAGCTTTTGAACTGGGTACAGTCTTGGTGACCGCAAAGCGCTTGCCTCAGACTGAAGTAGGCGAGACGGGTGACCAAGTTGCCTCTGTGCTCACTGCCAAAGACATCCAGCAATACAACCGCAATAACATCGGTGACGCGCTGAACCTGCTCTCAGGTGTCAGTCTTTCAACCAATGCCCGCAATGAAAAAACCATTGCCGTGCGTGGTTTCGATAGCCGCCAGGTGCCTCTATTCATTGATGGCATCCCGGTCTATGTACCCTATGACGGTTATGTGGATTTCAACCGTTTCACGACAGCCGACCTGGCAGCGATACAACTGGCCAAGGGTTTCTCTTCCATGACGTATGGCCCTAATACTTTAGGTGGCGCGATCAACCTGATTTCGCGCAAACCCAGGGCAGCGCTGGAGGGGGATGCCATCGTTAGCCTGGGCAGCGGCAGTGAGCGGCAGGCAGCCGTCAATCTTGGTGGCAAACAGGGTATCTGGTATTGGCAAACTGCTTTGTCTTATCTGCAGAGCGACACTTTCCCGCTGTCTGGCGACTTTGTCCCGACCAGCAGCGAGAACGGTGGCTCACGCAATAATGCCTACCGCAAGGACAGCAAGTTTTCCTTCAAACTGGGTTTGACACCAAATGCCGGTGATGAATATGCCATCAGCTATTACAAACAAAATGGCGAAAAGGGCCAGCCACCATCCACCGTGCCAGCAGCAGCGCGCTACTGGAAATGGCCTTACTGGGATAAGGAAAGTCTGTACTTCATTTCCAATACCATGCTGGGTGAATATGAGAGCATCAAGCTCAGGCTTTACCACGATAGCTATGGCAATGAAGTCGATACCTATACCAACGACAGCTATACCACGCTCAAGACTTCCGGTTCGGGCAGTGTCAATACAGGTCGCAGTATTTATGATGACCACACCAATGGCGCATCGCTTACGTTGGAATCCACGCGTTTTTCAGCGCATACCCTGCGCCTGATAGGCCATTACAAGGCCGATGAACATAAAGAGCTCGATGGTGTTGGTACGCTGAATACTCGCTTTAAAGACGTGCTGATGTCGATTGCGGCAGAAGACAATATACAACTGAGCCAGTCTTTGTTGTTGTCGCTGGGCCTGGGCAGGCATGAGTTAAGGCCGGACAGTGTCTTCAGCCTCGGCAACCCGTATTCCCTGCCACGTACACAGTCGGCGACAGATGCGCAGGCAGGCCTGTTCTACACGCTCAGCAATAGCGCACGCCTGTATGCCAGCATCGCGCAAAAGAACCGATTGCCCACACTCAAGGACCGCTATTCACAACGCCTGGGCACCTTCATAGAAAACCCGGACTTGCAGCCTGAGCGTGCCCTGAATATGGAAGTCGGTTACCAGGGCCAGCCATGGCAGGGTGCCAAAGCTGAGGCGGCGATTTTCTATAGCGATGTCAGTAATAAAATCCAGACTGTTGCCAACGTCGCTGGCACTAAATCGCAAATGCAAAATGCCGGCAAGGTCAGGATCAGTGGCCTGGAAGCAGGTCTCAGCAGCAATGTCAATCAATGGCTGGAACTCGGTGGCAATTACACCTTCACTGAGCTCAAGAATATCAGCAACCCTGCTACACGGCTGACCGATATACCGCGCCATAAAATGACCGCCCATGCCACCTTGCATCCAATGGAGCAAGTTGATATCACCGCCTATGTAGAAAACAATAGCAGCCGCTGGGTATCGAATACTCTGGAATTGCCGGGTTTTACCACGCTCAAGTTGAAGCTGGCTTACCAGCCCATGAAGAACCTGAACCTGGAAGCAGGCGTCACCAATTTGACAGACAAGAATTATGCTTTGGCAGACGGTTTCCCCAATGCTGGCCGTATGTGGTTTGCCAACCTGAATTACCGTTTTTAAGGATCATCATGTTCAAGATACTGAGCAACACTGCATTCGCCCTCATACTCTTACACGCACCTGCCGCCTTTTCACATGACAAGCCTGGCGATATTTCGCAATATGTGAGCCAGACCCTGAACATCAGTGGCGCAGTTGAAAAACCGCTGATGCTGACCGTGGAAGACTTGAAAAAATTCCCCGTACAACAAATCAGTGAATTGCCGCTGACGAGGCAAAATGGTGCGAATGCAGGCAAGCTGGAAAATTTCAAAGGCGTGCTCCTGCGCGACCTGCTCGACAAAGCCACTGTCATTGCGCGTGACCACAATGACGTCAAAAAAACCATCATCATCGCTACCGCCACCGATGGCTACAAGGTCGTCTATTCATGGAGTGAAATCTATAACACCGCCGTCGGCGAGGACGTGCTGGTCTTCTTTGAAAAAGATGGCAAGGCCCTGCCAGATGAAGAAGGGCGCATCGCCATGATTTCCGGCAAGGATATACGTACTGGCCCGCGCCATGTCAAATGGCTCAAGTCCCTGGAAGTCAGAAAGATCAGCGAATAAAAAAAGCTCATCATGGATAGCCAGCAACTGCATTTCATCCGCAAGCATAGCGAGCCGCATGTAGCGTCAGCTTATTTGCACACGGCAATTGCTGGTGTACTCAGGCATGCAAAAGAAGGCGAACTGCCATTGTTCGCCTTGACCCTGGGCCTGCCACAACAGGAATTGCTGGTGATGCTGGCAAGTGGCTTTCCCGAACCCGGCATGTCAGATGCCAAGATACTCATGAACTTATCAGGTGAGCAGTATCATGCTCTGCTACAAAGCGCGCCTGTCGAATTCATGCAATTGAAACAGCTACTGCTAGATCATCAAGCTGTGTCAGTTAATGTACGGCACGCCAGCTGGCTGGCCAGCGCCATTGCTGCCGCCAGCTTTGGCAGTCGCCACCTGTGGCAAGACCTGGGAGTACCAGGCCGCGAGGCAGTCTCCACGCTGATGCGTGATTATTTCACCGAGCTGTATCTGGCGAATACCCAAAATCTCAAATGGAAGCGTTTTTTATTTGCCGAACCGGGCCGCAAACAAGGCAAAGACGATTTACGTCCACCAAAATGTACGCATTGCGACGACTTCCATGTATGCTTTCCAGATTCAGCAACTACGGCATAGCACAACATGGCAGCGAAAGATAAATCCATCGCCCTGCAAGGCTCAGTATGGATGACAGTCGATGGTGAAAACTTTGGTGGCAAGGGCCGTATTGCACTGCTTGCCCAACTGGCAGAAAGCGGCTCGATTACCCAAGCCGCAAAAGCCGTCAAAATGAGTTATAAAGCTGCCTGGGATGCCATCGACACCATGAACAATCTCGCAGGCGAACCCCTGGTAGAACGCCTGACAGGTGGCAAGGGTGGCGGTGGCACAAGGCTGACCAAGCGCGGCGAACAACTGGTCAGCAATTTCAGGATCATAGAACAGGAACACCGCGACTTCATCGCCCAGCTAGATCGGCAGGCCGTAGGCATTGCCGACGACTTTTTACTCATCAGGAAAATGAATATGAAAACCAGCGCACGCAACCAGTTCCTTGGCAAAGTCAGCCAGGTCAAACCCGGTGCCATCAATGACGAGATAGAACTCGAAATAGCCGGCGGCCAAAAGATTGTCGCCATCATCACTCATGAGAGTACGCTGGAGCTGGGTTTGCAAATTGGTGCAGAAGCCTTTGCACTCATCAAAGCGTCTTCCATCATCCTCATGGAAGAGGACCCCAAAGCCAGGCTCTCAGCCCGCAACCAACTCACAGGCACCATCAGCCGCATCCTGCCAGGCGCAGTCAATACTGAAGTGGTGGTTGAATTGCCAGGTGGTGCGACTTTGGCCGCCATCATCACCAATGAAAGCGCGACCAGCATGGGCTTGGTCGTAGGTGGCACGGTGACTGGCTTGTTCAAGGCTTCGAGCGTGATACTGGGTGTGGCGGGTTGAGGGGGAAGTCTGGTGGCTCATTTCAACGAATAGAATAGGACTTTATGGTCCGTATAATTTTCCCTGAATACGCATTGACCAAAATAGATTTCATGTTTTTGGTGTAGCCATCGTCCGATAATATCTTGGTATATTCCCAGGCCAAGGTATCAAGTTTTTCATAGTACCTGAGCCTGGCGGTCATGTCCTTTTCGAGCAAGCCTTTCTTGATGATGGCACCGTCTTCATCTTGTTCGTGTATGAAAGCCAGGTTTTTTTCGAGAAAACCTTTTCTGGCTACGACGCTTGTTAACTCTCTGAAAGAATGAAACACTTGCTTGTTTGGTGAATTCGCATAAGCAGGCAGGTTAATCTCCTTGAGCACACTCGCGTCAGACTTGAGCCAGATTTCGGCAGGGAAAATGACTTTGGGTGTTCCTGGTAGTTCAAGATCAAAGTGCAATATATAGGCTGGGATTTCCCATTGATAGTCCTTGGAGTTTGGCTCTGTTTTACGTAACTCTTTTGCGTCTATCAATTGGCCGCCTGCAAATTTCAAACGTGCATATTGCACTTCACCCAGGCGTTTTTTCAGGTGCTCAATAAGTCTTGCGGCTACAGGCTGTGGGATATCTGCCAGCGATTTGGGTTCTTTTGGCTGGTATTTGCCGAACGAAACCATCCCATGCCAAGATGGCTCTGGAACTATCTCTGCCAATGCAGGGCAAGTTAGCTGAGTCAAGGCAGCGAGAAAAAGTAAACGTACTATGTGAATATGCTTCATCGTGAAGAATTGATAATATCTTTAATGCGGTAGGTAATTGTTAAACGCTTAGCTATTGTGTGCTTGCAAAAGCATTATTCCACTGTGAATCTCAGGTCACGATTATCCTTAGCCACATTCCCTGCAAAGTCCGCCGCATGGATACGCAAGACATAATCGCCAGGCGCCAGCTTGCTGACATCCCAGCTACCTTTTTTAGCAATGCCATCCTTGACCGTATTGCTGGCCATGTACAAAAACCGGGTTTTCTTTGCGCCATGCACGGTGATGCCGCTTTCTTCTGCATACAATAATTTGACCATTTCACGGTCAGGTGGCAGGGCATTGAATTCCATCGTCATGCGTGGGGTTTCATAGCCAGGCACGGGGCTGCCATCGGTATATAAGAGCTGGTAGCCTAGCTGATACAGACCCAGACGACGGCGTTTGGCATTGCCATCGACCTGGTCATAGGCATCAACGACGATGCCATAGTCTTTGACCTGGCTGGACAGGAGCAGGCGGCCCTGTTGTTTGTCCTTGATCTCTTTGCCGCTGCCATCGATGATGGTGATGTCTTCTATCTGTGGTGCAACGGTATCGACCAGGCCGGGGAAGTTCAGTTGCAGGGGGTTGATTTTGAGGCCCGCATGATTATGTTCCAGATGCACATGGAACATGCGGTTGATACTGCCCAGTGCTTCACCAGTCTTGAAGCGGGTGCCGCGTCTGACACGCACTGCATAGGGTTTGCCATCTGCCAACGTCTGTAGCTGGAATTTATCGTCATCGATCAGCGCGTCTTTGGCGGTGCGCCCGACCTTCATGTGGATGTAAGCCATGCTGTCGAGCTTGATGCCTTCGCTGAGACCAGCGTAGCCCCAGCTACTGCTGGTGCCGCGTACTTTTTCACTGGCGATGGCATACACGGTTGTGCCCATGTTTGCCTGCACATCAAGGCCGCCATGAAAGTGATCACGGCTTTCGCCATCATAATTGCCACGCACTTCACCCATGGTACCGACGACTTCATGCGGTGATTTTTGCGGCTTGACAGGCCATGGGTAGGATTTGATCTCGTCATCAAGACGGGTATTTTTTATTTCCTGCACATTGGCTGGCGCTGCCGGTTTTTGCCCGGCCATGCTGTCAGGCATGCCTTTGGCGTGTAGGCTCACCAATTGCAGACGGGCGGAATCGCTGACCAGCAGACCACCTTTGTCATTCAGCGCTATGCCTGTGGGCTGCAAGAAACGTATGGCCTTTTCATCTCCGGCATCAAAATTGATACCCACTCCTGTCACACCACGCATTTCACCTGTGGGAGAAATCTGTATGATGCGCCCCTTGCCGCCTTCGCCCACGTACAGATGATCGTCGTATGTCGCAATGATACTCAAAGGGCGGCGCATCAGGGGTTTTTCTTCATCATCCAGTGCACGGGCCAGTGTGGTGACTTGTCCATCCTTGCTCAGCCTGCGGATGGCGTCGTTCTTGCTGTCGGCGATGAGTATGTCGCCCTTGCTATTGAGTGCCAGCCCTGTTGGCGTATCAAACAGGGCAGTGGCTGCTGCTCCATCCAGATAACCCGAGCCATTGCCACCAGCGAGTGTGCTGACCTGGCCGTCAGGGCTGATCTTGCGTATGCGGTCATTGTAGGTGTCTGCCACGTAGATATTGCCAGCAGCATCTACAGCTATACCCACCGGGCCATTGAATTGTGCCTCAGCACCTGCACCATCACGATAGCCGGGTTTGCCATTGCCTGCCAATGTAGTCACCATGCCTTCAGGGCTGATGCTGCGTATGGCGTGATTGCCAGTATCAGCCACCAACAAATTACCCTTGCCATCGAGAGCTATGCCAGATGGCGTATTGAAAGCCGCCTGATCAGCCTTGCCGTCGACAAAGCCTTCGACAGAACCGGCATAGGGCGCAACTGCACCATCAGTGCTGATCTTCAAGATCTGGTTATGCTCACCCGCATCACTGACAAAAATAGTGCCCTGCTTGTCTATCGCGACCGCGTAAGGATCAGAGAAATAACTGTTGTCGACATCAGGTAAGCCTGCATATACATCCAGCTCGGCTTGCCATTCAAATGAAGTTGCTGCCGGTTTTTTGATCACGCCCACTTTCACCAGCAAATTGTCTGGCGCAATATCACTATTGTCCTTGCCCAGATAGCGTGCCAGCCCCAGGACTATGGCGATCAAGGCAATAACAAACAGCAGGCGTGTGAGGATGGTTCTGAGCATGAGGCAAATAATAGTATGTACGGCACAAGCCATGCAGCTTAGCTTAAATGCTCTGTACATGCCATCATGGATATTCTGGCCCTGCGCAGGAATTTCATAAATGGATTAGCATCTGGTTTCTGCGCCTGAAAGGCCGCTACCAGATCAACCCAGGAAGGAAACACCATGTCCAGCTCTGTTCTCAATAATTTCCCTATTACTAAAAAATGGCCAGCCCAGCATCCTGAACGCCTGCAACTGTATTCATTGCCGACACCGAATGGCGTGAAAGTCTCTATCATGCTCGAAGAAATCGGTCTGGCCTATGAACCGCACCTGGTCAGCTTTGAGACCAATGATCAGACTTCGCCAGAATTCTTGTCGCTGAACCCCAACAATAAAATCCCCGCCATCATTGACCCGCAAGGCCCAGGCGACAAGCCACTGGCGCTGTTTGAATCTGGTGCCATTCTGATCTACCTGGCAGACAAGACCGGGCAGTGCATCCCCACAGATGCAGCAGAGCGTTATGAATGCTTGCAATGGCTGATGTTCCAGATGGGTGGCATAGGCCCGATGTTTGGTCAGCTTGGTTTCTTCAATAAATTTGCTGGCAAGGCCTATGAAGACAAACGCCCGCGCGACCGCTACGTGGCAGAGTCCACGCGCCTGCTGGCCGTCGTCAACCAGCGTTTGGCAGACCGCAAGTGGATCATGGGCGATACCTATACCATCGCCGATATCGCGATCTTCCCCTGGATACGCAACCTTATCGGTTTTTATGAGGCAGGTGAGTTGGTAGGTATCAATGACTTCCCGCATGTACAACGCGCCCTGGCCGAGTTTGTAGGGCGCCCGGCAGTGCAGAGAGGCTTGTTGATACCGTCTCGCGGATAATGTTCGCTAAAAATATCAGCCTCTTCAGTCTCTTTGGCGGTGCCTTGTTATTTTCTGGCACTTGCCTGGGCGCGACCGTCAGTGATAAACCGCTCAAGTATGTTAGCAAGAATTCCTCGGGGGAGAAGGTAGAGCTCACCATCCCTTTCATCTCAACCGAGGATAGGCAGGTGGCAGATCGTATCAATAACTTTTTGCACATACAGTTATTGAATACTTTGCCACCTGCAAAAGAGGACACTGCTGCAAATACTGCACTGATAGAGCTGGAGCTTCCTCTTGAATCCATGGAGCCAGCATCCTCTGGTTTGCTGAATGGCAAGCGACACTATGCCATCGTAGTCAGTACTGAGGGCTGTGGCGCATATTGCAGCCTGAATGAAATACGTTTTGACTTTGATGCAAGGACAGGGCGTGTCATCACGCCTGTGGAGTTATTAAGCGAGTCTGGTAAAAAGACCCTGGCGATACTTGCGCAAAAAACCAATGCCCGGCGTTTGCGTACAGAAATAGCACGTCTGGAGAAATTGTCCAACAAGGCGACGAAAGAGCGCGGCAAAGAAACGGTAGCTGACCAGATCGAGCTATACGAGCGCTGCCTGGAAGAACGCTATACCAAATCTGGCAGCCTCTACGATTTGTATCTGAAGTATCCTGGTCAGATAAGCATACTTGATGGTGCACTCAGTTTTGACAGCGGCACATGTTCAGCACATGCCAACCGTGCCATTGATGATCTGGGTAATCTGGTCATGACACTCAAGGCACCGCAGTTGACTACTTACCTCAGCAACTATGGAAAATATATTTTGCTAGGCGAGGGGGATGGAGCAATTGCTGACATCAATCCCTATGCCCAGTTTTTTCGCGGCAAGATCAATGGCAACACGCCGATTACCCTGATGCTCACAGATAGTGTTGAAGGTGCATATTACTCAAGCTCGCGCTACTTTTATGACAGGCATCGCCAGGCCATACCGCTCAAGGTAGTACGCAAGAAGGATGTAACCGAGCTGACTGAATTTGACGGCAAGGGCAAACCAAGCGCCACCATCAGTTATCGTCGGGAAGGTAATAAGTTACTGGGGCAGTGGCGCGGGGCAGGTAAGACATTGGCTTTCGAAGCCGCACCTTGAGTTTTGTCCGTATCCCCGCCGTTTCCCTGATATGAGCAAACAAAAATACGATGAATATCTTAAAAAACGGACCGTTATTGCTTGTTCTCACCTTCCACGCTGTTGCCAGCGCTGAAAGCATGAGCAGGTCTGCCGAAATCGACAAGATTTATCAGGAAGATCAAAAAACCCGTACGCTATTTAAACGCGGTGATGTCTATGACAGACCGGCTGAATTGAAGTCGGACGCTGCCAACCGCATGCGTCTGTTTGAAATGATGGTTGATGATCTGCCGTGGAACGCCAGGGATTTTGCTTTGGTCTCTCGGGTTTTTCAGCACACCAATACCGGTGGCGAATCCGAAGAAAATGAGAACTGGCGTTCACAGGAAAATCATTTGCTGGGTTTCTTTATGTCACGCAAGGCGGCCAGGCTGGGTATATTGGAGGAAGCCGGAAGTATGGTTAGCCGTATTGAGCGCTATCTGAAGGCCAGCGGCATCCCCAGGGAGTATGGGCTGGAACTGGTGTCAAAAACGCCTTTCAAGGTGTGTACTATCAACCCCAGGATAAGCGATGAGCAAAGACTGGATGCCGGGCTGCCATTGAGATTGAATGAAATGATGAAGGAATTTTGTCATTGATTGATCAAATACGCTGACTGCAAAACAGCGTATCAGTCTGTATCAATGATTCTTGCGCAACAGGGTTTCCAGCCTGCTGGCCAGGTCTGCATGTTTCTTATGCAGATAATGATAGAGCGGTATCGTGCTGATGGGTGGAGTAAGCATATGTACCGTGCCTTCCAGCTGCATCTCTTTGACCAGTTGCAAACCTGCCTGTTCATCAATGACGATCAGTTCTACCCGGCGGTTCAGCATCTGCCGGAAGGCGGCCTTGATATTGTGCTCGGCATAGCCGGTGCTGAAGCCCTGGGTGTTTTGTTCTATGACCTTGGTGCCAGTCTCATAAGAAAACGTATGTTCCTTGAGGCTGGCCCAGCCTTTGTCGAGGTCGATGTTTTTATCGAGTGCAAAGGCGACGGTATTGGTGGTTGCCAGTGGCACCATGATTTGCAGGAGATTGGGATATTCCACAGCCAGCCCGGCCTTGCGCATGAGCTCACCATCCAGACGCCCGCTATTGGATTCCTGCAGGGCGCGGTTGCCGGGCAGGTTGACGAACTCGATCCGCACGCCGAGTTTTTTATAAAATTCAGTCAGGTGTACGGCGGCGGCTTTTTCCATGGGGCCGCCCTGGCCAAAGGTGGCTATGCGCAGGCTCTCTTGCTGCGCTTGTGCAGGGCAGATTGCACTGAGGTAAAAAATGCTGAATGTGACAAGCCAGTTTGCCACTGTTTTGCCATACTTGTCTGGGATCATGCATGAACTCCAAATCCAGTGCTGGACATTAATTTTTGCCAAGTATTGCTGATACAGGCCAGCTGTGCAATATGAATATTTTGCTCATGTCAGATAGACCATGCCCGGATATATTATGGCCTAATCATGCAGCAAGCTCGCATTGCAGGTAGAATCTCGCCTGTCTAAAATAAATGGGCGAGAGCATGAACGCAACAAGCAACACAGGATTGACTCCACAGCAATTATTTGAAAACAACCGCAAGTGGGCTGCTGCCATCACGGCAAAAGACGCCAATTTCTTCAAGACATTGGCGGCACAGCAAAGCCCTGAATACTTATGGATAGGCTGCTCTGACAGCCGTGTTCCAGCCAATGAATTGCTGGGCCTTTTGCCCGGCGAACTGTTTGTTCACCGCAATATCGCCAATGTGGTCGTGCATTCAGACCTCAATTGTCTTTCTGTATTGCAATTCGCGATTGACGTACTCGGTGTCAAACACATCATCGTCTGTGGCCATTATGGCTGCTCAGGTGTGCATGCCGCCATGACCAACCGCCGTGTCGGCCTGGCTGACAACTGGCTGCGCCATGTCCAGGACGTGCATCAGAAACATGAAAAATACCTGGGTGAGGTTCTCTCAGAGCAAGAGAGAAGTGAACGACTGTGCGAGCTCAATGTCATTGAACAGGTAGCCAACGTCTGCCGCACCACCATCGTGCAAGATGCCTGGGAACGTGGCCAGCCACTGACTGTGCATGGCTGGGTATATGGCCTGCGCGACGGTTTGCTGAGCGAACTTGGCATGACCATCAGTTCTGTTGATGAACTGGCTACGCATCACGCAGCCAGCCTGACACGTTACGATCAATAAAGGCGCCATTGTTGGAATCGGTCGCGGATGAAACAGATGGCTGCTGAATGCAGCCATCGCCCCAATTGCAAGATCAAGGCATCTTCCTGACCGCCTTAATTTAGATGGCATTCAGATGAAATTTAGATGAAAATGCGGAAAAAGGCCGACCTGCCCAGCAAGCTTTGCCAGACTTGCGGCCTGCCATTTAGCTGGCGCAAGAAATGGGAAAAAAACTGGGACGAGGTCAAATATTGTTCCCAGCGCTGCCGCAACGACAGCCAAAGCAATCGCAGTGCCAAACCACAGACTTGAGAGCCGTTATCAGATCGGAAAGCGCCATGCAATCTACTGCACCTGCAACGACATTGCGCCTGATACTCGGTGACCAGCTCTATCCTGCGCATAGCTGGTTTAACCAAACTTCTGACGATGTCGTCTATGTCATGATGGAAATCCGTCAGGAGACAGATTACGTCCTCCATCATGCGCAAAAAATTATCGCTATCTTTGCCGCCATGCGCGAGCTGGCTGCACAACTCCAGGCTGCTGGCCATCGCCTGCATTACCTGACTATTGATGATGCAGATAATACCCAATCCCTGACAGCCAATCTTGATTGGCTGCTGGCACGTTATCAGTGCAGTCAATTTGAATACCAGGAGCCTGACGAATTCAGACTCGATGCACAACTCGCTGCTTACAGCGATGCCAGCAAGGTCAATTGCCGCATGCGTAGCAGTGAACATTTTTTTACCCGCCGTGATGAAGCCGCCATCCTGTTTGAAGGCCGCAAAAAATGGTTGATGGAAAATTTCTATCGTTACATGCGGGTCAAGCACCAGGTCTTGCTGGAAGAAGCCAACAAACCAGTCGGCGGGCAATGGAATTATGACCACGACAACCGCAAAGCCTGGCCCGGCATACCCTGGGAGCCTGCTGATTTCCGGCCTCGGCATGATCATTCAGGCTTATGGAAAACCATACAGCAGGCAGGCATCAATAGTTTTGGTGAGGCGAATGCGGCTAATTTTTCCTGGCCGCTGAACCGGGCAGAAGCACTGGCGCAACTTGATGCTTTCATCCAGCATGCCTTGCCGCATTTTGGCGAGTTCCAGGATGCCATGAGCAGCAAGTCATGGCGCTTGTTTCATTCACTGATTTCTTTCGCCTTGAATGTCAAAATGCTGCAGCCACAAGAAGTGGTCAGCAAGGTCGAGGCTGCACTCTGGGCCGGCCATGCCGCCCTGCCTGCAGTAGAGGGTTATATACGCCAGATACTGGGCTGGCGAGAATATGTGCGCGGCATTTACTGGGCGCAAATGCCAGGCTATGAAGAACATAATTTCTTTGGCCATGAGGCAGAATTGCCAGCATGGTTCTGGACCGGTAAAACAAAAATGCGCTGCCTCTCCAGCGCCATCACGCAATCGTTGGAGCAGGCCCATGCTCACCACATACAGCGCCTGATGGTCATAGGCAATTTTGCCTTGCTAGCGGGCTTGCAGCCACAGCAAGTCCATCGCTGGTATTTGGGTATTTATATCGATGCGTTTGAGTGGGTAGAGCTACCCAATACCCTGGGCATGAGCCAGTTTGCTGATGGTGGTATGCTGGCAACCAAACCCTATGTATCTGCCGCAGCCTATATCGACAAGATGAGCGATTATTGCAAGGGCTGCCATTATGATAAAAAGCAGCGCACTGGCGATAATGCTTGCCCCTACAATGCTCTGTACTGGGATTTTTTTGCGCGTAATGAAGACAAGTTATCCAGCAACCCACGCATAGGCATGGTATATCCGCAACTCAGGAAAATGGATAAAGACGTCTTGCAGGCACTGCGCGGCAGGGCAACAGATATACGTGCCAGGCTCGATGATCTTTAAGTAGATATAGCACCATTTGAAAGCCAGAAAATGAATCCCATACAGCCAAACAAGCTCATGCTTTCCAAATGGACTGCGGTAGAAGTCGTTGCCAAACAAAAGCATTTTCTGGTCAGTAAAGTCTATTTGCCTGAGCAACAAGAAGGGCAGCTTGTCATGAATGCCCAGGTAGAATTTGTTGAGCTTGAAGCCGTCTATACCAAGGCCAGGCGCAAGGTCGCCTGGCGGGAACTGGCTGACACGGCAATGTGGAAGCAAGGATGGCTATGATGGCGGATAGCCTGCTAAGCTCCTTCCCGCAGGGCTTCAGAGCACTTGTGATTGGCGCATCTGGCGGCATAGGTGCGGCATTTGTAGAGCTATTGGCCGCGCAGGAACATTGTAGTTTGGTTGTAAGTCTGCATCGCCAAAGCCAGCCGCCACTGGACTTCGCCAGTGAAGACATCATCGCGCGAGCCGCTACTGCGATGAAAGAGCGTGGCCCTTTTCATCTGATCATCAATGCGACTGGTGTATTGCATACTGCTGACTTCATGCCAGAGAAAAAACTGGCCGATTTGCAGTATGCACAAATGCAGGCGACTTTTCTCGTCAACACCTTTGGTCCGGCCTTGCTCCTTCGTCACTTTGCCCCTCTGCTCGACAAGCAAAGAGCGGTCATGGCCATGCTATCTGCCAAGGTCGGCAGCATAGAAGATAATCACCTTGGCGGCTGGTATAGCTATCGCGCATCCAAGGCGGCACTGAACATGATGATCAAGACCGCCGCCATAGAACTCAAACGCACCCATCCCGATGCAGTCTTATTTGCCTTGCACCCCGGCACGGTCAACACCGCCTTGTCACAACCCTTTCGCGGTGCCAGCATAGGCCGCCCGGTAGCGCAGGCAGCCAGTGAAATGCTGGCGGTGATCAACAGCATGCAGCCTGCACAATCGGGTGAGTTTTATACTTATGCAGGTGAGACGTTACCCTGGTGATTATCAACAGATACTCAGACCAGTTGCATCACTTCATGCACTTGCTTGCGTGGTTTTTGCGGCCAGTTGCCTGCGGCGGCATGACCTACAGTCACCAGCATGACCGGGATTTCTGTGGCGTGCAGATCAAACTCACGCGCCACCGCATCTGCATCAAAACCACTCAAGGCGCAAGATGCCAGGCCCATGCCTTGCGCGGCCAGCATCAGGGTCATCGCCGCCAGCGAGGCTGAGCGCAGGGCTTCATCCCTTTGCAGCACCGCGTTATTGGTATGGCTTTGTTCTGCCATGCCTACCCATGTTGTCAACATCTTGTCGTCAATGATCCCGGCTGCAACAGCAGGGCGCAAGGCGGGTTCCAGTTGCGCGTGGGCATTCAAGGTGCCGCAGATGATGAAAGTCACCGCAGCATCGCTGATCTTTTGCTGATTAAAAGCTGCTGCCTGCAAGCGCTGTTTAGCCTCGTCGCTGACAACCGCCACGAATTTCCAGTTCTGAAAATTATAGGCAGACGGTGCCAGCGTCGCAAGGCGCACCAGTTCGCTGATTTCGCTATTGCTGAGTTTGCGGCTGCTGTCATAGTTATTCGCAGAAACGCGGGACTCAATAATTTCTTGTATGGAAGCGTGCATTTTGTTTTCCTTGATAAAGATGAGAGCGATAAAAATTCAGGCCTGGCTACGCATGCTTTTTTGCATGACGATGACGCTGGCCAGAACGATCAATAAACCCGCCAGTGACATACCCCGCATGCTTTGATCAAGCACAACCCAACCCAGGATGACGGCAGTGATAGGGCTTAACAAACCCAGTGAAGACACAGCAACCGGTGACAAACGCGCTATGCCGCGGAACCACAGGCTATAGGCCAGCAAAGCACCGATGATGGACAGATAGGCATAGCCCAGTATCTGCGTCAGGTTCAGTGCCGGCAGCGGCGCATCCACCAGCAGGCTCAAAGGCAGCAGGATCAAACCGCCCAGCAAGAGCTGCCAGCCAGTGAAAGCCAATACCGGCAAACTGCTTTGCCAGCGCCGCGACAGATAAGTGCCGCCCGCCATGCAGATCGCCCCGGCCGCAGCGGCCGCCAGGCCCACGGCATCCATGACAGCCGTGGCTGATAGCAATAGCGCCGCCATCCCCAATACGGCACAGACACTGGCCGTGATCGCCAACGCGGCTGGCCTGCGCCTGTCCAGCAGCCAGGCCATCGCCATGATCAACAGAGGTTGTATGGAGCCAATCACGGCAGCCATGCCACCCGGCAGGCGGTAAGCTGCAATGAACAGCAGCGCCTGGAAAAAGCCTATGTTCAGCGCAGCCAGCACCAGCAAACGTCCCCATTCACGCGACAAGGGCAGGCGCTTGCAAAACAGCACCAGCAAAATCCCGCTAGGCAAGCAGCGCAGCAGGGCGGCAGTAAACGGCCGGTCTGGCGGCAGGAATTGAGTGGTAACGATATACGTCGAGCCCCAGATGGCAGGGGCAAGGGCAGTCAGCAAGGTATCGAGCCAAAAGCCCAGACGTGAAGATGCATTTGCAGTTTTCATGATAATGTCTTGAGTTCAAGATAAATTCATCTTATCACAAACTATCTTGATATCAAGATAAATGCACATGCCTTGTGTGGTCTTTGAGGTCGCTGTAGGAGGTTAAAGAGCGTAAATACGTGAATCACCATAGGGCTGCCCATATAATGACGACCTATACGCAAACGAATAATTGATGCGCGAATGAATAATCAGGGGAGCAAGATGGCGGAAAAGAAGATGGATGCAGTCGATAAAATTTTGGAACAATGGCGCAATGCCAGACCAGACCTTGATTGCAGCCCCATGGAAAACATAGGCCGCCTGCGCCGTTGCAGTGACCTGCTGAGCCGCGCGCTTGAGAGCACCTTCAATAACTTCGGCATGAGCGCCTGGGAATTCGATATGCTGGCGACGCTGCGTCGCTCCAGCGCCACTTTCTGCATGAGCCCGACCGACCTGTTCTCCAAACTCATGGTCACCTCCGGCACCATGACCCACAGACTGCAAAAACTCGAAGCCAGCGGCTGGATACTACGCCTGCAAAACCCCGGCGACGCCCGCAGCATGCTGGTGCAATTGACAGATACCGGCAAAGACCTGGTAGATCGTGCGCTGGTTGCTCATGTAGAGAACGAGAGACGCATCATGGTTGGTTTAAATGCTGCGGATTTGAAGCGTTTGAATGAGGGGTTGAGGGCGATGCTGGCGGTGTTGGAGAAGAGTGGAGAGGATATCTAAACACTGTTCAGGCCCCAAATCAGCAAGCAAGAAAGCAGAGTTCTCTGGTTTTTTAGCTTATGATTGCAATCCATTTCAATGCAAGCATCACCAAAAATTATGACAGAAATACATATACTGAAAGACCAGCAGCAAGGGGCATTTTTTCGTGGTTTGAGAAAATCCATGCCTTTATGGCTTGTAGTCGGAGTCATACTCATGAATATCTACTTTTATAAATCATGGGTACTGCCAGCTTGCCTGATTGTAGCCTTATGCATCGCAATGCCATGGCAGTTTTCTGGACGTAATAGATGGGGTGATCAATTGATCTTCACTCCAAGTGAACTTACAGTCATGAAAGGTGGTGAGATCGTTGATACGATTGATTTCCAGTCTCTTAAGCAAAAAAATTTTAATGACGATACTTTTACCTGCGTGTGGGAAAAGAATGGCAAAAGAAAATTTATTATTGTTGGACGCGAAAGCTTTAGCGATGAGAGCTGGCAGAAATTGGCAGATGCATACGGGAATTTGAACCATCAAGTTGTTTGATGTTTCTGAATTAGAAGTCTATGAATGATGCTCTGGTGTTTGCAATTCTGACTGCGTTCCTTTTTTCAGGACTATGGTCTTGCTGACAGGGGATGTGTGGTAATCTAGCGTTTCCAAATAAAGTTGCTTGCCTTCTTTGGAAACCAGCAGTTGCAGATTCTCAGTCCCGCCATGCACCTGCGCGTTGGAAAATGTACCGTCCTCACGCGTGGTCGATTCACTCACCCAGTTCCCATAAATAATGAAAACAGAGGCTTTGCTGATAGCCTTGCCTTCTTCATCCACGACCTTGCCTGACACTCTGAGCAAGGAATGGCATGCACTCAGGCAAAGGGAAAAAAATAAAAGTGGCAGAAGCTTGTATTGAATTTTCATTTGCTTGTTCAGAGAATGAGTGAAGCTGATATTTGTTGTAGTTGTGCTCTGATTTGACAGTTACCTGATTTGAAAGGCGGCAATTGTCAGGTCAATTTCAGCAGTACCATAGCTTTTACTCAAAAATAATCGCCTCAACACGCGCAGCCACATCATCAACGATGGCCAGTGGCACTTTTTCTTTAAATTTGGCCTGACGTATTTTCCAGTCCAGTGATTTCATTTGATGACAATGGACTGCACCCTGGGTATCAAGTCCCAATCCCATCAGAGTAACGATCATCCCGTGTGTCCTGGCAGCATCTGCAGCACCTTGGGAAATGGGGCAGATCATCGCCAGACCGCGTTGATTGAAAGCTTTTTGGCTGATCACCAGACCAAAATGCCTGCCTTTCATTTCATGACCGGATGCCGGGTCAAATTGTAAATGGACGATATCACCACGAGCCGGGACGTATGCCGCCATCAGAGGACTTCCAATCCGGCGGGAGGCATTTCATCCCAGCCTTCTACTTTTGGCAGTTCCCCGCCTGGCATTTCTGCCAGCAGCTCTTCGAGCTTGTAACGACGCTTGCTTGGTGCATTGACAGTCATGCGTGCCCCTTCCAGCGAAAGCTCTACTTGGGAGCCTTCCTGCAATTGGTTTTGTTCTATAAACGCTTTGGGAACCGTCATCACCAGTGAGCCACCGGCACGTCGTAATGTTTGCAGCATAATGCCTCCTGATAATGCATCAGTTTTATTTTAGTAGGACTTTTTGTTATACGCAAGTAGGATAATTTTGAATGTATGCGCTTGGCATGCGTCCGATTACGCATGTTGCTGATTAACATTCGTAGGGCGTGATGTACAAGTACATAGGGGCATCACCAGTTTTTGTGCAGCCCTTAATACACTTGAATCTTTCGCCTGGAGTTTTCCCCGTTGCGTCGCAAGCATCGCGCCCATGTTTTTGAAGTCTGTAGGTTTTTCCTGCAAGAGGTGTGCGGCCGTTTGCTTTACACGAGAACTGGTCTCCGTCACCCGTACATTCTTCCTCAACTGGAAAATGCCCTTCTTCGCCATTTTTCTTACCGAAAAATATATGAGCGCTACTGTATTCGCAGCCTCTGTCAGAAATTTCGATAGCTACATTGTGGCTCTTACCTGAAACTTCGCCAGAGCAAGCAGCAGAGCTTGTTAGCGGCGTCAGTAGGGCCGCAAATATAAAGAAGATCAGTTTCATATATTTTTTCGATGCGTCCGATTACGCTACGCTAATTGCACCTACCGCTGTTGCAGGCACCACCCCGTAAAATCCCAAAAACATTCCCGCCGTCAGTTCTATCAACACCTTTTGCTGCTGCTCTTCCAGCATAGGCTGCCCCATCGCGACCTGTGGCCAGAAGGCCAGGGACTTCAGTTGGCCTTGCAGCATGTCGCCCATGAAATAGGGATCGCCAGCTTTTAACTTGCCATCTGCCTGTGCCGCCCTGATCCAGGCGACGATGCCTTCTTCGCGCTTGCTCATGCGCTCTACCATGTCGCGGGCGCGGTCCGGGGTGTGGATGGTGGCGGCCACGGCGACGCGTACCAGGTCGATGAAATTGGTGTCGCTCATCAGGCGCATCTTGTTGCCAAGGAAAGTTTCCAGCTGTTCTCGCAGGTTTTTATCGGCTTGATAGCGAAAATCATCCTGAGAAACAGCGCTTTGCCACAATTTTAACAATATTGCGGCGAACAAATCGTCTTTACTAGGGAAGTGGTTGTACACCGTGCGTTTGGAGACGATGGCCGTGGCGGCGATCTTGTCCATGCTGGTTGCATCGAAGCCATTGAGGCGAAATTCATGGATGGCTGCCTGCAATATTGCTTCGCGCTTGCGGTCGGTCTGGCGTACGGGTTCTGACATTTTGAAATTTTATTATCTGATGTGCTGGTTGAGCCTGTCTGGCTGCGATAAAAGAATTTTACACTAAGTAGTTTACTTTTTCAGATTTAGAAACTACACTGTGTAGTGTAAATATTCGACGCAGTATTTTTCTTGTGTAGTTTTGTGCAGTTGCCAGGCGCAATCATTTATGCCCCGAATTTCGCGGTTTGTATTCAGTCTCTTCATGACAGGAGTGTTGATCATCATGGCTTATGTTTCTTACCCCAGCAATGCCCAGAATTTACCCGTCGTTGCTTCTGCAATTACGCCTGCAACACCGGCTCCCGCTACTACAGGCGGTTTTGTCAATGACAAAGAGATGCGCGAACCCGGCTTGTGGGGCAATCTCAAAATCATGTGGAAATTTTTCTTTGACAAGCCCAAAGACACTGTACCGGGTGGCAGCATTCCCGTGTTTGAGCTGACTCAAGAGCAGTTGCTGGCCGCGCCAGACAATAGCCTCTATCGCCTCGGCCATTCAACCATGCTGATGAAGTTGCAAGGCGAATTCTGGCTGACTGATCCTGTGTTTTCTGAGCGTGCATCGCCCTTCCAGTGGATGGGCCCAAAACGTTTTCACCAGCCACCAATCAGCATTGCAGACCTGCCGCCTATCAAGGGTATCATCCTGTCGCATGATCATTATGATCACCTTGATTATGCCGCTATTTTGCAACTGGCGAAAAAGACCGAGCACATCCTGACGCCGACAGGTGTTGGTGACCGTCTCATCAAATGGGGTATAGCTGCCGACAAAATTCAGCAACTTGGCTGGTGGCAAAGCACCTGGATCAATGGCACGCAGTTTGTCGCCACACCTGCCCAGCATTTTTCTGGCCGTGGTTTGCATGACCGTGACCAGACTCTGTGGGCATCATGGAGCATACTCACGCCTGAACTGAAAATATTTTTCAGTGGCGACACCGGCTACTTCAAGGGCTTCAAAGAGATAGGCGACAAATACGGCCCGTTTGACCTGACCATGATAGAAACCGGTGCCTATAACAAGATGTGGCCTGATGTCCACATGCAGCCTGAACAATCGCTGCAGGCTCATATTGATTTGCGTGGCAAAACCATGCTGCCCATCCATAACGGCACTTTTGATTTATCACTGCATAGCTGGTTTGAGCCGTTCGAGCGCATTGTCGCGCTGGCCAAGCAGCATAATGTGCGTATCAGTACGCCGCAGATGGGTGAAGAAGTCGATATCGCTGAACCACAAACCGGCATGCGCTGGTGGTTGTTCCCCATGGCGCAGGCCAGCAAGCCTGTGTCTTTGCAGTCTGTGCTGGCTGATTGATTACCAGATACGCTTATACAGATACATCTACACAGAATATGGCTACAAGGCAGGCCGGGTTTTTTTAATCAAAAATCTGGCCTTACTTGATTATGGGTAAGGCAGCGCCAGCCAGCACAAACAAAGTCCCGCACGATCGGTTAAAAAGTTTCTCGCCTCGCTCCAGCCAGGGGCGTAGCTGGTGGGCCAATCTGGCCAGCAGGCATTCGACCACAAATTCCATGCCCGCAAATGTCACCGTCATGATCAGGAATTGCGTCAGCAAAGAGCGCTGTAGATCAATAAACTGCGGCAAGAAAGCGCCATAGAACAGGATCACTTTTGGATTCGCAATGGCGGTCAGCAAGCCGGTGCGGAACAGAATGTATCCGTGCGCACTGCCCTTGTTGTCTTTCAGCGAGAGATGCAGGGCGGGTGCGCGCCATAACTGTATGCCCAGCCAGACCAGATAAAGCCCGCCGCCTATCTTGAGCACCAGCAGGGCATGTGAAGATGCCTGTAACAAGGCGCCGAGCCCAAACATGGACAAGGCAATCAGGGCAGTAAAACCCACCACGCCGCCAGTGATGGTCCACAAGGCTTTTCTTGCGCCATACATCGCGCCATGTGTCATTGCAAGCAAGCCATTTGGGCCAGGTGTCAGCGACAGTCCCAGTACTGTGATGGCGTAAATAATCCAGATGCTCAATGCCATGTTTTCTCCCGTTTCTATGCAATCAGTGTAAACAGGATCATGTTTTATAAATGGTATTATCTGGACTTATTGAGGTAAATTATGGACATGGGCTATGCGTACTGAAACGACTGTGGCAGACATACGCCTGCTGATCATGCCTTTGCCAGAATTTGCGATGCTGCCGTTTGGAGGATTTTTGGATAAGCTGCGTTTTACCGCAGATGAGGCCGACTACAGCCGCCAGCGTTATTGCACCTGGCGAATCCTCGGACTGGAAACTGGCAGTATCAAATCCAGCAGTGGCATAGCCATACAAGTTCAGACCACCACGGCAGAAATTAATTATGCAGACTTTGATTACCTGGTAGTTTTTGGTGGCAGGAACGCGCAGGCGACACAGGCGCTCGCACCACGCTACAAAAACATCCTGCGTAAAGCGGTAGGGCACGGCGTAAAGCTGGTCTGTATTGATAATGCCTGCTTCCTGCTGGCCGCCTGTGGTTTGCTGACTGGGCATAAAGTTGCGCTGCACTGGCGGCATGAAGCTGAATTCCGTGCCTCATTCCCACGCATAGAAGTCGTCAGCGGGCAGATGTATTGTTTTGATGGCGAGCGCATTTCATGTGCCGGTGGCATGGCAGCGATAGACCTGGCGATAGAAATGCTTGCGCGTGCCTGTGGCCGCAGCCGTGCGCTGAAGGGCCTGGCCGACATGCTGGTTGATGAGGCACGCAGCAGCAGTCATGAGTTGCGCTCACTTGATATAGAAGCTGCAACGAGCCGCCATACAGGTCGTGCTATTGCCTTGATGCGCAGCCTGCTCAGTACCAGCAAGACCATCGATGAACTTGCGGGCATGGTCGGCATCAGCAGGCGGCAGCTGGATCGCCAGTTTTTGTCTGAGCATGGCATGACGGCAAAGAATTACTGGAATGAGCTGCGCCTGCAACATGTGCAATGGCGCTTGCTCAATTCTGCCCACAGTATTGCTGTCATCGCAGATGAAGCAGGCATAGCCGATGTCAGTTATCTGGGAAAGATATTCCGCAAGCGTTTTGGCATGTCGCCTGCGCAATGTCGAAAAGCATCACCGGGTATGCCGTCAGACTTATAGCTGCACATCTGTACTGTGATCAACATACACATGCCCAGAAATACCGTGACGTAGGGCGCATTGCAATGCGCCGCATGACGTTGCATACTCGGGAAATAATCTGTGCCGTGCGCGCCGTTTACATGCGGCGCATTACAATGCGCCCTACGACATCTACTTTTTTACCAATGCCAGACATTTCCTGTCCTCAAGGCTGCCGTATAAAATCGACGAGATCCAGCGTCTTCTGATCCGGCCTGGGCGTGAAAAAACTCACTGCCATCATGGTGATGAAACCAGCCGGCACACCGAATACACCTGCCGATATAGGCGCAATGCTGAACCACTGATTCGCCGGACTGCCACCAAATATAGGGTGGGTGTACAGCATATAAAACACGCAGACTACAAAGCCGGCAATGATGCCGCAAATGGCACCCTGGCGGTTCGCACGCTTCCAGAATATGCCCAATACCAGGCAGGGGAATAGTGCTGATGCAGCCACTGAAAATGCCGCACCTACCAGTGACAGAATATCAGCAGGCTTGAGCGAAGCCACATAGGCTGCCACCAATGCCACCACCAGTAACAGCAGCTTGGATATCGTCACCCGCTTTTGTGTTGAGGCTTGCGGGTCTATGATTTTGTAATAAATGTCGTGCGACAGGGAATTCGATATCGTCAACAGCAAGCCATCCGCAGTAGAGAGTGCAGCTGCCAGGCCTCCAGCTGCCACCAGCGCAGATACCACATACGGCAGGCCGGCAATCTCGGGTGTGGCCAGCACGACGATGTCACCATCAAGTACGATTTCGGCCAACTGGACTATGCCGTCATGGTTGATGTCGGTGATATTTACCAGAGGATTATTGCGGTCTATATTGGCCCAGTAAGTGACCCAGGCAGGTAGCTTGGAAAATTCTGTGCCGACCAGGGAATTATAGATATCGTATTTAACCAGTATCGCCAGTGCCGGTATCGTGATGTACAGCAGCATGATAAAGAACAGTGACCAGAATACTGAATCGCGGCTTTCCTTGACCGAGGGCGTGGTGTAGTACCGCACCAGCACATGGGGCAGCGCAGCAGTACCCATCATCAGGCACAGTACCAGTGCCATGAAATTATTGCGTTTGCTGTCAGACTCTTTCTGGTCTTTGGCAGCGTAGGGAGTATATTTGGAGAAGCCGGGTTGCGATTTACTCAGGTAGTTATTGCGTATGTCGTTCCAGCGGTTTTGTGCCTCTTGCGGCGTTTTGGGATAATTCGCCAACACCCGGCTGGCGGCTTTGATATCCAGCAGCGAGGCATTGCCTGATTTTAATTCTTCGAGTTTGTGCTGCAATTCAAAACGGCCATCTTCCCATGATTGCGGCAATTGTTGAATTTTCTTTTGCAGCTCGTCGGCACGCTGGTGGTAAATAGCCCTGACTTCTTTTTCCCTTGGATCTGATTCAAAGATTTTTTCCTTGTTGACCAGCTCAGGCAGCACCGCCCCGTACGAGAGCGGCGCGACCGGGTTATTGGTGTGTTTGACTGACAGCCAGGCAACCGGGATCAGGAAGGCGATAATGATGATGATGTATTGCGCAACCTGGGTCCAGGTTACGGCACGCATGCCACCCAGGAAAGAACAAACCAGTATGCTGGCCAGGCCGAGGAAGATGCCGACAGAAAAATCCACACCGGTAAAGCGTGATGTTATCAGGCCCACACCATAAATTTGCGCGACCACGTAGATGAAGGAAATGAATACCGTGGCAATCACAGCCAGTATCCTGACCATATTGTTTTCCGGGTTACCGGCAAAGCGTGCACCTAGAAAATCAGGGATCGTGTATTGACCAAACTTGCGCAGGTAAGGCGCGATCAGCATCGCCACCAGACAAAAACCGCCAGTCCAGCCTATGATGTAGGCAAGGCCATCAAAGCCCTGCAAATACAGGCCGCCAGCCAGGCTCAAAAAACTCGCGGCAGACATCCAGTCTGCCGCCGTTGCCATGCCATTGAAAACCGCAGGCACGCGCCGCCCGGCGACATAATATTCGCTGATGTCAGCCGTACGGCTGACTACGCCTATGCCTGCATACAGCACAATAGTGGCAAACATGAACAGATAACCTATCCAGGCGCGCGGCACGCCTTCTTTTTCGAGTATGGCCAGACTGATCAGGAAGATGAAAAACAGCAGCGTGTACCACAGGTAATACACCGTCAATCTTTGTGTGAAGGTTTTTTGCCCCATGTGATCAGCTTCCTTTTTGCCTGCGGCCTATCCAGCCCATGCTGAGTGAATAGATAGCCAGTATCAGCACAAAGCTCAGCGTCAGGCCTTGCGCCGCCATGTAGAAAGAAAACGGCCAGCCAAAGAAAACCACGCTGGACAATTCACGCGCAAAGAACAGTACACAAAAGCACAGCACAGCCCAGCAAGCCATCAGGGCCACGGTCAGTCGCCGGGTATGCCGCCAGTATTGTTTGCTGACACTGCCAGCCTGCTCAGGTGCTGTACTCATGACAAGCCCTCCATGGCAAGTTCATCGTAAGGATTCAACTGGAAAGAAATGCGGAACACGCAGCCTGGGTAGGCCGGGTCTTGCGGTTGCGGATTATCGAGTATTTCTATCCTGGCCTCGTGCTGGCTGGCGATCTCGCGCACGATAGCCAGGCCCAGGCCACTACCTTGCACATTGCTGCCGAGGATGCGGTAAAAACGCTCGAACACGTGCCCGCGTTCTTCAACCGGTATGCCACGGCCATTGTCTTCCACTTCCAGTACTGCCAGTGCCTGTTCATGGTCGGTACGCACCCGTACGGTCACACTATGGTCTTGCGGGGTATAGCGCAATGCATTGTCGATGAGGTTGCTGAGCATTTCACGCAACATCAGCGGGCTGCCAAAGATCAGCACGGAATTTTTATCCTGCTCAAAACCCAGGTCTATTTTTTTTGCGAATGAAGCCTGTATCCAGTCCTGCACCACATTGCGGGCCAGGATGTTCAAGTCTATCTGTTCGCGTGGTTGATTGGCCGGTGCCAGGTTTTCTGCGCGTGCCAGTGTCAGCAACTGGTTGACCAGGCGCGTGGCTGCTTCTGAACTGGTGGCCAGTTGTGTCAGTGACTGATGTATCTCTTGCTGGTCGGTCTGGCGCAGGGCCAGCTCTGACTGCATGCGCAAACCGGCCAGCGGGGTTTTCATCTGGTGTGCTGCATCGGCGATAAAGCGCTTCTGGATAGCGATGGTTTGCGCCAGCCTTTCCAGCATTTCATTGAGTGATTTGACGAGGGGTGTAATCTCTTCCGGCACATGGCGTGAATCGATGGGGCTGAGATCATCCGGCCTGCGTGCGCGTATGCGCTGCTGCAATTCTGCCAGAGGTGACAAGCCTCGGCTCAGGGCAAACCAGACCAGTGCCAGAGCAATCGGCAGGATAATGAATTGCGGCAGGATTACGCCCTTGATGATTTCATTGGCCAGCAAGGCGCGTTTTTCCAGTGTCTCGGCGACCTGTACCAAGGCTAAATGCGGGTCTGTATTCGGGCCGGGTTTGCCTGTCTTGTTGAGGTCGATATAACTATAGGCAATGCGTATATCTATGCCGCGCAAGACGGCGTTCCTGAACTGGACTGTGCCTATGGTCGGTTTGTCTTCTTCAATGGGAGCGGGAAGATCACGGTCACCATCGATGAGCTGGTCTTTGCTGACCTTGATCTGAAAATAGATATTGTCGAGATCATCTGCACGCAAAATATCTCTTGCAGGGTTGCTGAGCTGGGTAACGACCTTGCCATCTATCTCTTTGACCTGCTGTGACAATACCAGTACATTGTCTTCTAGCGCCCGGTCAAAGGGCTGGTTGGCGATGGATTTTGCCACCAGGTAGGTGATGGCAATGCTCATCGGCCATAGCAGCAAGAGCGGTGCCAGCATCCAGTCAAGGATTTCGCCAAACAGGGAACGTTGCGTTTTTTCTTCGGGCTGCTTGCCAGCCAGGCTGTCAGGCGCTGCTGCGTCGCTGTCATCCCTGCCTGGCTGTTGACTCATTTTTGTTCAGTGCTGGCGGTAGGCGCCGCAGTAGCAGAGTTTGTTGCCGGGGCAGTGGCAGGGACAAAGAATTTTTCCAGGCAATAACCGAGACCGCGCACTGTCGCAATACGCACACCATCCACCTCTATTTTCTTGCGCAGGCGGTGCACATACACTTCGATGGCATTGTTACTGACTTCTTCACCCCATTCGCATAGATGATCGACCAGTTGTTCCTTGGACACCAGCCGCCCGGTACGTTGCAACAGCACTTCCAGCAAACCCAGTTCACGCGCTGACAAGTCCAGCATCTGCTCATGGATATAGGCAATACGCCCGACCTGGTCATAAGTCAGCGGCCCATGCTTGATGACGGTAGGCCCGCCACCTGCACCACGCCGCGTCAGTGCACGCACGCGCGCTTCGAGTTCAGACAGGGCAAAGGGTTTGGCCATGTAATCATCGGCACCGAGGTCCAGACCCTTGACCCTTTGTTCGACAGAGTCTGCAGCCGTCAGTATCAGCACAGGCAAACGCGAATTACGCGCCCGCAAACGGCGCAAGACTTCTGGCCCGCTCAACTTGGGCAAGCCTAAATCAAGGATCAGCAAATCAAAGTCCTGGGTAGTCAGCGCAGTATCTGCTGCCTCCCCATCATTGACACAATCAGTGGCATAGCCGGATTGCCTGAGCGAGCGGGTCAGACCGTCGGCCAGTACACTGTCGTCTTCTGCTAGCAAAATACGCATGATGAATTCGTTTTACGGTGGTTTGTCTCTGTTATCGGATGTCAGCATGCAGGGATTTTTACCCGGCGACATCTCTTTCTATTTTGTCACGTTGCTGAGATTTGCGCCGCGTGCAGGATCAACTTTACCTCAATATCAGGTTTTGCTGGAGTTACGCAGGGATATATTTGCGCCATGACAAGGATTTGTCGTTGAAGGGCATCAGGGGAGCAGTTGTGGACAACATCAAAGCCAGAACTGGTGCGTCAAGACGCACCGCCTGGGCGTTTGAATTATGGTAACTGCTTGTTTATCGTCACCCTGAAATAATCTACATCGACATAATCATCCCCAGCAGAAGGTGATGCATCAGGCCGTACGCTGAACAAACCCATCTGTGCACCAACCCAGCGGCCCATCGTCGCAGTGAACTCATCGCCAATCGCATTGAATTGCTGATTGTCGGTGCTGTAATAGAATTGCGTTTTGCCACCTGCCTGCACCACCATGCGCAAATAGGCTGTGTTGCTGTCCAGTGGCAGGCTGGCGCGTACCACTTCTGCGCATTTTGCTTCTGTCTTGTCGCAAGTCGATAAGAGTAACTGTCTTGCCTTGTCTTGCTGGCGCACGCCCAGCCAGGCATAGTTGAAGCCATACATGATGAGGCCAGTGCTGCTGCTGTTTTGCAGGTGGCTGAGGTCCAGTCTGGTATCTACTGTGAATTGTTCGGCTGGTAGTTTTTGTAAAAGCAAGGAGGGCACGTCCCACAGGTTTTTGCGTTCTGCATAGCTGCTGTCGGCTTGAGTGTGCAGGCGCAGGTGCTGTGGCCTGGCTGTCAATGAATACCATTCTGGTTTCCAGTTGGCGTTCCACTGCCACTGCAGGCCCAACTTGCTGTCTTTGAATTCATCGGTAGTCGCAGGCTGTACTTGCGGGAAGCTGCCTGCTACCGGCATCGCATGTCTGAGCACGGGTTCACCTGTTCCGGTATTGTTGACATCGTCACCGATGACGGGCCAGCCATTTTTCCAGTGCATGGGTTGCAGGTGCACGATGCGACCATAGGCGCGCTTGTCCTGGAAGTGGTAAAACCAGTCAGTGCCTGCTGGCGTCTGTACCCAGGCACCTTGGTGCGGGCCATTGGTGGTTGACTTGCCCTGTGCCATGACGATCTTGTCTTCATACGGGCCCTCGATATGGCGTGAGCGGAATACCGATTGCCAGCCTTCTTCCACGCCGCCAGCCGGGGCAAAGACATAGTAGTAGCCCTGATGTTTGTAGAACTTGGGGCCTTCCAGTGTCTTGTAGCCAGGCAGCTTGTTGCCATCGATAACGACCTTGGCATCGGTATCCAGTATCTGTGTCGCCTCCTTGTTCATGCGGCGCAGGCTCAGCATATTGTTGATGCCAGCACGACTTTTGGCCCAGGCGTGTAGCAGATAAGCCTGGCCATCTTCATCCCACAAAGGCGTAGGATCGATGATACCCTTGCCTGCCAGCAGCAGGTGAGGTGTAGTCCAGGGGCCGCTGAAATTTTCTGCCGTCATCACATAAATGCCCTGGTCAGGATCAGGATAAAAAATCCAGAAGCGCTGGTCGTGATAACGCAGACAGGGTGCCCACACTCCCTTGCCATGCTGTGGCCGGGCAAAATCCGCGAGTGGCAATTGCTGTGGCAAGGCATGCCCCACCAGTTGCCAGTGCACCATGTCTGCCGATTCCAGCAAAGGCAAGCCGGGTGCACTATTGAAACTCGATGCCGTCATGTAATAGCGCTTGCCTACACGGATGACATCGGGGTCGGAATAATCGGCATGGATGATGGGATTCTGGTATTGCGCCTGGTCGGCATGGGCGGCATGTTGGGCATGCGCCGGTATAGCCAAAACGGGTGCCAGCAGAAAGGCAGCCAGTAGCCGGGGCAATAGTCCAGTTTTTCTTGTCATCATGTATTGTTTTGGGTTTTGGTTGACCAAATTTAAATTGGTAAGACCAATTATGCGATGCAAAGCCGTGGTGTGCAAGCATGGTTTGCAGATGGAAGGCAAAAATCAGGATGTTGCGCAAGTCAGCTGATTGCAATTTCTTGTTGACTTCACTGATTACACGTGTAATCATTAATTGTCGATTACATCTGTAAATGAATGTCTGATGCTAATTTCACTCTGGAGCCCGCAATGAAAAACATCGCCATCAGCGAGGCAGAATCGCTAGTCATGGAAACCCTGTGGAAACAGCATCCGCAGTCAGCCGAAGAGGTCAGCGCCGCTTTGGCGCAGCAACAGGATTGGCAGGAAGCCACAGTCAAAACCTTGCTGAACCGCCTGCTGAAAAAAGGTGCGATCGCTGCCGAGAAGGATGGCAGACGCTTTTTGTATTCCCCCATCCTGCAGCGTGAACAATGGCTGATGTCAGAGAGCAAGGGTTTTCTCGACCGCATGTTCAATGGCCGTATCGCACCGCTGGTGGCGCACTTCAGCGAGCAAAAGAAATTGTCCAAACAGGATATCGCTGAACTCAAACGTCTCATCAAGGAGCTCGGTGATGATCAGTAATTTCTTGCAGCCAGCAATACTCGCCTGCCTTGTCATCAGCGGCCTGATCGTGCTCATCCTGCTGGTCAGAAACCCTTTGCGTAAATTGGCAGGTGCCGGTATTGCCTACCAGCTCTGGGCGGTCTTGCCACTCTCCCTGCTCGCCATGTTTTTGCCGCACCGGCAATATCTGGACATGGCGGAAAAGTTGCAGGCTCCTGCTAACCAGTTCATCTCAGGTACAACTCTGCTGGAGATACAGCCCACCAGTGTCTGGCCAATAATTCTTGTCAGTGTATGGCTCATAGGCAGCCTGTGTCTGCTGGCCCTGCTTGGCATGCAGCACCTGCATTTCTTGCGCAGGCTCGGCAAACTGACCGAGAGCGAGGGTGTCTATCTCGCCAGCGATGTTGATACTGGCCCGGCGCTGGCAGGCTGCTTCAGACCAAAGATCATTGTTCCCGCTGATTTTTATGAGCGTTATAGTGAAGCAGAACAGGCACTCATCATCCGCCATGAACTGGTGCACAAAGGCCGTGGTGATGTCATTGCCAATACCCTGTTTGCGTTGCTGCAATGTCTGTTCTGGTTCAACCCACTCATGCATGTCGCTGCCCGCTGCTTCCGTCTCGACCAGGAGCTGGCCTGCGATGCCAGCGTGATTGCGCAAGAGCCTCAGGCCAGGCGCACCTATGCCGAAGCCATGCTCAAAACCCAGTTAAGTGTCACCCGCAGCGCCCTGGCCTGCCATTGGCCTTCCCGTCATCCTTTAAAGGAGAGAATCATGCAATTGCAACAGAACAATCCGAGTAAATTGAAACGTGTGGTCGCCTACGCAGTATTGAGCTGCCTGTGCAGTGTCAGTGCCTACAGTGCCTGGGCTGCGACACCAGTGAGCAGTGTTGCCACACCCATACAGACTGGCCAGGACGCGGACAAGTCAGAAGTGGGCAGTTATTCCGTGGCGATGGATATTAAGGTTGCTGGTATAAAAAGTTCACCCCGTGTTGTAGTCAAGCAAGGTACGCCAGCCGCCATCGGCATACAGTCTGAAGACGGTCAGGCAAAATGGGACTTCAGTTTTACGCTTACTCCGGCACCTTCAGACAAATATAAAAATTCAGTCGTCATAGACATGATCGTCAAAAAAGGCGATGAAGTGATCGCCAAGCCAAAACTGATCACAGGCCTCGGCCAGCAAGCGAAGCTGCAAAAAGAAACGCCAGACAAACAGCAGGACTTTGATATTGCGATGACGGCTAGTCTGGTCAAATAAGTGGAATAAATTAATATCCGTGCGACATCAGGCAAGCTCTATCGGGCTGCCTGGTTTTGCTGTTCTGTTAAAATCGACGAAAGTAATTTTATGTTGATGCATCAGATCGAGACCGACTGACAGGACAGGAAGAAATGCTGTGAAACAAACGCTTGAGGCAAGCACAGAATATCAGGCGATCAGCAAATTTTACGGTGGGCGCCGGGCTGAACGCAGCCAGGAATTGCTGATGAAGCACATTGATGACGGCCTGGACATCATGATGCGCCTCGATGCCAGCATGGACGCCTTGAAGGCGTTTTGCATACATCCATTGCTTCAAGGGGATGCAGAATTAGCTTCCCATGTGTCCATGGTATCTTCATTTTCAGCAGAAGTGATGATGCTGGTGATGGAGTACCGTCGCGCAGCCAATGCCTACTTATGCAAGCCACATACCGATGCATGGGAGATAACTGATCTTGCCATCTACGTAGGCTGGACCTTGCCAGAAGTGCGCAAGATGCTATTGGCTGACAAGTTGCAAAATCAGGCAGATTTTTTGAAGCACCATGCCGATACCCATCAACGCAAGGCAGAATTGAAGCGTTATTTTGAACTCTGGATAAAGTATCTCAATGAGATGAAATGAGCCCGTTTATCATGCAAACCACCTGCACCAAACTCGCCCTCGCATTGCTACTGTTATCTGCTTCTACTGCCATGGCAGTGGAAGCCAAAATTTGCACAGGCGCCGCCGCCCTGAGCAAGCTGGATGGCTACTGGGCTACGACTCATTTTCTGAGCCTGCTGGAAAAACATGGCAACTGGACAGGGGCCATGAAAGCCACTGACAGCCAGCAAATTGCCCTGAGCATAAAGGATGGCCGCATCAAACAAAACCTGGCCTGGCATGAGGGTGACGAGACTGCCTATTGCCTGCGCCTAGCAGGTGATAAAGTCTGGTTAGTGGGTAACGGCAAGCACAGGGCAGAGCAGGGGCCGTATCAACGCCTGGGCACACTTGAGCAGAACGAGGCCGACCTTTATCTGGCACGCATCATACAAGGCTGCTTTGTCAGCGAAGAAAAAGAGCAATGGTGTTTCGCAGACGGCAAGCTCAGCATCAATGGCAAACCGGATAAAGCCAGATTGTCCCTGGATTTGTCTGAGCTGGATTTGTATGGCACGCCATTGCGTGTTGAAGGCCGCAAGCTGCCATTCTGGTATCTGGTCAGGCGTAGTGATGCATGGGTAGTCTTTGAAGACGATTATGCGAGTAATGAAAAGCGTGTACCCGTCTATTCAAAAACCAGCAAGCCCTGGCGCGTGTTAAGAAAGTAGCAGGCCAGCGTGAAGCTTTATTTTACTGTTGTGCGCCGTTACTTCCGCGTTAAGTATATTCTGTTGCTAGCATTGATCATCGCTCTGGCTGGCTTTATCCAGATCATGCTGAGTATTGCTCTTTATCCTGCAATGCTGGCCCAACAATCTGCCATACCAGAGAAAATCAAAGCTGATGCGGCGATAGTGTTAGGCGCATCAGTCTGGAAAGACAGGCCATCGCCCGTATTTGCAGAACGCATCAAGCATGGCATACACCTGTACAAAAACGGTCAGGTGCAGTATCTGATTTTCACAGGTGGCTTGAGTGAAGGTGACACTCTTTCTGAATCAGCCACAGCCCGCCAATATGCCATTGCCGAGGGTATTCCTGCTGAAAAGATTTTGACGGAAGAGGTATCGAAAAATACCCATCAAAACCTGATGCAGGCTTGCAAAATCATGCGCGCGCATCAATTAAAGAATGTAATGCTGGTCAGTGACCCTTTGCACATGAAGCGGGCGATGACGATGGCGAATGAAATGGAACTCCATGCCATCTCCGCTGCTACGCCCACCAGTCGTTATGTCAGTTGGCGCTCAAAAGCGAAGTCATTGTTGTATGAGGGCTTCTTTTATGTGAAGCATGAATTGACAGACGATATGAATATGTTGTGTAGCCCTAATCAGTCCTGAAAAATAATAAAAGGCTTGAGCGATTCTTTACATAAAGCCACTGACTAGTGCTTCCAGCTTTTCCAGCATCACAAATAATCCTCTGTCGTCTTCAGAATAGGGATAGTCAAAATACGCTATCTGCATCCATTGCGCCTCCTGGCCTGGATGGACATAGATTTCAAAATCATCCACCAGGATGATGTCACTGACTGCGGCATCAGGCACAAATTCCAGATTCTTGGTTTCACCTTGCCAGTGCACATATTCCATGTCTGCATACCAGGCTGGTGCCATGCCTTCTTCCACCAGCAAGCGGGCGATTTGCCTGAACTTGTCTTCCTTCACTGTCGTGAACATGACCAGGCGTGGGAATAGTGCAGCGCAGCGCTCGAGAAAAGCATGCAGGCCAGGACGTGGTATCTGGCTCATTGCATTGGAGATCAGTGTGCCTTCAAGATCAAGTGCGAGTACGGTAGGTGGTGTTTTTTTCATTTGATGAAAGATGATGAGGCGCTAGTATGTCACCGTAATTTTTGTAGGGTGCGCCGTGCGCACCATTGTATTCGAAGCTGCGGCAGGCAATGGCGCGTAGGGCGCATTCGACAGAACACGCTACCCAAGTTTAAAAAAATCCTCAGGTCTGTCTTCACCAAATTCTGCCCAATACCAGCAAGCCATCAAGAAACTGCTGAGATGATGATCTTCTGCGTACCATGCTTCGTCATCATTATTTCTTTGCCAGACGATGGGATCATCTTGCGCCAGGTCTTGCAGACGTATGCCCCAATCGACCACACCCTGATTCTCGTGCATGAAGATCAGATGTTCTTGTTCTGCATACAAATCTTCGGGCTGTAAAAGTTCATTGTATGCAGTGTTGGCAGGGCTGTTGCCGGCGCAAAGATAGTAGGCTGTCAATGCGAGTGGCAGCGGATGCGCAATAGCCTGCAATCTGTTGGCAGCATCTGGCAGGGACACCATTTCCAGTCCAGCATTTTTCATCCAGTACCGGTAAAAATCCTGGCAGGTTTTTATCTTAGCATCTGCGGATGCGTCTTCGTCCATCAGGCTTTGGCTGCAGCAAGCAGCGCATGTGCTGTTGCAGTTAGCAATGCCGTGGCTTCGCCGTCAAAGAACATTTGAGAGCTGACAAAGGCACCGTTGATCAACACCGCTAACTGGCCAGCCAGTTCATCCGGGCGTTTTGCGTCCAGGCGCACAGCGATGTCTTTGAGCCTGCGTCGCAGCTCATGTTTATGCTTGTAGGCAACCTCGCGGGCTGGGTGATCCTGGTCAGGAAACTCTGCCGCCACATTGATTTGTGGGCACCCGCGGTAGTTAGGGCGGGCTACCCGTTCACCTATCCACTGGAAATGCGCATCAAGCTCGGCAGCCGCATCATTTGCATGGCGCTTGTGCACATCGCCCCAGCATTGCCAGAAATCTTCATCTTCGCGCTGTAAAAAAGCGGCGATGAGATCGTCCTTGGTACCAAAGTGACGATAGATGCTGGTTTTTGCGACGTCAGCCTGCTCTGCCACCAGATCCACGCCCACGGCCCTGACACCCTGGCTATAAAAAAGCCGGGAAGCTGTTTCAAGTATGCGTTCTTTTACCTCTGAGGGTGCAGATGCGCTGGCGGTCTTTGAAGTATTCATGGAAAAAATTATAGCATGATTGCTTGACATGCTACAGACCTGTATGTATCTTATAAAACATACCGGTCTGTATCGTATTGAATAAATAATAAACTTGGAGTCAAACGATGAATACCCCAGTCAATAACAAAGTTGCTGTTTTTGGTGCTACCGGGCATACCGGACGCTTCGTGGTGGATGAGCTGGTAAGGCGCGGCATGGTGCCAATTGCCCTGGCCCGCGATAGCGGCAAGCTGGCCGCTGCTGGCTTTGAAAGTCGCGGCATCCGGACCCACTGCGTTTCAATCGCTGATGATGCCGCGCTGGATCAGGCCTTGCAAGGCGTCGCGGCCCTGATCAATTGCGCTGGCCCCTTCCTGGAAACCGCCAACCAGCTTGCTGCCGCAGCCATACGCAATCGCGTGCATTATCTCGATGTCAGCGCAGAGCAAATGAGCGCCCACGATACCTTGAAGAACTTTGATGGTCCAGCGCGTGAAGCAGGCGTGCTGGTTATGCCCGCCATGGGCTTTTACGGTGGCCTCGCAGATTTGCTGGCGACAGCGGTAACTGGCGACTGGGATGCAGTTGATGACATCCGCATAGGCATCGCCCTCGACAGCTGGCACCCTACCGAAGGCACGCGCATCACCGGTGCGCGCAATACAGCACATCGTCTGGTGGTCAGTGATGGCAAGCTGGTACCCATGACATTGCCTGCAACTGAAATTGCCTGGGACTATGCTGAGCCCTTCGGGCGGCTTGATGCGATAGAAGTGCCGTTCTCGGAAGTTATACTGATGACACAACATTTGAGCATAGGGCAATTGCATACCTATCTGAATCTGTCTGCCCTGCAGGATATACGTGACCCGCTGACGCCACCACCCGCGGCAGCAGACGAAAGCGGCAAGTCTGCCCAGATATTTCTGGTCGAGATCATCGCAGGCAAGGATGGGCAAACCCGCAAACTGATGGCGCAGGGGCGCGACATCTATGGCTTCACTGCGCCACTGATATGCGAGGCAGCGCAACGGATTTTGCAGGGTGAAGTGAAACAGCATAGTGGCGCGCATGCGCCAGGTGCAGTCTTTGATGCGCGTAGCTTTTTGCATGCGCTTGCACCTGAGCTGGTCTGCACTTTTGAAGCAGTATGATTCGTGGCTGAAACCATCACTGCTTACTAGCTCGTGCCGCAGATGCATTAAACCTGAAAAGGCGTAGATACATCGTCTTTTGCAGTGACAAGACCTTAAAAATATCTTGTATTTGCTGCAATTTATGCTTTATTATGTCTTGGTACATAATTTATGTATCTGGACATAATAAAGCATAATAGAGTAAGTACAAATAAAAAGCAGAGATAAAAAGGGTCGTCAGCCATGAGCATTTCCTTTACTTTTCGCCGCCCTGAGCTGGCGCAGGAGCTTTGCAACAGGTTGCAAGGCAAGGGCCTGAGTGATGCGCGCTCGGGTTTATTCCTGGCTGCCCCAAGGCGCGTCGGCAAGAGCACCTTCCTGCGCGAAGACCTGGTGCCAGAGATCAGTGCACGCGGCTGGCTGCCCGTGTATGTGGATTTGTGGGCCAACAAAGAGCGCGACCCTGCCCTCATCATTACCGAGGCCATCAAAAAACATTTGGCCGACACCATAGGCATCATCAGCAAGGCGGCCAAGGCCGTGGGCTTGTCCAAAGTCAATGTCATGGGCACGCTGACCATTGATATTAACCAACCGGGTTTGCCAGACAATGTCACGCTGTCAGATGTGATTGCCGAGCTCAGTCACCAGGTTAAAAAACCTATCGTGCTCATCGTCGATGAAGCCCAGCATGCCCTGAGCACGCCAGCAGGCCTGAATGCCATGTTTGCACTCAAGTCAGCACGCGATACCCTGAACCTCAGTGCTGAGCTGCCCGCACTGATGCTGGTATTTACTGGTTCCAACCGTGACAAACTCGCCCACCTCGTGCTGAACCGCACCCAGCCTTTCTTTGGTTCCAGCATTACCGCTTTTCCCTTGCTCAACAAGTCATACACCGATGCCTTTACCAAATGGGCAAATGGCAATCTGGCCAGAGGCAACAAGCTGCGCGCCGAGAGTGTGTGGGCAGCATTCCAGTTGCTGGGCAACCGGCCAGAAATGCTGCGTGACCTGATCGCCCACATCGCCCTCGAAGGTCAGGCGCAAAGCCTTTCAGAAATACTCGAAGATGGTGCCCGCAAAATCAATAACCGCCTGTGGGAAGAATTCGCCAGCGAGTTCGATGCCCTGACAGCGATACAGAAAGCCGTGCTCAGCGTGCTCATCAGCAAGGGCGAACACTGGATACCATTTTCTGATGAATCCATGGCGGCCTATATGGCCATCACCAAAACCAGACGCTTATCCAAGGCAACGGTGCAAACAGCCATTGATGGCCTGCGCGAAAAAAACCTGGTCTGGAAACAATCGCGCGGCATCTATGCGCTGGAGGATCAGGGATTTGCTGAGTGGTTCAGGCATAACAGGTTAACAGTGGACGATAAGGACTAAGGCTGCGCTCTGTACAAAGAGGAAGATGAAAAAATGAACAAGCCCACCAACAAGTAGAAAGCAGTCATCTGCCTTCTACTCCTCGCTGCAACATCTGTTCATGCTGCCGACAGGATTTTCTATGATGGCAAACAGATGTCGCTGAAGCAGATAGACGTAGAAAAAAACAATGCGCCGGAAGTAGCCTGGTATCGCCGCGTCGGAAACAAGACACAACAGCCGGGGATGTTGAAGATTAATTGTTTGATGTCATGATCTTTGGTTTCTGGGCTTACTACTTTTCATCTAATGGAATCCAAGTGCCACGCACCAGTTGTGTTTTTACGTGGTCTTTAAAATGTGTGACTCGCTCTTCCAGCGTCTCGCAGGATGGCGGTTTCTCATTCTTGGCCCTGATTTTTACCATTCCCAAGATCAGATGTTTGTATGCTTTAATTTCCAGACGAAGCTGCCTCCTGGCTAGATCACTGATCTCTGTAATACATCCTTCGCAAGTAGCTTCATAAAAATCAAAGAAATCACCCCATTCAATTCCATCGGATGCACTAGAGGAACAGGCGCTGACATTTTCTGCCAGCGTAAGAATTTTTCCAAACTGCTCAGTGTGTTTTTCTAATTCTGTCATTGTAGCCATTGGCAGTTGAAGCAGTTTTTTTGCATCAGAAATTGCCAGTCTGGCCTTGTGTGCGCATAGTTCTTTCTCAATGACAGGAATACCAGCCTTGACCCAATGCTTGAAACCTGGAATTAATCCTGCATAGGCATCTATTAGTGCTTTATTGCCATCTGCGGAAATACCTGCGCCATTTATTTTTCTCATCTCAGGAGGAACGAGGTAGGACAAAAAGAAGGGGGAACCATATACGCCACCTCGGCCACCATTCATCAGCGATATTTCTATACTCGCTATGCCGCGATCAATGGCTGCATCATATTGTTCAGATCGATACCAGAGCTTACGCAGTACCCCTTCGTAATATTCGAAGGCACCGCGATCGCCTGCTTGCTGGCATTGAGTTTGATAGTCGGCAAGTTCAAGCAACTTGATAGGAACTTGACGCCATGGGTCAGTGCAGGCTTCCCTGTCTCTGAGCCTGTTCAGACATACTGTCTGATTGGCAGTTGACTTGCTTACTTGCGATTGCGCAAAAGCAGGAATCAAGTACAGAGTTAAAGAGAATAAGGTGATTGATAAAATTATTTTTCTCAGGAAATGGCTTTGAAAATTTTTCAATGGAATATTTCCTTTTTAAGAATGGGAGTAAGTCACAGTATTTTAAGCAATATATTGCCTCACTATGTCAAAAATTCCATTCCTCAGGCAATGCAGCTTCACACAGCGCACATTCAAGCACATCGTCCTTGATGATGTTGATGGCCTGGCATAGCCTGCAACGGCGAAATTCATAGCTGCTGCTGAAATGTCCGGGCGCAGCCATGCCTGCGAGTTGCAAGGCGTTTGCCACATCCGGCCATGACGAGGTTTGCGGGCAATAGCCAGTGGATTGATTGGTGATGGCGCTCACTGCGGGCTTGTCGCCATTGATGACAAAAGTGATTTCACCAGCAGATAATACTGGTTTTCCACTGGCGCAAGCGACATGTTCGCTATGCCGGTCTGCAAGGTGCAGGATGCCATGCTGGTCTATGGTGAAGGTCGCAATTATGCTGCCATCACGGTTGATATGCTGTTCAGTCTCTTTTACCCAGCGCATGACATCCTGCAACTCGCGAATCGCAAAACCTATGGGGATGGCTGCAACTGCGGTGGCAATTTCTACGGGGCCTACATAATGATAAAGCTGCGTCATTGCAGAATTGAATAAGAGATCAGCAAACCGATGTGCTGATTTTTGTCAGTTGTATGAATAGCACAGGCAGCAATATGCCGGTGGCACCTGTCAGATACAGGACTAGCTGCATATTCTTTAAGCGAACCTTGTCACCGCAGATTTTTATATAGGCAACAGGCGCAATGAAAAAAAGCGAAGTCCAGATGAGCGTGAGCGCGCAAGCATTGTATAACAGGTCACCGCAATAAATGATCTCGAAAAAACCTCTTGATAAAAACATCCACAAAGTCGCAACACCAAACCAGCGGGCAACAGAGTTCCAGTTTTTAACAAAGAATTGTATATATACGGCTGCGCCGCAGATACCAATCAGTATTAGCCATGCCAGTGCCAACGATATGCTCACGCTTTTCTGGCCCATAAAAAGAATACCAGCGCCAAGACTGCAAATGCAAGCGCAGGCAGCAATCTGCCCAGGCAGGCAGAGATGATTACGTCCGCAAATGAAACGATACTGACGGCATACAGATCGCGGCGGCGGAGGTTGAATTTCATTTTTTTTATTGTGCTTTGTTTTCGACGCTTCTCAAAAGCAAAGTAACGATTGCTATTTATGAAGCATTGATGAGTCGCTTCAGATGTTGAGTCATTTTTTTCAAGTGTATCTGAAGGCAGTGCCAAGATGAATCTTCCCGCCATTCTATCCAGGTTTCTTCAATCAGAAAATCCAGAAATACATGCTGACGATTTGATCTTACTTCGTCAAGTAAAGAGATCAGAGCATCCATTTCTTTTGGGGCACCATCATGCAACCTGAAAGCTGTTTGTTCTGCGAGTGAAGAAAATCCCTCTTTGCTCCAAACAACTACATTCGCGTGGTAATAGCAATGCAGTTCTTGAAGAATCAGGTTTTCCAGATGCTCGGTTCTTATCATGATTTCATGCTAAATTTTGCACCCCATCTGCTTACGCAACTTGCCCACATCACCGGCTGCAGTCGCTTTCAGGATGTCTTCAGGGATGTGCCCATATTCTTCACGCATGAGGGTAAAATTATTTTTGGTTCCGGCGGGCTGGAACCACATCAGGTAGCCGCAGGTGACGGGGGCGATGCTTTGCCTGGTTTCATAATCGACGGCGATATAGGTGCCTGCCTGCTGCGCATTGGCAGGGTTGTCATAGACGGTGATGCGCCAGAGGTCGCGGCTGACTTGCTTGCCAATTTGCGTCTGGTAGGCTGAGGTGCGGGTTTGCCATTCTTCCAGCGTGCTGGTGTTCTTCAAACCCTTGCTCAGCATATTGTAGGCAACTTCATAGTAGCCATTGTCAATGGCTGACATATAGGCATTGCTGAGTTTTTTGCCTTCTATCTTGAACCTGGCGATGTCATCTTCACTGAGTTTGCTACTGGCCAGCTTGGGGCGTTCCGGGATGTCGGCCACGCAATTCAATATCTGTACCATGCTGAAGCTGGTTTTGCCCTCTGCAGCCTGACCCGCCAGGGGTTCATCGCGGTTGAATTTGTATTTGCCAAATTCTGGTATTTTGCCATTGCATAGTTTGGCCGCAGGTTCGGCCATCATGGTTTGTGCCTGATCTACGGTCAGGCTGCTGTCACTGCTGAGCACCAGTTCAAAGCTTGTGCCTGAGAGTTTTTTATAGGCGAGGTCAGCAGCCCACGCCGGGCTGGCGCTGATGAAAAGACAGGTGCTTACAGCAATGGCAAGGCGGGATGGTGTCATGGCAATCATTGATGAGAGAAGATCCAGCAAAGATACGGGATGAGACCTGATTTAACAATCACGAAACTGTTTCAAAAAATTACCTGAGGTTTGTACCGCATCTGAAGCACGTGACTCTGGAGCGAAAAATATATGAGAAGCAAATGGCATCGGGCAGCATTTATTGTGACTCCTGCAAACCCTCCAGTACGCCAAAGTACGCTGGTTTTGCCTGACCTATGTCGTCGAATAGCAGTGGCCAGTCCGGGTAGGGTTTGTTGTCCAGCAACCATGAATCCTTGTCCAGCAAACCCCAGAAGGTGATACCGCCGCGCTGGGCAGGTGGCACGCTTTGCAGATAAGCGCTGACGATGTCCCGGTATCTGGCTTTTTGCAGTTGTGCCCGTGCCGGGTCCAGGCTGGCTGCCTTTTGTTGTTGATTCAGGCTGACATCGAGTTCTGAAATACGTACCTGCAGGCCACGTGCAGCCACCGCCTGCAGCGCAGTTTTGATTTGCGCGATATCCGGGCTATCGACACTGACATGCATCTGAAAACCTATGCCATGCAGGGGGATGTGACGGCGCTGGAAGTCATCAATCATATCCAGCATGAACTGCAATTTGTCGGCCTTGCTCTCCATGTTAAAGTCGTTGTAGTACAGCACCGCAGCGGGGTCGGCTTCATGGGCGGCGATGAAGGCCTGTTCTATGTAGGCGGGGCCAAGCTTTTCAAGAAAGAGGGTGGCACGGTATTGTTTGGGATGCTTGTTATCTATCGCTTCATTGACGACATCCCAGCTTTTGACCTTGCCTGCAAAATGCCTGCAAATTTGCTGTACATGTTCACGCAGCATCGCCTGCCAGTCACCCTGATAGTTTTTCATCCAGACCGGTAGCTGGTAATCATGGTGCCAGATCAGGGTATGTCCATGCAATATCATGCCATGTGTACGTGCATATTCTGCCAGTGCATCTGCCGCCGCAAAATCATAGGTATCAATGGCGGGATGCAGGAAACGCATTTTCATGCCGTTTTCTGCGACGATGCTGTTGAACTGCGCATTGATGAGTGCAGCGTTTTCCTTGATGTCGGCCATATCACCAGGCGCATTCCCTACATTCAAGGCAACCCCGATAGGGAATTTGGCGCTGTCTTTCAATGCGGGCACAGGCACTACAGCTTGCGCCCAGCTTTCAGGCTGGCAGAAACTGAATATCAAAGCGAGCAGGGTGAGGGAAAAGCGGTAAGGCATGGTTTGGGGCACTTTGTTTGTAAGCTAGTCATCCTACAACATTGCCATGTAAATGCCAGTGAAGCGGCTAAATAATCATGTTTTCTGATGAGGCTTGGCAAATTTCATGTGTTTTGTGATCGGTTGTCATACAACAGTCATGTGCATACCTTATGATCGCCGGACTTTTCCACTTCAGATCAGACCTGCATCATGACCTCTGCTTATTGCTTGAAACACTGCTTGAAACACTGCTTGAAACACTGCTTGAAACGCCTGCCCCTGGCTTTAATGATCAGCACTGCGCTTACTCTTATGGCTTGTGGTGGCGGCTCGAACACCGTGGTGACCGATACCGTCGTTATCGAAGGCCCGCTGGTGATACCTGCACCGCCTGCTGATCCAGGCACGGTCGATAGCGCACCGGTGCCTGCCGGTGTGCCCGCCTTTGTCGATAATGTCGCCAGCAACCAGCGTGGGGACGCCAGATATGCGACGCTGGAAACCAATGCGGGTGTGCGCGTATTGTCAGGCTTTCTCGCGATCTGGCAGCCGCTGACCCTGATTGTGGATGCTGGTGTGACCGCACCGGCAGTAGATAATTTCCCGGCAGTAGCCACTTCCAAGTGGACAGGTGTGCCTAATGATGGCACAGCGGACGGCACCATCCTGAACCGTGTAGTGCACGATGCCAACATCAATTATGTTGCGAACCTGACTGGCAAACGCACGCCTGAACAGGAGCTGGCTGCCTACCTTGATGATCGCCGCGGCAAAGGCTATAGCGTGACCGATGGCCTGGGCCCATTGACAGCAGCATGGCGCAGCGCTGCGCAGCAGACTACCAGCATCACCGCAATCCCCGCTGATGCGGGCACGGTTTTATACAATGACAGCGGCAATAATACAGGTGTGGGTGGCATTGCCAATACCAGCTTTGGCAATGCCGTCGATCTGTTGTCGCTGATAGGCAATAACGGTTCTACCGAACCGGCCAAGCGCTTTTATAAATATGCCCGCCCTTACCGCTGGAGCAACCAGGTCATCGTTGCTCCTTCATTGGTGCCAGCCAAGAGCACTGCACCGGCAACCGATGGCGGCTTCACCAGTGGTCACTCGGCAGAAGCGACTCGCGACGTCATTGCCATGGCTTATATGGTGCCCGAGCGTTTCCAGGAATTGTTGAGCCGTGGCCTGGAACTCGGTGAAAACCGCATCATGGCAGGCATGCATTCACCACTCGATGTCATGAGTGGCCGCATACAGGCACAAGCCGTAGCCGCCGCCAACTTGTATGATGCTGCCAATGCAGCCAAGAAAACTGCAGCTTATGCACAGGCTCACGCTACGCTGATCACGCAAACCAATACCACGGCAGACAGCTTCAATGCCTATGCCCATTCTGCCACTGCAACGACAGACCGTTTTGCTGACTATGCCAGCAACAAGGTCAACTATCTGCGCCGCATGACCTACGGCTTTGCGCCGATTGCTGCCACTAATGTTGCCCCTGTCGTGCCCAAGGGGGCAGAAGTCTTGCTGGAAACCCGTTTGCCTTATTTGAGCGATGCGCAAAGGCGCGTGGTCTTGAAAACTACTGCCATGGCATCCGGCTACCCTGTCATGGATGATGCCGAAGGCTGGGGCAGGCTGAACCTGTTTGCCGCCGCAGATGGTTATGGCAGTTTTGTTGGCAATGTCATTGTCAACATGGATGCCACCAAAGGTGGTTTCAATATCATGGATATTTGGCGCAATGACATCAATGGCAGCGGCAAACTCAGCAAACTCGGTAGCGGCACGTTGAAGCTGGCAGGTAATAATAGCTGGACCGGTGGCACGCAAATCGATGCAGGTACAATCGAAGCCAATTCAGCCACGGCCTTTGGTACTGGCGATGTGTACAGCGGCGCTGGCGTCATCGTCAATACCGCAGGCAATCTGGCAATCGCGGGCAAATATACGCAGTTAGCTAGCGGCACACTGGAGATCAACCTGCGCAGCGCGCAAAGCCAGATGCAGGTTGGCAGCACAGTCACCATCGCTGGCGGTAGCTTGCGCATACGCTTCCAGAATGGCTACAAACCCAGCGTTGGCGATACCCTTACCGTTATCAATGCAGGCAGTTTGAAAGGCAAGTTCACCAGCATCACGGTTGATGGATATACAGCGACGCCGACTTACACTGCAACCAGTTTGCAACTGAAGCTGACTGCCTGATGCGCTAGTGAGTAGTTTGGTTTTTGGTTTTTGGTTTTTGGTTTTTGGTTTTTGGTTTTTGTAGCAATGTATGGTAAGAATTTAATTTTGCTGCGCACGCGTGTAAGATGTGGACATTCTCTTACAGTACAGATTTGTACCACATCGCACCATGAGCGAAACACCACAACGCTTTAAAGCAGGCGATTTTTACCTGGAGCTGCCCAAGGGCAGTTCCATCTCTGCCGCCGCTGCTGCTGCGCCAGTCAAAGCAGACAAGCCGGAAACACCCGAACCCGTGGAAGAAGCGCAATACGTCTATCGCCCGAATGATCCCTTCCAGGCATCAATAGACGAAGCCCGTGCGATTGCCAGTATCAGCAGCAGCCAAAAAAGCTGGGTCAAGAAAACCTGGTTTGCCCTGTTTGTTGTCGGGCCGCTAGTTTATGCAGAATTAATCGCAATAGGTTTGAGCATCAATGGTGACGTGAAGAATCCAGGCCTTGCCTTTCTGATTTCCAACGCTCTCATCATGCCAGTCTGGCTGATCTATTACACGATCTGGCGCAGGAAGGTGAAGTCTTGAAGCCGCACGGGCTCATCAGGTCGCAAGGCAAGCTCAGGTCGGGTGCCCGTTGCTGACGCGTATGCAATTGCGCCCCTGAGACTTGGCGTAATACAGTGCTTTGTCGGCGGCTTGTATCAATTCCAGTGGTTGATTGTTTTCTCTGACGGGGACGAAGGCATCTATGCCAGCGCTGATGGTGACTACGCCGGTGGCATTGCCTGAGTGCTTCAGTTCCAGCTGGTAAATTGCCTGTCTGATGCTTTCAGCGACTTTCATGGCACCGGCTACATCGGTGCCGGGCAATAAAACGACCATTTCTTCACCGCCATAACGTGCGCTCAAGTCCCCTGGCCTGTGTTTGCCAGCGGCCACTACTTTACTGATCGCGCGCAGGCATTCGTCACCGGCGGCATGGCCGTAGATGTCGTTATATTGTTTGAAGCAATCGACATCAATCATGATCAAAGCCAGGGAGCTGGCGTTGCGCATGGCCCGACTGAATTCATCTTTGAGGGCGATATCAAACTGACGCCGGTTGGCAAGGCCGGTCAGGCCATCCTGCATGGCGAGTTTTTCCAGCGTCTGATTCAATTGTTCGAGAGAGTTACGCGCCCTGACCAGCTCGGCTTCTGCCTGTACACGCAATGCTATCTGGCGTATCAGGCGAGAGCCTATGAATGCCAGCACGATGACCAGGCAGCCCACACCTATGGCATGAATAATGGTGTTAGATTTCCAGTCCGCCAAGACTTCATCGCGTGACAGGGCGGCAGAAACCACCAGCGGGTATTCATCGAGTTGACGGTAACTATTGATGCGTACGACACCGTCCTGGGCAGAAGTAAATGTTTTCGTCGCAGCCCTGGCTTGGGGAAGATACTCACGGAACAAGGGGAACTGCGAGATATCTTTGCCCAAGGTTTTTTCTTCAAACGGACGCCGTAATAAAATAATGCCTTGGTTGAGTGCAACAAAAATCGCGCCAGAATTACCTATTTCAAATTGCTCATAAAATTTCTTGAAATAACTCATCTTTACCGTGGCCAGCACGACACCGCCAAAACTCCCATCACTTTTGTTAAAGCGGCGGGACACCGTGATAATCCATTCACCAGTCGATTTGCTTTTGATCGGCGGGCCGATATGGACACCGCGATCGGTGTGGTCGCGGTGATAGATAAAGTATTCGCGGTCTGAATTATTGGCGCCTTTTTTTAACTCAGGCTGGGAGTTGACGACCCAGTTGCCGGCCTGGTCATATACAAAAATACCGTGTAACTGCGGCAATTCTTCTACCCGTTTGACCACCAATGCATGAAAACGCTGCAGATGGGATTCTGAAAAACCTTCGACTTCCAGCCGCTCAACCAAGCCAACCAGGACAGTGTCTGCCCCTTTTATGGTGTCGTAGGCATGCTGGCCTATGGACCGGGCGAGATTGTAAGTGGCTCTCTCGGTTTCTGCCAATTGCACTTCACGAGCCTTCCAGGTAACCCATACCTGTATCAATATCAAAGATATGCATACCAGAACGACAAAACCTATTGCCAGGGTAGTGATGGGCAATTTTTTGGGTGCTGGGGCCTGGGTTGGGCGCTCGGTATTTATGGCTGTTATGGTGGTCATGAAGGGATACCTTCCATCATTGATTGTTTAAGGCTGCCTGCAATAAGTGACAAGAGCCTCACATTATCTTAATCGGACAAATCAGTGCAAATAGGTAATGATTATAGAGCTTGATTATAGAGTGCATTAGCAATCAGATATGATTTTCTTCAAATCTGTGCCATGACTCCTTCTGTTTTTTGCCAGTAAGCCTATTGCTATATTGCATGCTACCAGCATGCTGTTACTTGTGTCGCGATTGTTATTTTTTGTAACGCAGCATGAGAATTACTCCATTCTTACCCCTGTTTTTGAGTCGATTTCGGCCATTTTCTCCTATGACAGCGGCATATTTATTTGTTGCTGCAATCAATTTCCATGCTGCCCTGCAAAAATTTTTAAACTGGTATAAACTGTTGACTAGTCAATGAATATTGTTGCTGCCATGAATCCCGAAATACAAAATTCAGAGTTTTTTGCTCATCAGGTTGAAGAAAGCGTGGGTTACTTGCTTGCCCGTTCCCGCACCATGTTGTCACGTGCTATTGATGAATCCCTGCGCCGCCTGGATATTACCCATGCCCAGGGCAGTGTATTCATGATGTTGTCCATGGGAAGCTGCCATACCGCGGCTGACCTGGCGCGCGAGTTGTTTATTGATTCTGCCGCTATGAAACGCACGCTGGACAAACTTGAAAGCAAAGGCTACGTGCAGCGCATCGTCGATGAGAATGACAAGCGCCTGTTCAAGTTGGCGCTAACAGTCAGCGGCAAGGAACTGGCGGCGCAATTGCCAGCTGTTTATTCCGAAGTGCTGGATGTGGGCTTTACCGGATTTGCTCCTGAAGAAATCAATTTCCTCAAGTATCTCTTGCGTAAATTGCTGTTGAACAGGCCGATTCTTGAAGCCTGGATGGAAAAGAATAATTGATTGCTCAGGCAAGCAATCTTAGCTCCAATCTTAGCTCCACTTTATAGCTTCATTTGTAGATTTAAAGACTTTTAATTGTAGTCATCGTTTTTTAGTGAACGTCCATATGAAAAAATCACTTTTCAAACCAGCCAAAGCCGCAGCCAGCCTGCGTTTGCTGCTCAGTGCATCTGCATTGTGCTTGCTGTCGGCTTGCGTCAGTTTTCAAGGTATACAAAGCCAGGCGCAACTCAAGACACTGACGGCGCAAGCAGGGGCCTTCCCTGACCAGGGCGGTAATGCTGCCTGGCCTGATTTGCAATGGGCGACAGGTATAGGCGGTGCAGAATTGCAGTCTCTGATAGACCGCGCTCTGGAAAATCACCCCAGTCTGCAGGCTGCCGCCGCACGTTTACAGGCGGCGCAGGCCGCCACTGCTGCCGTGGGTGCCAACAAATTGCCATCGGCAAATCTGAGTGTCGATAGTACTTACCAGCGCTTTACTGAACATGGCCTGGTGCCACCACCACTGGCAGGTACTTACAATACAAATAACCAGATCAGTTTCAATGCTACTTATGAACTCGATTTCTGGGGCAAGCACAGTGCCGAAATGCGTGGCGCATTGTCGCAGGAAAAAGTGGCAGAAGCCGAAGCGCAAAGCGTACGTCTGATGCTTAGTAACGCCATTGCCCGCGCCTGGCTGCAACTGGCACGCCAGAATGCACAGTTGGAACTCAGCAAGCAACAGCTGGCTGTGCGTGAACAGTTTGACAGCCTGACGCAACAACGTGTCAAAGCCGGTCTCGATACCAAAGTAGAAGTGCAGCAAAACCTGGTGCAATTGTCTGGCCTCAAAAATGAACTCGCCCAGTGGCAAGAGGCCATGGCGCTGACGCGTAACCAGATTGCCGCCTTGCAAGGCCTGGGGCCAGAAGAAGGCAAGCTGATTGCCACACCAAAATTCCAGCCTGTGGCAGATACGGCATTGCCGGGTAATTTGCCTCTGGAATTGCTGGGCCGCCGTCCTGATATCGTTTCTGCGCGCTGGCGTGTAGAAGCAGGGCAAAGTGATGTCGATGTCGCCAAGACTCAGTTTTATCCCAACATCAATATCGTTGGCTTCGTGGGTTTGTCCAGCCTTGGTTTGTCCAACCTGGCCAATAGTGGCAGCAGCATTATAGGTGCAGGCCCTGCGATACGCTTGCCGATATTTGAAGGCGGCCGTTTGCGTGCGCAGTTGAAGGGCAAGGTCGCGGCCTATGATGTGGCCGTGGCGACCTACAACCAGAGCCTGACGGATGCCCTGCATGAAGTGGCAGACCAGGTGCAGATACTGCAAGCCAGCCAGTCGCAATTGGTTGAGCAGCAAGCTGCCGAGCAAGCATCCCGCGTTGGCCTGCAACTGGCACAGCAAAGACAAAAAGCAGGCACTGCCAACAAACTGCCTGTGCTGGCTGCTGAAAGTGCCGTGCTGTCACAGCAAAAGCTCTCACTGGAACTGGCCGTGCGTCATACCGAAGCGCGCATCAACCTGATCAAGGCGCTGGGTGGCGGCTATGAAAGCAAGAACCTGCCTGCTGCCAGCACCAATCAAACCATCATTCAATCCCAAGTTAAAAACACACCGGAGGCTGCGTTATGAACGCCCCAGATCAAAACAAACCTGTCAACGTAGCTCCTCAAGCTGAAATCGCACCAGAAAAAAATGGCAAGCGCCGTGTACTGCTGATCATCATTACCCTCATCGTCTTGGTGGCAATTACTGCCTATACATTCTGGTGGTATACAGTAGGCCGCAATTTTGAACATACTGAAGATGCCTATGCTGCTGGCAATGTCGTGCAAGTGACATCGCAAGTTGCCGGTACTGTAGTTGCCATTCATGCCGATGATACTGATGTGGTGCAAGCTGGCAAGCCCCTGGTAGAACTCGACAAAACGGATGCCAAGGTAGCTGTTGATCAGGCTGAGGCCCAGTTGGCACAGACAGTGCGCGAAGTACGCGTGTTGTTTGCCAATAACGGCAGTCTGCAAGCCAATGTCAGCCTGCGCAGCAGCGAAGTCGAAAGAGCCAAGTCTGACCTGGCGCGCCGTACCCAGTTGCTGAGCACAGGCGCAGTCTCTGCTGAAGAACTGGAACATGCCCGCAATGCCGTCAAGAGTGCAGAAGCTGCCCTGCAAGCGGCCAATGAACAACTGACATCCAACCGCACGCTGACAGAAAACACCACTGTCACCCAGCACCCGAATGTCTTGCGTGCCGCTGCCCGTGTGCGTGAAACTTTGTTGGCACTGAGCCGCACCAGCTTGCCAGCACCCATGAATGGTTTTGTCGCCAAACGTGCCGTCCAAGTCGGCCAGCGCATTGCGCCAGGTTCACCTTTGCTGTCCATCGTGCCTTTGAATACTTTGTGGGTTGATGCCAATTTCAAGGAAGTGCAGCTCGCCCATATGCGTATAGGCCAGGATGTGGAATTGCATTCTGATCTGTTTGGCGGCGACGTCACTTACCACGGCAAGGTACTTGGTATGTCGGCTGGTACGGGCTCTGCCTTTGCCTTGCTGCCAGCACAAAATGCCAGCGGTAACTGGATCAAGGTCGTGCAGCGTGTGCCAGTACGTATCAGCCTCGATCCTAAAGAGCTGGAAGCGCATCCGCTGCGCATCGGTGTTTCGATGCAGGTACAGGTCAATATCTCGCAACAGCAAGGCGCACCGGTAACTGCGGCTGCCCGCACGGCACCTGCTTACCAGACAGCTGTGTTTGAACAAAACGGTAAAGATGCTGACCAGCGCATCGCCGAGATTATTGCAGCGAATTTGCCGGGTACTAAGGATCACAAAGACGATCACAAAGACGACCATAAAGAAAATCACAGCGCTGCCGCAGTGAAATCTACAGGCAAGGGTGCGTAATGAGCGCGCCACGTCCTCAGGCACCGCATCCACCACTGAAAGGTGGGCAGTTGGCAATGGGCACGCTGGCCCTGTCGCTGGCGGTGTTCATGAATGTGCTGGATTCATCGATTGCCAACGTATCGATACCGGCGATCTCTGGCAACCTCGGTGTCTCGCCGCAGCAAGGCACCTGGGTCATCACTTCGTTTGCGGTGGCAAATGCGATTTCTGTGCCGCTGACAGGCTGGCTGACGACCCACTTTGGTCAGGTCAGGTTGTTCCTGTCATCTATCCTGCTGTTCGTCATTTCGTCGTGGCTGTGCGGTATGGCACCGAATATCGAGATTTTGATTGCTGCGCGTATTTTGCAGGGTGCAGTTGCTGGCCCGATGATCCCGTTGTCACAGGCCTTGTTGCTGGGGAGTTATCCGCCCGCTAAAAGCTCGATGGCGCTGGCGCTATGGGGGATGACCACTCTCGTCGCGCCTATCATGGGTCCTTTGCTGGGTGGCTGGATATCGGATAATTATTCCTGGCCCTGGATTTTTTATATCAACATCCCGGTAGGTTTGTTTACTGCCTGGGCCACCTGGTCCATCTACCGCAAACGCGAATCTGCCATCAAGAGTCTGCCTATCGACAAGGTCGGTTTGTTCTTGCTGGTGATCTGGGTCGGTGCCTTGCAAATCATGCTCGACAAGGGTAAGGAGCTGGACTGGTTCAATTCTGGCGAGATTGTCCTGTTGACGGTGATTGCTGTGATAGGCCTGATTTATTTTGTCGTGTGGGAGCTGGGGCAAGACCATCCCGTGGTTGATCTGTCGCTGTTCAAGGGTCGTAATTTCAGTGCCGGGGTGGTGGCGATTTCGATAGGTTATGGCCTGTTCTTCGGCAGCCTGGTCATCATGCCGCTATGGTTGCAAACGCAGTTGGCTTATACCGCAACTGAGGCGGGCAAGGTCATGGCACCAGTTGGCATCTTCGCGATTATTCTGTCACCTATCATAGGCAAGATATTGCCCAAGGTGGATGCCAGGAAGGTTGCCTCTGCTGCCTTCATGGGATTTGCGCTAGTGTTTTTCCTGCGCTCGCGTTTCAATACCGAGGTGGATACTTATACCCTGCTGATCCCTACCTTGATACAGGGTGCAGCGATGTCGATGTTCTTCATCCCATTGACGTCGATCATCCTGTCTGGCCAGCCACCGGATAAGATCCCGGCAGCATCGGGCTTGTCGAACTTCGTGCGTATCATGTGCGGTGGCATGGGCGCCTCCATCATGACCACCATCTGGGACAGCCGCAGTACTCTGCACCATGCCCAGATCGCCGAGAACACCGGCAGCAGCTTCCCGACCTTTGTACAAACCGTGCAGGGTCTGATGCAGCAAGGCATACCAGAACAAGGTGCTTACGCCATCATCGACCGCACCATCAGCGTACAGGCCAGCACCATGGCCGCGACGGATATTTTCTGGATGTCGGCCTATATGTTCATCGGTCTCATCGGTCTGGTGTGGTTGACCAAACCAAAAAAATCGGCGGTACCTGTGGATGCGGGTGGGGCGCATTAGACTTGGTGCTGAGATGACAAAAAAGGCTTGCAGGTATAAACCTGCAAGCCTTTTTCTTTATGATGCCTGTCACAGCTCAGCGAGGAAGGTATATCAGGGCAATTCAGGTATTGCGTGGCTGGAATCTATCGTTTCTACCGCAAGCCTTAATCCCATTGCCTTAAGTATGGCAGACAAGCTGCTTAATACAGGGTTTCCATCCGGCGATAACGTACGATAAAGCTGGGTTGTACTCAAATGTGCTGTTTCAGCCACTGCTGGTACGCCACCAAAAGCCTTGGTCATTTGCCTTAAGGTGATAAGCAGTTCACCCTGATCGCCATCCTCAAGTATGCTATTGAGCAATTGCACCGCATATGCCGGGTCATTTTGAAATAGTTCGGCCATTGCCTCGTCATGGTTTTTATCCTTCATCACCTATTCTCCTCTGCCAATCTTGCCAATAATCGCAGGCTTTGGCTATATCCTTGTCTTGCGTATCTTTGTCGCCGCCACATAAGAGCAAAACAATTTCCTTGCCCGAAATTGCATAATAAACTCGATATCCTGCACCAACGTCTATGCGTAACTCCCAAATACCATCCCGACAAAATTTGTGATCACCAAAGTTGCCAAGCTCAATCCGGTTAATGCGACGATCTATGGCAATTCTTGCTTTAACATCACGCAGCTTGCGAACCCAGTCAAAGTAAATGTCTTTATTGTCCGAGCTTAAATAGTGTTTGATATCGTACATAATCAAGTTTCGTTTATAAACGAATTTATGTCAAGTTGAACGATTTGCATAAATTCATGCAGCTTCGCCTTGGGTTTGATTGCCTTGATGTGGCTAAAACTTGTTGATCACAATTTCGCCAACTTTTTCTTTCTTGTTGATGCTTGTTCTTGGCTCAGGGTGCGTGGTAGTGATTTTGACGATGCTGACCGTTGCCTTGTAGGGGATGGGATTTCCATCGCACTGAAAGTAGCGGCGTGCTTTGTCCCGGTCTGCTTCTGGCAGGCCCTGCATGCTTACACAAGGATTTGTCAGTGCAGCTATCAATTGAGGGAGTTGTCCCTTGTTGACATATTCTTCTGCCACTTGAACTTCACCACATTCAAGTCTTAATGCTTGCAAAGTCCACACACTGCAATTGGGTGACAAATTCAAAGTTGCTGAAACTTGAGGGGAATTGGCAATCACCACCAGTTGCCTGCTGATGTTGTTGGTGCCTGACATGGCAGTCAGTTGCAACAGCAAAAAAATATAACAGATAGCAGCAGAAAATATGCCCAGTAACAAGGAGATAGGTATAGCCCTCTTTTTAAACTGTTCTGCTCCTGGAGATTTAAGTGGCAAGTTGAGCCCTGTGTTTTGCTTGATTGTTTTTTTCATGGTTGTTGATTTTATACTGATTCAATCCCTGGATTGATCGGGCGCCAAACATTTTCCAAAAAAGTAAACTTGAATAATGACAGTTTAACTGTTATAAAGTACTGTATGAATACTTCTTCTGATAAAAAAGACAGCAGCTATCTGCTCCCTGAACTCTGTTTGATGGCAGAGATGTCAGTACGCACTGTGCGTTACTACATGCAGATAGGTCTGGTCAGCAAGCCTGAAGGCGGGACGCGGGCGGCGCGTTATGGAGCGCAGCATCTCGAACAATTATTGCTGATCAAGAAGTGGAGTTCTGCGGGGGTATCACTGGAGCGCATACGTGAATTGTTGCATGGCGCACCTGCCCCGCTGGAAGTAAAACCGCAGCAAATCGGGTCAATTTCTGTCTGTACACATTTGACGGTAGCGCAGGGGGTGGAGCTGGTGATCGATGCCGGCAAAGCAGGCTGGACCCCGGAGCAGCTCAGGGAATTCGTCAGGCAGGCTATCGAATTGGCAGAGCGTATGAAAAACAGCCAGGACGCATGACAGCACGCATAACAGTACGCATTAATGCGAATGGCTAGCAGAGAGAGGATGAATATGTTTAACCAAAATACAGCCACAATACAATCCAGCCTGGGGCAGGCAATGGCCTTGACCAAGGTCAGTGCGATGGGTGTCATACAAGGCATGCTGCTGGACATGCAGCTTACACAAAGCTTTATCAATCCATCGGACAAAGAACATGTTGAGGTGTTGTATACCTTTCCTTTGCCTGTGGATGCAGTTTTGCTGGATATAGAAGTCGAGCTGGATGGCAGGAAATTATCTGGCGCTGTCGTACCGAGGAAAGAGGCTGAAATCGATTATGAAGAAGCCATCTCTGAAGGCAATACGGCTTTCATGCTGCAAGAAAATGGTGACCGCAGTTATAGCCTCAGCATAGGCAATCTGGCGCCGGGTGAAGCGTGCACGCTGAGCATGCATTACGCACAAAGCCTGCGCTTTGCCGAGATGGATGGCATGAATGCCTTGCGCATTTGTGTACCAACAGTGATTGCGCCACGCTATGAAATGACAGAGGCGGTCGCGGCCAAAAAGCAAAACCTGTTTGAGCGCTTGACGACTCCCAGGCATGACATACGCATCGAGTATCCGTTTGAGATCAGCTTGCGCCTGGCGGCTGAAGTGGCGGGTGCGCGTATTGCCTCGCCCAGCCATCCCATCAGCGTCATGCCTGGCGATGGCGGCACGATCGTCAGCCTGTCACGCAAGGGTAATCTCGACCGTGATTTTGTGCTGTGCCTGGATCAGTTCAGTCAGCAGGCTTTCAGTGTTCTTGGACGGGACTATCATCAGCCTGAACATGTCGCTTTGCTGGCCAGTTTTTGCCCGCAAATTGCGGCTGCTGACATGACTGATGTGGCCGTCAAGCTGCTGGTTGATTGCTCAGGTTCCATGAATGGCGACAGCATACAGGCTGCACGCACGGCCCTGAGAGAGATAGTCGAACAACTCAGTGCCGGGGATCATGTTTCCCTGTCACGCTTTGGCAGTGAAGTGCAGCACCGTTCACCAGCGATGTGGAAGTTTGCCAAACCCAGCAAGGCAGCAGCATTGCGTTGGGTAGATGAGCTTCATGCCAATCTTGGTGGTACCGAGATGGCATTGGCGCTGGAATCTACCTTTGCCATACAGAGCAGCGGGCGCAGCGATGTGCTGATGATTACTGATGGAGAAATCGACAGCGTCGATAGCCTCATCAGCAGCGCCCGCGCTGCCGGGCAAAGGGTGTTTATTGTTGGCATAGGTTCCAGCCCGGCAGAAGTGCATCTGGAACGTCTGGCCAGGGCCAGTGGTGGTTCTTGTGAATATGTGGCGCCGGGCGAAGATGTGGCACCCGCCATCCTGCGCATGTTCATGAAATTGCGCTCGCCAGTCTGGCAGGATATTCGCATCGACACCGGCTTTGCCGGTAAGCCATTGTGGTCCACGGCTTTGCCTGCAAGCGTATTCAAAGGTGAAACCCTGAATATGTTTTATCTGTTACCAGAAAAACCTCAGGGTCAGATGAAGCTGTTTGGCCGCTTGTCAGGGCAGGTGGAGGAAGTCGAATTGGGCAGCCTTGCATTGACAGCGGACTTGCAGGCTGACACCAGTTTGTCACGCGTGGCTGCGGCGACTTATTTGTCCGGTATGCAAGGCATGACTGAGCAGCTATCGGTCGTGCAGGAACTGGCGGTGCAATATCAATTGATCTGCACAGAAACCAGCTTCCTGATCGTCGAGGAAAGAGCAGAAGATGAGAAGCCACTGGATATGCCTGCCCTGATGGAGGTAGCGCATATGTTGGCGGCAGGTTGGGGTGGGCTGGGGGCTATCGCGGGCGGTGTTTGCTCCGCGCCGGTCATGGCTGCGCCCGCTGCCGCCGGTGGTGCGGCCTATTCCTTGTCCTCGCAGGCGGCACCTGTGCCTGCCGCGCCGGATCTGCGCAGCAGGCTGGCGGCCTGGAAATTGTCCAAACTTGCCGCTCTGGATATGGCTGATGAACCGGGTGAGCGTTCCATGGACGCCAGTAATCTGCCATCGCCTGCTGCAAAATGGTCGGTACTTGATGCAGAGGCAATGCAAGCGTTTTTTGAATACGCCAACGCTGTTGGGGCGGACAGGATAATCTGCCGTGACATGCATTATCAGGGGCTGACACCGCTGGGCCTGACACTCTTGCTCAGATACTTCGACGAGCAATTGTGGCCAGACAATTTTGCCGGGCTCAGACAGATACAGCTGGGTGAAGCTATCATTGAATGGCTGGAACTGGCAATCTGGGAAGACTGCAAAGACCAGCTCAGCCCACTGCAAGTCATCAAACTCTTTTTCAGCATCATGGCTGAGCCAGAAATGCTGGAGCGCCTGCTGCCATCGCAAGAGCAGAGAGCAGGGTTGCAGGCTAGTGAAAGAACAAGCGCTGATACTGCGCAATTGCTCAGTGTGTCAGCAGATCCTGCTGCCAGCGCCAGGCTGGAAACCCAGTTACGTAATGCCGTGCGTGAGCTGGATGCCGTGACTTGGTCGGAGTCTATCTTTTTGATGGATATGGAAGGGTAATTAGTGCCAGTATCGGACAGGGGCGAGGAATAGTTTAATGCCTCGCCTCTTTCTTGAGTCAGTACTTTAACTGATGTGAATGTGTTGCAAGCATCAGGAACGAATAATCACTCAGGTCTGGCTGATCCAGTCCTCAATACCAAGTGCATTATTAGGTATCAGGGAAAAGGCTTTATCATGGCTTACCAGACGGGCTTTCACTGCAATGGCATGGGCTGCAATCATCATGTCGAGCGCGCCAAGGACTATGCCGGATGCGGTGCAAGATGCCCGCAAGTCGGCATAGGTGATGGCGACCGAACTATCCCAGGCTAGTATTTCTACGCGCAAAAGAAACTCATTGACCAGATTGCTTAAGGCTGCCGGATTACCTTTGCGTGCCAGCCCATAACGTAGTTCTGCCTCGGTAACAACCGAGATCACGATACTGTCCATGGGGAGGGAGGCAAGGCGCTGACGGACTTCGGGGAAATTGCCTTTGATGATATAGCTTGCCATGTTGGTATCAAGCATGTAGCGCATATTGCTCAAAGCAAATCCCTTTCTTCTGCAGGCTTGTCGTCACGCTCAGACATGAAATCTGCCGGAATATCAACGCTGTCGGCCAGGGCGAAAAAATCTGTCCATGTCACAGGCTTGGGTGAGAGTATGACTTCACCCGTGTCAGGATTGCGGCGTATGAACACTTCCGTTCCCTGGAAGCGGAATTCCAAAGGCAGTCTTACTGCCTGACTGCGGCCGGTAGTAAACAACTTTGCTGTAGATGACATTTGCTTCTCCTGTCATGGTATGTATCAAAAGTATATACCAATTTTTCATATTCGATGATGATATATATCAATGATATGTATCGTGATTTTTCTACAGATAGTGCCGGGACCGATGCCCGGTGGCGAGCCGTCATCCGCCCGGCTTCGCTCATTGACTTGCTTACTGATTCGCTTACTGATGCAGCATAAATCTCCCAGCTAGGCTAATATCCCTGCCTTGAGCCGTGATTTTGGATTTATGTGAGTGGGTATTTATGAATAAGAAGCTTATTGGCCTGGCAGTGGCGCTGGGTTTGCTGTTTGCGGGTTTGGGTATCTACGCGGGCAATCGCCAGACCACGCCCAAGCCACCTGCCGACAAGTCGGTCGCGCAATTGATGGCGCAGCAGTTCAAGGATAGTGAAGGCAAGCAGCAATCGATGGCGGAATGGCGGGGTAAGTTCCTGGTCGTGAATTTCTGGGCGACCTGGTGCGCACCTTGCGTGCAAGAGATGCCTGAGTTGTCTGCCATGCAAGATGGATACAAGGGCAAGTCCATACAGATTTTGGGCCTGGGTATAGATAGTCCGACAAATATTGCTGATTTTGCAAAAAAATATAAAATCAGTTATCCCTTGTTTTCTACGGGCATGGAAGGTTCTGAGTTATCGCGCCAATTAGGTAATACCGGTGGTGGCTTGCCCTTTACCGTATTGATTAATGCAGAAGGCAAGGTTGTAAAATCCTATCTTGGTCGCCTGAAAATGGATGAATTGCATACCGATATTGCCAAATATTCTTTGGAAAAATAAAAGACGCGTCGTTTTTCCTTGCCAATCTGCGTCGATTAGCGGCAAAATGCGGCCATCTTCGTCAAATTGTAAGTGACTATGGCGCGCAAACTATTGCTGCTGAATGGCCCAAATCTGAACTTGCTCGGCACCCGCGAGCCCGCTACCTATGGCGCTAATACCCTGGCCGAGATAGAGGCTGCAGCGCAGGAGCAGGCAAAAACAGCTGGCGCAGAGTTGTCATTTTTTCAAAGTAATCATGAAGGCGCATTAATTGACCGCATCCATGCTGCCCGCAATGAGCAAGTCGATGCTATTATCATCAACCCGGGCGGCCTGACGCATACCAGTGTTGCCCTGAGGGATGCACTTGCAGGCGTGGCGATCCCGTTTATTGAAGTACATATATCGAATGTACATCAAAGAGAAGCCTTCAGACATCATTCATATTTGTCTGCAATTGCCAAAGGCGTCATCTGCGGCCTCGGTACTGAAGGTTACCGTCTGGCGATTGACTTTTCCCTGAAAAATATTTAAATTCTCGCATCTTCGCGTAATTTGCTGATAAAGCCAGCTTATTTCGTATATAATCCAAACTTCGGCGGCAATTGTAGAGCTGTTTTTGTGCTCAGTATTGTGCGTCCCAATTAATTCAGAACCACTTTTTTCAAGGGGATTCCACATGGATTTAAGAAAACTCAAGACCCTGATCGACCTCGTAGCAGAATCAGATATCGCTGAACTCGAAGTAACTGAAGGTGAGGGCAAAGTCCGCATCGTCAAATCTTCTGCAATGCCGCAAAACCAGGTAGTCATGATGCAGCAACCGCAGCACCAGATGATGCCTGCCGCTGCTCCAGCCGCAGCCGCTCCTGTTGCAGCAGCACCAGTGGTGCCAGATGGTCATATTGTTAAATCCCCTATGGTCGGTACTTTCTACCGCTCGTCTTCCCCAGGTGCCGCTCCTTTTGCTGATATCGGCAAGAGCGTCAATGCTGGCGACACCCTTTGCATTATCGAAGCAATGAAATTGCTGAATGAAATCGAAAGCGATTTCACCGGCACGATCAAACAGATTCTGGTTGAAAATGGTCAGCCTGTTGAATACGGCCAGCCGCTGTTCGTGATTGGCTGATCCAGGCGCGCGTGCGCGAACTGAAGTCCGCTGCCCGTGTTGAGGGCAATCATACCGGACAGGTTTTCTGCTCACGCAATTGCAACCATTGCCACCGCAAAGTTAAATCATGTTTGAAAAAATTCTTATCGCCAATCGTGGTGAAATCGCGCTACGTATCCAGCGCGCCTGCCGCGAGATGGGTATCAAAACCGTGGTCGTACACTCTGAGGCTGACCGCGAAGCAAAATATGTGAAGCTGGCCGACGAATCTGTTTGCATAGGCCCGGCTCCGTCGAATTTAAGTTACCTGAGCATGCCAGCCATTATCAGCGCCGCTGAAGTGACTGATGCCCAGGCTATCCACCCCGGTTATGGTTTTTTGTCTGAAAATGCCGACTTTGCTGAACGTGTAGAGCAATCCGGTTTTGTTTTCATCGGCCCGCGTGCTGAATCCATCCGCTTGATGGGTGACAAGGTATCGGCCAAGCACGCCATGATCAAGGCTGGTGTGCCTTGTGTGCCAGGCTCTGAAGGCGCATTGCCAGACGACCCTAAAGTCATCGTGCAAACAGCCCGCAAGGTTGGTTACCCCGTCATTATCAAGGCCGCTGGCGGTGGCGGTGGTCGTGGCATGCGCGTGGTGCATACTGAGGCGGCTTTGCTCAATGCAGTCACCATGACCAAGTCAGAGGCTGGTGCAGCATTTGGTAATCCAGAAGTGTATATGGAAAAGTTTCTGGAAGACCCACGTCACGTGGAAATCCAGATCCTGGCTGACCAGCATGGCAATGCCATCTGGCTCGGTGAGCGTGATTGCTCCATGCAGCGCCGCCATCAAAAAGTCATCGAAGAAGCACCGGCACCAGGCATCCCACGCAAGATCATAGAAAAAATCGGTGACCGCTGCGCTGCCGCCTGCCGCAAGATAGGTTATCGTGGCGCTGGTACTTTTGAATTCTTGTACGAAAACGGCGAATTCTATTTCATCGAAATGAATACCCGCGTGCAGGTTGAGCATCCAGTGACAGAAATGATCACTGGTGTTGATATCGTGCAAGAGCAAATCCGCATCGCCTTCAATGAAAAGCTGCGCTTCAAGCAAACCGATATCATGCTCAAGGGCCATGCCATTGAGTGCCGTATCAATGCCGAAGACCCGTTCAAGTTCATCCCTTCGCCAGGTCGCATCACCTCTTGGCATACACCGGGTGGCCCTGGCATACGGGTGGATTCGCATGCCTACGCAGGTTATTTCGTGCCGCCGAATTATGATTCCATGATAGGCAAGGTCATCGCCTACGGTGAAACCCGCGAACAGGCGATACGCCGCATGCAGATCGCTTTGTCAGAGATGGTGGTAGAAGGCATACAAACCAACATCCCTCTGCACCGCGAGCTGATGATAGATGCGCGCTTTATTGAAGGTGGTACGAACATTCACTACCTTGAGCATAAGCTTGCAGATATGCCGGAGTTGTCGAAGAAAAGTAAGTAAGAGCTTAAGACCTCTCAACACCGAGTCACGGGGTAAGGCTTTGGAGTGTAGGTTGGGCTACGGTTTACCAGCCCAACACTCGGCGCTGGAATGACGTATATGTTTGTTGAGGCCCAGTGTTGGGCTGATGAAGCGTAGCCTAGCGAGGCCCGGCCCAACCTACGAAAATAGGCGGGATGTAAAAATCCCGTCAAAAAGAAGCACAGAGAAAACACAAGTTTTTCCCTGTGCTTTTGGCTTTGTTATGGAGCCTCTGTGGTAAGCTTTTTGCTATTGAGATTTTTAACGCACGAAGTTAAACAAACACAGCATATTCATCTTTATGTGCGTAGCGTCGATGAGTGATTTTTTCTCTTGATTTTCTCTGTGCATCTCGGTGCCCCCTCTGTGGTGTAGCAGGGGTTTCGAACGGCATGCCGTTCGCCTGCGAAACGAAGGCAGCATGCAGGCTGCCTTTCCTTGCTCTGTGCTGAGCCTTTGGGTCTTGAAGTACCTTGAAGTTTCTGGAAGTAATAACGCTGTATATAGAACGTAAGAAAGTAGCAATATGGGCTGGATAGAAATAGTCATAGAAGTAGCGCGTGAGCAGGCTGAGGCTTTGTCGGACGCTTTGATGGATGCGGGGGCCTTGTCGGTGTCCGTGGAAGATGCCGATGAAGGTACGGATGCTGAACGTCCGCTGTTCGGTGAGCCAGGCATGGAGCCTGATGAAGCCGCCTGGGACCGCAGCCGCGTGGTTGCACTCGCTGATATCGACGCCGATCACGCAGAACTGGTGGCTGAAGCTGCCGCTGCGATTGGCCTGACTGTCGTGCCAGCCTACATCACCCGTAATGTCGAAGAGCAAGACTGGGTGCGCCTGACGCAATCGCAGTTTGCCCCTATTCATATCGGCAAGAATATCTGGGTTGTGCCTAGCTGGCATGACGCGCCTGATCCTGATGCCCTGATCCTGGAGCTTGATCCTGGTCTCGCCTTCGGTACTGGTAGCCACCCAACCACCAAGCTGTGCATGGAATGGCTGGAAGCGCACGCGCCCAAGGACTTGTCTGTACTTGATTATGGTTGTGGTTCCGGCATTCTGGCCATGGTCGCCAGCAAGCTGGGTGCCGCCAGCGTCATTGGTGTCGATATTGACCCGCAAGCAATTGAGTCTGCGAATTTCAATGCTGAGCGCAATAACTGCCAGATTGAATATGCGCTGCCAGAAGGTTTTGGTGCAGCTCACCCGGCATCACAGAAATTTGATGTGGTCGTAGCAAATATCCTGTCCAGTCCCTTGAAGTTGATGGCCCCAATGCTGGCTGGCCGTGTAGCCCCTGGCGGTTCGCTGATACTCTCGGGCGTGCTGGCAAGGCAGGCCGAAGAAGTGGCAGCAGCATACGAACCTTTCATCAAGCTCACCGTTTGGGCTGAGCATGAAGGCTGGGTCGCGTTGTCAGGCTCTTTGGCTAACTGAGGCGACTATGGCACTGGCGACCCGCTGCCCCCACTGTCAGACTGCCTTCAAGGTAGCCAATGATCAGTTGAAATTGCATGCGGGCCTGGTGCGTTGCGGCTCATGCCAGCAAACTTTTAATGCGGTAGAAAACCTGTTGCCCGGCGATGGGCAAAAACCTGTACCGGCACCGGTACCTTCTCCAACGTCTGCCAGACCAGCAAGTATTGCGAGTGTCCCAACTCAGGCGACACCGACGGTAGCAACAGCAACTGTCGCTACCGTGCCAGCGGCGGCTAGTGCCGCACCAGTCACACCAGTAGCACCAGCCACACCGGCAGCACCTGACCAACCTGTTGCACCTGTCAGGCCACAAGTCAGTGCAGCGGTGCCAGCGCCAGCAGCAAAACCAGTCATGTCTGCCACGGCAAGCGAAGTTGTGGCAGAAAGCAAGCCAGAATCCAGGCCGGAACTCAAGCAGGACGCCAAGCAGGACGCCAAGCCACTGCCGGCAGAACATCTGTCGTTCCTGATAGAACCTGAGCCCAATTTCGAGCAGACGCGTATAGTGCCGCCGTCTCCCGTCACTCCTGTGGGCCGCTTCTTTCCGCCCGATGCGTTGCCGCAAGAAGACATGCTCTTGTCAGACAGTCTGGTGCCGCCAGAAAGGCCCGCAGCTGTCGGCAAGCCAGCAAGCAGCGCTACTGCCAGGCCCGCAACAAAAGTGCTGGCCGCCATCAGCAAGGCCGAGCTGGAATTTGAGGCAGAAGCTTTTGACATGCCCAGGGATATTCCTCCGGCAGCCAGGCCCGCCGTGCTTACTCCTGCCGCTGTTACTCCCGCTGCGCTTACTCCCGCCGCTGTTACTGTTGTTACTCCAGTTAGCACGACAGCCACCACCGCAGAGATGCAAAAGCTTGAACCTGTGCTTGACCCGCTCAGCCAGTTCAAGGCTGACCCTGAACCGGCAGGTTTAAAAAAAGAACCTGTCATTACTAGCTCATCTGCTCTTGATTTTGACCTCGGTGATGGTGGCTTCCTGTTGCCATCTGAAGAAGTGCAGGAAGCTGATCTGTCCCGCATGGAACTGGAAACCCGCGCCGCTCTGATGGACCCACCAACTGCCGACTGGTCAGTCAGCGAAGGTGCAGAAGAAGCGGCCGACGCTAAAGAAAAACTGCCAGAATTCCCGGCCACTGAAATAGCCGATGCACATGCTGCCAGCAAAGTTTGGCGCCATAAAGACCATGCTGATGTGGCCGCGCCAGATGATGCTGTGTCCATCAATGATGAGGTTGCAACGGCCACCACCGGCAATACTGTCGATGGCATACAAGGTGAAGCCTACATAGGCGAGGCCGAAGCCGCGCTCGCGCAGCAGGCTGCTGCCAATGAAGACTCCAGCAGTGATCCTGAAGAAGAGCCGGCCAAACCCAATTTTGTGATCCAGGCAGAAAAACAGCGTTCCCGCAAACGCATGGCCAACATCATGCTGGGCCTGATGGTTGGCTTGCTGTTGCCTTTGTTGCTGGGCCAGTCTGCCTATATCTTCCGTAACCAGCTCGCTGCACGTGTGCCAGAAACCAAACCTTGGCTGCTGCAAGCATGCAAATACCTGAATTGCCAGGTAACTTTGCCTGCACAAATAGAAAAAATTGCCGTTGATTCAAATGAATTGCAAAACCTGGCACCAGAACGCAATGTCTTCATGCTGGTCATGCAAATCCAGAACCAGAGCGACGTCGCGCAGACCTGGCCAAATATAGAACTGGTCCTGAACGACGTCAAAGACAAGCCCCTGTTGCAGCGCGCTTTTACCCCGGCAGACTATCTGACCGAAAAAGACAAGCTGGCAAAAGGTTTTGCTGCTGGCGGCGAACAAAGCATCAAACTGTATTTTGAGCTGCCTGTACTTAAACCTGCGGGTTTTCACGTAGGTGTGTTTTATCCTTGATGTCCTTGACACGGACAGACTGATAAAACCATACTCATCAAGACATCCTGATCCATATATTCGATACAGCAAAGCTGGAAAAATCTATTTGCATCTGATCTCAGATAAACACTACACCCACGTTCAGCAATGCAAATCCATCAAGAAGCCGAAGTCTGGCTACCCACTGTCCCCCTTGTTGAATACCAGGAATGGACGAACGACTTAGACATCGATCCCTTGCCTGAAGCGCCCGCCACAGCCGCAGCCATTGCCAGCAAGTCTGAACAGCCGCGCATGCCAGACTGGTATCAACTCAGCTTCAGCGGCACTGGCAAAGAGTATTTTCGTATCTGGGTAGTCAATCTTTGCCTGAGTCTGGCAACACTGGGCATTTATTCGGCCTGGGCCAAGGTCAGACGGCTGGAATATTTTGACCGCAATACCAGTCTCGCCGGTGCCAGTTTCAATTTTCATGGTGAGGCAAAAACCATCTTGCGTGGCCGTCTTGTTGCCGTGGTTTTACTGTTTTGTTATCACTATCTGTTCACTTTATCAAAGAACCTGGCATTGCTGTTTTTCGTCATATTCGTGCTGGGTTTGCCTTTTATGATGCGCAGCGCCTTGCGTTTTCGCTTGCACCAGACCAGTTACCGTGGTTTGCGTTTCCAGTTCCATGGCTCGGTGCAGGATGCCTATGCGGCCTATGCACCGGTTGCTCTCGTGATCCTCTTGCCTGGCTTGTTTGGTGCGCTGTTTCCTGAAGAAAGCTATATGGCATTCTTCGCTTTCGCCGGTTATCTTTTCTGGCCCTGGCTGCATGCCAGAATGCGTATCTACCAGCATGACAATATCAGCTACGGTAATTTGCGCGCCAGTTGCGACATGAAAAGCGGGGCCTTTAGCTGGAGTTATGTCGGGGTATTGCTGGCACTGTTTTGTTCTTTGATTGTCGGCATTTTTCTGAGTGGCATAGTTGCTGTCGTCATAGAAAAAAATGGTGGCAGCCTGTTGCAATACATCCGTAGTACCAAAGACGTTTTTTTCCTGGTCATGGGATTTCTCATGTTGTTGGCGGCAGTGCTGGCCGCAATCGGGTGCCTGAGCTATATACAGGCCGTGGCTTGGAATAAATCCTGGGACAACACCAGTTTCCCAGGTATAGACATAGACTCATCACTGCCATACTGGCCTTACTGGCGCTTGCAGGTAAAAAACTTTTTCTTCACTTTGTTCAGCCTTGGCTTGTACCGGCCATTTGCGGTCGTGGCGCTGTATCGCTTTCGCCTGGCGTATGTACGTCTAATGGCGGAAGAACTGGATCAGGTACAAGCCATCAGCAGAGCCGGGCAGACGCAAGCCACCGGTGACAGTTCTGCCGACATGTTTGGCTTTGATTTATCCTGGTAATTGCCCCATGATTAAAGCCAATTATTTCGACCATCAACAGAGCCGGATACAGCCCATCCAGCTGGACTTGCAACAAGATATTGTGAATGTCATTTTTGATGGCAAGCAATATCCCGTCAGGAAAAAGAGATTGCAGGTGTCAGAGCCCTTTGAACATGCGCCCTGCATACTCAGTTTTTCAGACGGCAGCCATTGCGAAATCCATGACAGGGCAGACCAGCAAACCCTGCTGGATTTTCTTGATTACCGGCCCAGCCTCGTGCAGCGCTGGCAAAGACAATGGAAATGGGCACTGGCAGCAATCATCGTCATGGCGGCATTGCTGTTGGCAGCACGTGAATGGGGTGTGCCTTTGCTGGCTGACAAGATCGCTGCTCGCCTGCCTGGCAAGTATGAACAGGCCCTTGGCGACGAAGTCATGAAACTGCTGGACAAATCAGTGCTGAGCCGCAGCCATTTAAGTGATCAACGCATAGCCCAGGCCAAGGAAGCGATAGAGCGCGTCATGCCGGAACATGGGCGCATACCCATGCGGCTGGAAATCAGGAATGCCCCGAATATCGGTGCCAACGCCTTTGCCCTGCCAGGCGGCACCATAGTCGTTACCGACGCCATGATAGAGATGCTCAGTACCAATAAAGACCGTGGCTTGAGTCCGGCAGGGGCTGAAGAACTGGCGGGTGTGCTGGCGCATGAGATCGGCCACGTCGAAGGAAATCATGGCATGCGCCGCCTGGTGCGTGACGCCATGGTGACGGTGATTGCGGGCAGCCTGTTTTCTGATTTCAGTTCCGTCGTCAGCCTGGCGTCTGCCGGGGTCGTGAATATGGAATTTTCGCGTGAAATGGAAACCGAAGCCGACGACTATGCGATCAGGCGCATGAAGGAAACAGGCTTGTCACCCGCCCGCCTGGCAGATGCGCTGGAACGCATGGAAAAAATGCACAAGCGTGAAGCCGCACAAGAATCCACCACCAAGCGTATCACCCAATACATGTCCAGCCATCCGGCGACTGAAGACAGGGTGGCAAGGTTCAGGGCGGCAGCAAAATAGTGCGATTGAATCGCACCGAGCAAAAGCAACAGCAACAGCCTGCGCAGGGATGTGTAACAAAATTTTACAAAGTCATTGATCTTATGTTATTTTCCTGTGTCCTTGCCAAAAGTGCAGGGCAAAGCAGATAAATCCATAAGATCATAAAGACTGTCAGGCATGCAAATACAAACCGGGGCTGCAGCGATGTGGCCGCCTGCGGCAGATACCCAGCCCGCAACGACTATTCCAGATCATTATCCTGTAACAGTTGCCAGTACCGCAGTGACGAGCGGACAGCTGACTGAATACCATCTGTCATTCACTGGCACAGGCAAGGAATATTTCCGTATCTGGATCGTCAATCTCTGCCTGAGCATGGCGACTTTGGGTATTTATTCCGCGTGGGCAAAGGTACGGCGGCTCAAGTATTTTGACCGTAATACACATTTGAACGGTGCCGTCTTTAATTTTCATGGTGATCCCAAAACCATATTCCGCGGCCGGGTTATCGCGGTGATACTGCTGTTTTGCTACCACTATCTGTTCACTTTTTCAAAAACGCTGGCACTGAGTTTGTTTGCAATCTTGTTGCTGGGGGTGCCGTGGATGATGCGCAGTGCCTTGCGGTTTCGTCTGCGCAATACCAGTTATTTTGGCTTGCGCTTGCAATTTCATGGCACGCTTGCCGGTGCTTACGCAACGTATTTGCCGGTTGCTCTGATTATCTTGTTGCCCGGTTTGCTTGGCGTTTTCTTTCCATATTATGTGGGTATTTTTGTTTTCACATTTATCCCTTATCTGAGCTGGCCCTGGTTGCATGCGCGCATGCGTATTTACCAGCACAAAGAACTGGCTTTTGGCGAATTGAGGAGTAGTTGCAGCCTCACCAAAGGAGCTTTTTTCTTATCCTATTTTATGTCCTGCCTGGCCTTGCTGATCTTTGTCATGATGATAGGCATGGGCAGCGCGGTCTTTTTTTCGTCGCTCAAAATGCACTCTCCTGCAGATTACCAACTTTTCATGGATACCTACGGTTGGCTTTTGTTTCCCTTAGGGTTTCTGGCAGTTTTGCTCGTTTATGCCAGCTTCCTCAGTTTCAGTACCTTGTTGCAAGTCAAAGTCTGGAACAAATCCTGGAATGCAACCCGCTTTCCCGGCATAGAAATAGATTCGCATTTGCCTTACAAAGCTTATTACTTGTTGCAGGTAAAAAATCTTATCCTGACCATGTTGACGCTGGGTCTGTACCGGCCTTTTGCGGTCGTGAATATTTATCGCTTCCGCTTGCAACACGTCAGTCTTAAAGCTGCTGGCTTTGAACAATTGCTGGCCGCTCAGCGTGCACAAGCTGCGCAAGAAGGACAAGCAGGCCAGATAGGTCAGGCCAGTGGTGACAGCACGGCAGACTTGTTTGGTTTTGATTTGTCCTGGTAGGATACATGTATATGATACAAGCGCATTATTTCGACCACCGTCAGGCCTTGCTGCACAAAGTCATTCTGTATTTTCAAACTACGGGCATCAGCCTGGCAGGTGAGGGTATAGACAGGCAGATAGACAAGAGTCAATTGCAACTGGAAGAAGCATTTAAAAATGCTCCTTGCATACTCAATTTTGCCGACGGCAGCCATTGTGAAATCCGTGACCAGGCTGACAAGCAAAGCCTGCTTGCACACCTTGGCTATCATCCATCCACGATAGAGCGCTGGCAGCACAAATGGCAGGCAGCCTTGCTGGCTGTCATCGTCATGGCCGGTATCGTGTTTTCAGCTTATAAATGGGGATTGCCCGTGTTGGCCGGCAAGGCCGCAGTTCTGGTTCCTGTCAGCTATGAACGTGCGCTGGGTGCCGAAGTGATGAATGTGCTGGACCAGACCATTTTCAAACCAAGCAAGCTCAGTGACAGCAGCATCGCGCGCGTAGAACAATTATTGCGCCGCCTGCGTCCTCAGGATACGCACGTGCCCATACATCTGGAAGTGCGCAATGCGCCGGAAATGGGGGCAAATGCCGTCGCTTTGCCGGGCGGTACGATAGTCGTGACAGATCAACTGGTTACGCTACTCGTCGGTGATGCAGACAGGGAGTTGAACGGTTTTCTGGCCGAACAATTGTTTGGTGTGATGGCCCATGAGATCGGCCACATAGAGCAGCGTCACGGCATGCGCAGCCTGATCAGCCAGGGTTTCATGACAGTTGCCCTGGGCAGCCTGTTTGGTGATGTCAGCTCCGTTGCGGCTCTCGCACCTGCGGCTTTAATCAGCAAAGAATATACACGTGCGATGGAAACCGAAGCTGATATCTATGCTATCGATCTTTTGACGCAAAGACATATTTCACCTGGCCGGCTGGCTGACGCACTTGCTTTCATGAGTAGCCAAAACAGAAGAAGCAGTAAAGATGCTACGCCAAACTGGCTACGCTCAGTGTATGACTATACTGCCAGTCACCCTGCTACAGACGAGCGTATCGCACGCTTCAGAAAAGCGGCATTTGCGACTGAGTAAGGAGGCTGGCAAGAGTTTGGTCAACAACAATTAGTGATTACAGTTGTACGGTGCCAGAGCTTCGATCAACATATAGTCTTGCTTTTCATTTTCTTCATCGATCAGTGTCATGGTTTTGCCATCCTTGCTGAGAATGACAGGCTTGCCCTGTTTTGCCGGGCGGTCATTTTTATCCTGCAGTAGCAGGTGCCTGTCCTGTACCTTCCATGTACCGTCCAGGCCGCTGTAAGGTGCAGTACCCATGATACCGGCACTGCTTTGCATATTGCCATCCTTATCCAGGCGCAATATTTTCTGCGTGCTGGTACCTGTAAACACCCATTTACCCATCATCGCGCATGGCAAGCTGGAATCCAGGCGCTTATCTTTGGGTATGCTGATTCTCCAATGCGCGATGCCTATCACTGCAGCGATGAAAATTGCCGTGCCTATCGCCCACTTTAGCGGGCGGCCAGGTGGCGGGCATATTTCCTCATTCAGGCTGGCGCGCTGTTTTGCAGACAGGCCAAGGATACTTGGCCGCAAGCCTGCATCTTTGAGTTGGCGATTGACTTCATCATTGATGGCCAGCAAGATAAAGGTGTTCACCAGCGGTACCATGGAACCGTAAGCGATGACCTTTCTCATGGTGTTGTTGAAACCCATATTGGCGGCCAGTTTTAAATAACCGGCAAAGAACATGACTTCAATGGGCAGCAGGCAAAATGCAATCGTGAAAAAACCAATAACATCGCTCTTCATGCTGATCACTACAAAATTCAGCACCACAGCATAAATCAGCTGCTTTTGACCATCAGCCAGTTCCGCAATGCGGATATCGTCGTAGTTGACGATTTCAGGTTCGGGCTTGTCTGCTACTTCTTTCTTTTTGCCCGTATTGTTATAGGCTATCCAGCGCTGCATTGCTTCGTCCGTGTCTGCGGCCGCCGTAACCGTCGTCGTTGCTGCTGCTTGCTCCGGGTTTTCGTCGGGCACAGCCGCGCTTTGCTCTGCGGCGGTGCTGGTGATGTCGGCGCTTGGCTCCATGATGCAGACACAACCATATTGCGCCAGTGTAGCCACATAGTTTTGGGCGACAATCTGCGTCAGGTCTTTTTTCAGCACCAGGCCAGGTTGCGCGAGCATATCCGCAACTTGCACCGGAGTGCGCTTGAACAAGGGGGCCAGTTTGTCAGCTACAGCAGTGACAGTCAGGTCTTCTTTGATACCCTGTAGCACGATGCGATAGCGCTGCGGCCTGTGTATTACACCTTCCTGCTCATCAATCACGGTCAGCCCTAGCGTATTGCTAAATCGCAATATCTGCGTGATGACTTCTTCATGTCTCTGCGAAATGCCGACAACGCCCATGTCGCCAACAAAATTATTGATCAGCGGACCATCCGACCAGGGGCAGGCATCCATGGCTTCGCCATCTGTGCAACTGGACAGGCAGGGGAACAGGCGCGTAATGGCATCATGAAATTTGACCAGCACTGGTACTGCCGCCGCATCACTGCTGTAATAGCTTTCCCGCTTGTCGTTCAACCAGGTGTAGGTTTCTGCATCGCTGGCCGGTGTCTGGGCAGCGAGAATCGTCAGCGTGTAACTCATGGCGGGCAGAAAATGAAAAAACGCTATTGTATTTCAGCTACCCCTGAAGGAGGGTATTTAGTGGGGGAGTAGTGCGATATCGCTGCAGGAGCAAGTACAGAATTAAGCGGGACTGCTGTGCGCCATCCCGCTTTACTGTTTATTTCTGTGTTGCCTGGCTTATTCTTCTGCCCCGGCTTCCGCCATGATGGCACGCAAGCCTGAGGCATTGGCCCGCTCGGCAGCTTTGCCATGACCACTGCGTATATCGTCCTGATCGCGCAAGATCAGGTGTACGCCTTCATTCTTGTACATGAAACTCAGGGTTTCTATGCTTTCATTGCGGTTATTGAAATTTTCTGAAACCTCGAACTGCACATCCTTGTTTAGTAAGTAAATGGCAACTTCTTTGGTATTGTCGGCAAACAGATGCAAATGAATGTCGGAATGGTTGCCAGCCGTGCCATTCAGTACCGCACCTACGACATAAGGATTGTAGCGTTCCAGCTCTTCCATGAGCTCAAGGGTGAGTTGTCGCAAATGCAATAAGCGCTGTGGCTGGGTATCGCCAAAGAACAATTCATTGTATTCGCGCACTTCCTGCTCAATCTGGGCATTGTCAGGCAGGACATCGCCCTTGACTTTATGGTTGCCCAGCAACTGCTTGGCTGCCTTGCGCTTGGCGGAGGCATAGTCGGCGCCATCCTCGGCGATCATGCGCGCCGCCAGCGCCGCAATCTCAGCCCGCAGGCTCTCTGCTTCATTCGGTGTATGGATCATCATGGGGTAATCATAACTGAAACCTTGGGGAAATCCAAAAACAAGGCCCCTCAAGCCAGAGAAATGCCGATTTTTTGCCTATGTAGTCATAGGTTTTCAGCTTCTGTTACGAGTGGTGACAAGAACATGCCTTCTCTCAGGTAGAATTGCGGGATTCTGGAATTTGGTTCAATTATGCATATTCATATTTTAGGTATCTGCGGCACTTTCATGGGTGGCCTGGCCGTATTGGCAAAAGAAGCAGGTCATACCGTGACGGGCTGTGATGCCAATGTCTATCCGCCCATGAGCACCCAGCTCGAATCCCAGGGCATCAGCCTGACGCAGGGCTTTGGGGCTGAGCAGATAGCATTGGAACCGGATTTATATGTCATAGGCAATGTCGTTTCGCGTGGCAACCCGCTGATGGAAGAAATCCTCAACCGTGGCTTGCCCTATGTGTCTGGCCCGCAATGGATGGGCGAACATATCCTGCATGACAAGTGGGTACTCGCGGTCGCTGGCACGCATGGCAAAACAACAACGTCTGCCATGCTGGCCTGGATACTCGAATATGCCGGTTATGCACCTGGCTTTTTGATCGGCGGCGTACCGCTGAACTTTGGTATCTCTGCCCGTTTGTGGGGCAACCATGCCTCTGACTTCTTTGTCATCGAGGCTGACGAATACGATACTGCATTCTTCGACAAGCGCAGCAAGTTCGTGCATTACCATGCCAAGACAGCAGTACTGAACAATCTGGAGTATGACCATGCCGACATCTTCCCGGATGTAGCCGCCATAGAAACCCAGTTCCACCACCTGGTGCGTACCGTGCCTGGCGTAGGCCGTTTGATCGTCAATGGCAATAATGACTCGCTGGAACGTGTGCTTAAACGCGGCTGCTGGAGTGAAAAAGAATTCTTTGGCAATGAGCAGGCCTGGCGTCTGCTCATGCAAGACGGTGAAGACTTTGATGTCTATTTCAACGACCAGTTGCAAGGCAGGGTGCAATGGAATTTGAATGGCGAACATAACCGCCAGAATGCCCTGGCCGCGATTGCTGCTGCCCGCCATGTCGGCGTTACGCCAGAAATTTCGATAGAAGCCCTGGCCCAGTTCGTCAGCGTCAAGCGCCGCATGGAAGTGCGCGGCGTAGCGGACGGCGTCACCGTCATCGACGATTTTGCTCATCATCCCACAGCCGTTGCCACAACCGTTGAAGGTTTGCGCCACAAGGTCGGCAATGCCCGCATCCTGGCCGTGTTGGAACCACGCTCAAACACCATGAAGCTGGGCACGATGAAACAAGCCTTGCCCGGTAGTCTGGAGCAGGCAGACCTGGTATTTGGTTTTGGTGAGGCGGACGGTAAATCAGCCCTGGGCTGGGATCTGGCAGAAGCATTGGCACCGCTGGGTGACAAGGTCGCCTGTCATCACAAGATAGATCAACTGGTGCAGGATATCGTCAGCAAGGCCAAGACAGGTGACCATGTACTCATCATGAGTAATGGCGGCTTTGGTGGCATACACCAAAAATTGCTGGATGCGCTGCAAGACCGCGCACAGCAGGCCGGTAGCCCAGCCGATAGTCAAGATGGTAATCAACCTGGTAATAGGGCGATTGCAGCATGATCCTCTACCTGCACGGCTTTCGCTCATCGCCTGATTCTTACAAGGCGCGTGTCATGCTTGCGCATATGGCGAAGCTGGGCCGTAGCGAAGAGATAGCCTGCCCCGACCTGTCACCCTCGCCAGCGCTGGCAATCCAGCAAGCCGAGGCCTTGCTGGCCGGGCACAAGGCAGACGATATCTGCATCATAGGCTCGTCGCTGGGCGGTTACTACGCGACCTGGCTGGCAGAAAAATACGGCTGCAAAGCCATCTTGCTGAACCCCGCCGTCAAGCCGCCCCGTGACCTGGAAAGCTATGTAGGTGTAACGACTTATTACCATAGCGATAGAGTCTTTGAATTCAAGGCAGAATACATGGCTGAATTGCGTGCACTTGCCGTGGAACAGATCAGCCAGCCTGAACGTTATTTTTTGATTGCCGCGACTGGCGATGAAGTACTGGACTGGCGCGAAATGGTCGCTCACTATCCGCAAGCCAGACAGTTCGTGATTGAAGGCAGCGATCATGGCATTGCAGAATTTGCCGATTACCTGGATCAGGTGATGGCCTTTGCGGATGGCAGGGCCTGATTTGGACGCAGCGATTTTGCACACGAGTTTGCAGACAAGTAAGCAAATGCAGCGCCCACAAGCCGCACAATGGTATGCGCATGTGAATGCGGTCGATACCAGCGCGCTGATGGAAGACTGGCTCAGCAACCGCGATTCGCTGACGGCCAGGCTGGTGGCCCGGTGCCAGCAGTTTCGCGTGCAGCGTTTGTCGCAGCAGAAGGCAGTGTGCCTGCAGGATGAATATGCTGCCATAGGTTTACCGCGTGCCATGAAGGTGCATGAGCGCGAAGTGTTTTTGCGTTGCGATGGCGAGGCCATGGTGTATGGTCATACGATAGTGCCGCTGAGTTCCACTGCCAATGAATGGCCGTTGTTTCATGCGCTGGGTGAAAAGTCCTTGGGCAGCACCCTGTTCAACGACCCGCTGGTGCGCCGCGGTGATTTGCATTACGCCAGGCTAAGACAGAGCCACCCGCTGATACGCCGCATCGTGGCGAGACAGCCGGAGCTGGCAGGCGTGCACAGCATGCTGGCCCGCCGGTCTTTGTTTTGGCGCAAGGGCGGGTGTTTGCAGGTGACGGAAGTGTTTTTGCCGGGGGTTGAGGGTTTGCGGATTATTGAAAAGCGTTGAAACCTAAGACCTTAAGACCTCTCAACACAGAGACACAGAGGTTCCACAGAGGGGCACAGAGAAAGACAAGAAAGAGACAGGAGTGCATTGCGTCACTTTGTTAATGAAGCCGCAATCGTAAAGTCGTCATTCCTGCGAAGGCAGGAATCCAGGGGCGTTCGTGGCAAACTGATATAACCAAAACGCAAGCCGAAATGTTTAAAACTTCTCCCCCTTCAAGGGGGAGGTTGGGTGGGGGATGGGGTTCTAACGCAATTTGATGACAGACTAATTAACCGAAACCCATCCCCACCCTAACCCTCCCCTTGAAGGGGAGGGAATAAAATAGGTATATGAATGATTTCCCGCTTTGCTGATAAAAGCAAAGTAAATATAGAACAACAAACATCTCAAACAAGAGACGCAGAGCAAAAACAGAACGAGTAAATGACAAAGATTTTCTCAGTGCCACCTCTGTGTCTCCGTACCTCTGTGTTGAGCTTTTTGGTCTTAAAACATAAAGAAGTATTGAATGAATTTATTTTTCGAAGAATCCGGTGATTTCAAGGCAGGCAGCATCATGACGCATGCTGGTGAGGCTTATCAGGTCGAGATGGCCAGTGGCAAGCGCACAAAGGTCAAAGCCAAGGATGTGCTGCTGCAATTTGCCTCGCCCGATCCCGCCAGCCTGATAGAGCAGGCGAAAGCCGCTGCGGCTGAGATAGACCTGGAATTTCTGTGGGAAGTCGCCGGACAGGAAGAGTTTGGTTTTGCTGAACTGGGTACCGAATATTTTGGCCATGCACCACAACCGGTAGAAGCGGCAGGCCTCATCTATGCCCTGCATAACGCCCCCGTTTATTTCTACAAAAAAGGCCGTGGCCGTTACAAGGCCGCGCCTGAAGCATCGCTGAAAGCCGCACTGGCCGGTATAGAAAAGAAAAAACAGCAAGCCCTGATACAGGCTGGCTATGTAGAAGAACTCAAGCAAAACCGCCTGCCAGATGCAATGAAATCACTGGCGCTGCAGCTCTTGTTCAAACCCGACAAGAACAGCATAGAATACAAGGCCCTGGCAGAAGCCTGCGATGCCATGCAAATGTCACCGCAACGTCTGATGCTTGCCGTCGGTGGTATTGCCAGCCCCAAGCATCTGCACCTGGCCAGGTTTCATTACGAGCATTTCCCAAAAGGCGTGGGTTTCCCGGCGATTACCTTGCCAGCTTTACCCACTGATTTGCCCGTGGCAGATGTGCAGGCTTTCTCCATCGATGACGTTACCACGACCGAGATTGATGATGCCTTCTCTGTCGTTGATCTTGGCAATGGCCAGTTGCGTGTCGGCATACACATTGCCGCGCCAGCCCTGGGCATACAGCGCGGCGATGCGATAGACCAGATGGCCCGTGGCCGCATGTCTACCGTGTATATGCCTGGCGACAAGATCACCATGCTGCCGGATGAACTTGTCAATGTCTATACCCTGGGGGCAGGCCAGACCCGCCCGGCAGTATCACTGTATGCGACTTTGAATACTGAAGACTGGTCTGTCATCAGCACCGAGACCAAGGTAGAAGCCGTGCCTATGGCCAGCAATCTGCGCCACAATGACCTCGATGCATTGGTGACAGAAGACAATCTCGCCAATAATGCCGGTGAATATCCGCACAAGGCCGACATCGCCCAATTGTGGAAATGGGCGCTGGTGCTCGAGCAGGGCCGTATGGTCAAACGCGAGAGCTTTGGCATGAAGCCCGAGCAAAACAATCGCGTCGATTTCAATTTCTATGTAGAAGATGATGTCGTTTCCATCGTGCGCCGCAAGCGTGGTGCGCCGCTGGACAAGATCGTCGCCGAACTGATGATCTTTGCCAACAGCACCTGGGGCAAACTCATGGCTGACCATGGCATCCCTGGCATCTACCGCGCCCAGGGCGTGGCAGGTGGCCGTGGCCCCGGCGGCTGGACAGCGCGCATGCAGGTACGCATGTTGACCCATGCAGCGCCGCATCAGGGCCTGGGTGTCGATCAATATGCCTGGAGCACATCGCCACTGCGCCGCTATACCGACCTGGTCAATCAATGGCAGATCATCGCCTGTGTGCAACACGGCATTACCGCACCGCTGGTCGCTACCTTTAAACCCAAGGATGCCGACCTGTTCGCGATAGTCTCAGGCTTTGATGCCGCTTATGCCGCTTATGCCGACTTCCAGAACAATATGGAACGCTACTGGTGCCTGCGCTGGCTGGGCCAGCAAGAACAGCGCCAGGTAGAAGCTGTTGTTTTGAAAGACGAAGTCTTGCGCCTCGTCGATATTCCGCTCATCATCCGTTTGCCGGGCATGCCGCAGACAGCACGCGGTGCCCAAGTCAGACTGGATATCCTGCGCTGGGATGAAGTCGATCTTGAAGTCGAAGCGCGCCTTCTGGAATTGTTATCTACCGTTACCGAGCTTGAGGAAGAAGAACTGGACGACGAAACCAGCACTGAAGTTGCAGAAGACTTCAGCGCAGAAGAAGGCGCACCTGCAGCAGAGACAGTAGCAGAGGCGGAGAGCGCGACAACAGAGGTGGAAACTGAGGTGGCAACTGAGCTTAGCAATGAGCTTGCCAATGACGACGCGAATACTCCAGACGAAGAACAGCCACAAGCCTAGTAATGAAAAGTCAGAATAAAAAAACCAAGCCTGCGAAACAGGTTAAACAAGAACAACCGCCAGGCGGGCAAGAACAGGCCGCCAAGGCAGGTGAAGTCACACCCACGACTACAGCAACACCTGCAATACCGGCTAAAGGTATTGCTGTAGCTAGTACGACTAACAGCAAAGCCAGAACTAAAGCAACCAGTTCTGGCTCTGCGCAACCTGGAGCTGGCAAGACAGAAAAACTGATTTTCGGTGTTGCGATCACAACGTCTCTGGTCTTGCATGCACTGGCTTTGCTGGTGCATTTTGTCATGCCGAAAACGGTAGAAAACAAGTCGCGTGAACCGGACCTGGAAGTGATACTGGTTAATTCCAAACACAGCAAGCGTCCGGTGGTCGCTGAAGCACTTGCGCAGGCAGACCTGGATGGCGGCGGAGCGCACGACAGTGGCCGCAGCAAATCACCCTTGCCTGATATGAACCGTATTGAAAACGGTGACGCACTGCAGACTAGCACAAAAAAAATTGCCGAGCTCGAAGAGCAGCAAAAGCAATTAATTGATCAGACTAAACTCAAAGATATTTTTCGACAGGAAAAACAAGAACGAAAAAATACCGATGATAAACCCAAACCAAATACTGGCAGCGATAATGCAGAAACCAGTAAAGCTCTTGCACGTGGCCCCGCTGAAATTGCACAGACGATAGAAGACCAGAACAAGCGGCCAAAAAAAATATCGATCACTCCTTCTACTCAAAAGCGGGAGGACTCTCTGTATTACACACAAGTACGCCAGCGTATTGAAGACACAGGTACCCTGAATTTCCCTCAAAAGGATGGAAAAAAACTTTATGGTCAGATGTACGTAGCCATTCCAATTTCACCTGATGGCAGCCTGTATGAAAGAAATGGTGGGCCGCAAGTAATTACGACTTCAGGTGATAAGGACCTGGATGCAGCGGCATTGCGTATCGTGAGGCGTTCTGCACCATTCAAGAAATATCCCAAGAATGCAATTCCGGGAGATGGTAATGTCTATTTTGAGATGATTGCCCGATTCAAGTTTACACGGGAACAACATCTTGAGGCCGAGTTGCGTGAGGCACGAGAATGAACTTTGACCACTACGTCGTCATCGGCAACCCGATTGCGCACAGCAAGTCACCTGCCATTCATGCCCGCTTTGCAGAGCTGACAGGCCAGCAAGTTGATTACCAGCGCCTGCTGGCACCACTGGACGGTTTTGCCAGCACTGTGCACGATTTTATTGCGGTTGGTGGCAAGGGCGCCAATGTGACCCTGCCTTTCAAGCTCGAAGCCTTTGCTCTTGCGACAGAGTTGAGTGAGCGCGCCAGGATAGCCGGTGCTGTCAATACCCTCAAGTTTGAGCACGGCCATATCTATGGCGACAATACCGACGGCATAGGCCTGGTGGCCGATATCGTGCGCAATGCCGGTGTCAGCCTGCGCGGCAAGCGCCTGCTTTTGCTGGGTGCTGGCGGTGCAGCCCGTGGTGCCTTGCTGCCGTTGTTGCAGGAGGAACCTGCTGCATTGACTATCGCCAACCGCACGCTTGCCAAAGCACAGGATTTGCAGCAACAAGCCAGCAGCCTGAGTGATCGTTGTGAGCTGCAAGCCTGTCGTTTTGAAGACTTGCAACAGCCTTTTGATGTCATCATCAATGCCACCTCGGCCAGCATCAATGACGATGTGCCGCCCCTGGCTGCGATAGTATTTGGCAAAGACACACTGGCCTATGACATGATGTATGCCGCTGCACCCACCTCATTTTTGCGGCTGGCTGCCAGCCACGGTGCGCAATGCCGTGATGGTCTCGGCATGCTGGTCGAGCAGGCAGCAGAAGCTTTTGTTTTGTGGCGCGGCGTGCGCCCGCCATCGGCATCGGTACTGGCGGAAATGCGTGCCGCTCTGCAAGCGAGCCTGTGATGAAATTATTTGGCCGCATCCTGTTCTGGCTGGTACTCGTACCCCTGTTGCTGTTCACGCTTTTGCAGGCGTATTATCTGGCGCATGTCTGGTGGTGGATAGACCACAACCCGACATCGACCAGCTTCATGCGCCAGCAACTCAGTGTCTTGCAAGAGAAAAAGCCGGACTTCCAGCTCAAGCATAAATGGGTGCCGTATAACCGCATCTCGAATAATCTCAAGCGCGCCGTTATAACCTCAGAAGATGACAGTTTTGTCGATCATGAAGGTGTCGATTGGGAAGCCATGCAGGCAGCGTACGAAAAAAACCAGAAAAAAGGCAAGGTCGTTTCTGGCGGTTCCACCATTACCCAGCAGTTGGCCAAGAACCTGTTCCTTTCGCCAGACCGTAGTTATTTCCGCAAGGGTGAAGAACTGATCATCACCTATATGCTGGAAAAATGCATGGACAAGCAACGCATTTTGGAGATCTACCTCAATGTTGTAGAATGGGGCGTAGGCGTGTTTGGGGCAGAGGCTGCCGCACAAAATTATTTCCATACCAGTGCCGCCAATCTCGGCCCTGCCCAGGCAGCCAGGCTGGCCGTGATGCTACCCAAACCACGCTATTTTTATAAAAACCCGGGCTCTGGCTATTTGCAAAGACGTAGCGAAGTCATCCTGCAGCGCATGAATAATTCTGAACTGCCATGAAATATACAAAACAACGCGGGCTGAGCCTGATTGCCGTCGCCTTCCTTTCCATGCTGATTGCTGCATTGGGCATGGGCTTCCTGTACTACATGCGCTATGGCCGCCTGCCCATGCATGACATGTGGGCGCGCTTTGGCAAGGCGGCTGCTGTCATCAGCAATGACGTTAAAGAAACCACAGGTCTGCCAACCGGCAACAGTGAAGGACCCGGCATGCGCCAGGCTGCCACCACCAGCGAAGGCGTGCGCCGCTGCACCATTGATGGCAAGACCGTGTATTCAGACACCCTGTGCCTGGACAATAATCCCACTACCAAAAAAATCAAACTCAATGACTCCAAAGGCATGGAGCCGCCAAAAACTGCCGTCGCCAAAGAAGATGGCGGCAAGGGTGCAGATAATAATTATCCGGCTTCTATGAGCAATGAAGAAATGAAGAAAAAAATCATGGAGCAGGCACTGGGTAAAAGTGCCCCGGCATCCAGTGCTGAGGAAGACCTGCATCTGAAAGCCATGAACCGGGCGATTGATAAGGCAACAAAATAGGTTGACAGGGCTGCTTACAGCACTACTATCGCTTGCCCATACCTTTACTGATTCGTAGGGTGCGCCATGCGCACCATTCGTTTTACAGCGATAAATCTACGACGGTGTGCACGGCGCACCCTGCAAATTAAAGCACGGCTTCTTTAGTTTTAAGCCATCCTCTTAGCCTGATGTATCAGCTCAAATACCTGTTTCGCCTCTGCGATGGATTGAAACTGCGTCATCGTCTTCGCATTTATCTTACCAGGCAGGCCTGAGAGTCCGCCAAACAGGGTTGCCAGTGGGTTATTGCCAAACACGATACTGCCTTCACCCTCTTTAGCCTCAGCCAGGCTGATTTCACCCAGGTTTTTAAGGTCCAGTGATTTCAGATTGCTGTTAAACAGACCTGAGACTATCAGTATGCGTTCACTGGTGACGGCATAATAAGTGCCAGCTCTTTGTCTTGCTTCAAGAAAGAAGCGGCCTCCTATCATGTGCAAACCTATCAGTACAAATGGGATGCCCCACAAGCAAAAAAACAGGGGAGCGCCAGAAGTGATGACGTTGTATTCCCAAAACAGCGCAAAGCCACCCCATAGCAGGCTGAAGGGCACCATGAACAAATCAGTGACCTGGAACATGATGCCCTGGCGTGGCTGGCCTGACCATAGCAGGCGCTCATGGGCGAATAATGTAGAAGTAATTTGCGGGAACTGGTTGGTAGTCATTGTCCGGTACTTATGTAATTGCTGGAGTACGCTAAAAGCTGTATTGATAAAAAATTTTGGAATGCTGCCATGAGTCTGCACGCGCTGCTCTGATAATTATACCTTCAGTGTATATACACACAGATGCAAAAAAAAGATCGCCTCTGATGAATCCTTTTGGTTCGTTGCTGACTCTTGTCATGGCAAGCAGATGTCAAACAGCCCCTGAAAGGAAACAATATGCTCACTTACCAAAACCCGCAAGACCTGGCCAAAGCCAAAGAACTGATCAGTCTCGCGCCTAAAGAGGCACAGGCTTTTCTGGCACTCAAGACCACAGCAGAAAGAGCCGATGGTGTCATCCCTGAAAAATACCGTGAGCTGATTTCCATTGCCGTTGCCCTGACTACCCAGTGTGCTTATTGCATCGATGCGCATGGCAAGAATGCCGCAAAAGCTGGGGCGACCAGGGAAGAGATTGCCGAGGTGGTTTTCATTGCCGCGGCATTGCGCGCTGGTGCCGCTGTCGGGCATGGTCTGCTGGCCTTGCGTCTGTTTGATGAGGCCGAGCTGGCTCAGCAAGGCAAAACCTGAAACGCAGAACCCACGACATTTGCCGCAGCATTGATTGCGGCAGTGCATATCCTGGCTTTGTTGAAAGCAACATCGGCAAGGCAAACAATGGCCAGCGTCAGGTAAGCAAAATAAGCCAGACCTGTATAGTCTGCAAAAATGACAGTGTGCAGCCAGTCTTGCCCGAACAGGTAGAAGTACGCGGTGAGTGCAGCAGCACCCAGCAATACGCCAGCAGGCAGCAGCAATTGCACGCTGGCGCGTGGGCGCAGTGCCACTGTGGCAGCCAGCAAGACAAAAATCAGGGTATTGGCCGCAGTAAAAATGCGGAATTCACGCGTCAATGACTGTGCCACTTCCATGTATTTTCTGCGTATCAGTTCGTTCAATCTGTCATTGATTTGTGCAAGTTTCTGGCTGCGCTCCTGCATGCCTATTGTCAGGGACCTTTCTATCTTCTGTCGGCAAGTGCAGTCGAGTTTGCCCAAATCTGTCACGATGCCTGCAATGCGGGCAGGCAGGTCTGCGGCAAGCTGAAGTTTTAATTTTTCCATCTCTGCCGTCTGGCGTGCAAGCACCTGGCCTGCCAACTCGGCTATTTTGCTGTCTTGCAGCGTATGCAGCTTCGCATGAACCCGTTTTTTCACTTCCAGACGCACAACTTCACGTGCCATGTTTTCTACCATGACGGGATTGCTGTAAGACAGTAGCAATGCCAGGGCGGACAAGAGAGCTCCCGGCAAGCTAATCAATAAAAGTAGTGCGCGTATCATGTTTTCGGGTCAGGATCAAAGGCATGCAGCCATGTCGTTGGCAAATAGTAGTCCGATTTGCATTCGCAGCCTATATACAGAAGTCTGCCCTCCCGTTCATCTTTCTAATCTGCCATTCGAGCCTCCGGTCTTCCCACTAGTCGCAGCATGCTGGCTTGCACGAATGCCGAACTTTTATCATGCGCAAGCGCTGTAAGAAACCATGAAGGCAGCCATAACGATCAACGACAATCAAGGAGACAGCATGACACAGCAAGATGAACTCATCACACAATTAAGCCGCCAGAACCGTTTGCTCAAGCAAGTGCTGACAGTCGCAGGGGCAGGCCTGGGCATCATGCTGCTGACGGCTGCCGCATATACTGAAAACCGTGGCAAATTTTCTGAAATCGATGTAGAGCGTATCAACATCGTCACGCCTGAAGGCAAGCATGAGATGGTTATCGCCAATCACCTGCGCCTGCCTGAGCCTGTGATTGATGGCAAACAAAGCAAGCGCAGCGGCCCGCAACGCCCCGGCATGATTTTTTATAATGCGCAGGGCGATGAAAACGGTGGCTTCATCTTCGACGGCAAGCTTGACGACAAGGGCAGGCCTGTCGCCGGTATGCATTTTTCCATGGACAGGTTTGGCGGTGACCAGCAACTCTCGCTCGGTCATTATGAAAGCGGCGGTAGCATGGAGTCTGGCCTGAAGATCTACGACCGCGGCCTGCAAAAAGATTACGATGGCTTGTACCAAGCCTATGAAAAAGCCCCGGCCGGACCAGAAAAAGATGCGCTGCTGCAGAAATGGAAAGATGCGGGTGGCCAGCAAACCAACCGCATGTTCATCGGCAAGACCCGTGGCAAATCATCTGCCATCATCATGGCAGACGCCAAAGGCAAGCCGCGCATCATGATGCTGGTGACACCAGAAGGCCAGGCCATGCTGAACTTCCTGGATGACAAAGGTGAGGTGATACAAAGTTTTCCGCAGGCAGAGCAGGGGGCTTTGAAAGCGAAGTAAACGTTGAATGATGGATGGTGTGAAAACCTTGGTAGGGTGCGCCGTGCGCACCTGTTTTGCGTAAACTGCACGAACGGTGCGCACGGCGCACCCTACCAAATTTATTCTACAGATACAGCATCTTTTGTCTTTGCTCCTCAGTCAGATTAATATCCCTGGCCTCATAAAACGCAAAAATCGCATCGACGATATTTGCTGGTTCATCGATGAGTTGTACCAGATTCAGGTCATCATGGTTGATCATGCCGTTGCCCGCCATTTGCACCCTGATCCAGTCCAGCAAACCCTGCCAGAAACTGGTGCCTACCAAAATCACCGGGATGTTGCGGGTCTTGCCAGTCTGTATCAGCGTCAATACTTCACTGACTTCATCCAGAGTGCCAAAGCCGCCAGGGAAAACCACATAGGCATCGGCATATTTGACAAAAGCCACCTTGCGCGCAAAAAAGTGGCGGAAGGAGAGGCTGATGTTTTGCCAGGGGTTACTACGTTGCTCGTGTGGCAATTCTATATTCAGTCCAACAGAAGGGGAGGCTCCCTCGAACGCACCCTTGTTGGCGGCTTCCATAATACCGGGGCCACCGCCAGAGATAACGGCAAAACCCTCGTCCGACAAACGACGCGACAAATCCACGCATTTGGCATAATCCGGGTGGTCATCCTTGGTACGGGCAGACCCAAAAATCGTCACGGCAGGGCGGATAGATGAAAGCCGCTCGGTGGACTCGATAAATTCTGCCATAATCGTGAACATATGCCATGATTCGCGCGCTTTCAGCGAAGTTGCTTTTTCCTGATCGATAATCTGGCGCAACCTCGTTACATCTTTTCTGTTTCCGTTCATATGCAAAATACTCTCTTGTTAGTTGATGGCTCTAGCTATCTGTACCGCGCCTTCCATGCCCTGCCTGACCTGCGTAATGCACAAGGCGAGCCAACGGGCGCCATACACGGCATGATCAATATGTTACGCCGTTTGCGTACTGATTATCCGGCAGCATACATTGCCTGTGTGTTTGATGCCAAAGGCAAGACCTTTCGCGACGACCTGTATGCAGAATACAAGGCCCAGCGCGCCCCCATGCCAGACGACCTGCGCCTGCAGATAGAGCCTATCCACATCGCCGTCAAGGCCATGGGCTGGCCTATCCTCATGGTAGAAGGGGTAGAGGCTGATGACGTTATCGGCACACTGGCAGTAGAGGCCACCAAGTTGGGCATGAACACCATCGTCTCTACCGGCGACAAGGACCTGGCGCAACTGGTCAATGCCAATGTCACCCTGATCAATACCATGAGTAATGAAAAGCTCGACGAGCCTGGTGTACTGACCAAATTTGGCGTGCCACCTAACCGCATCATCGATTACCTGACACTGATAGGTGACACCGTCGATAACGTCCCTGGTGTCGCCAAATGCGGCCCCAAGACTGCCGTCAAATGGCTGACAGAATACGACAGCCTTGATGGCGTCATCGCCAATGCTGACAAGATCAAGGGCGTGGTCGGCGACAACCTGCGTAGTGCGCTGGAATGGCTGCCACAAGGCCGCGTACTGATCACCGTCAAGACTGATTGCGACCTGACTGGGCATTACACATCGATACAAGACAGCCTGATCGCGAAAGAAGAAGACAAGTCAGAACTGGTCGGCTTTGCTGGCCGTTGGGGTTTCAAGACCTGGCTGCGTGAATTGACTGGCGACGCTACTGCCGGTGCCACACCGCTGCCTGCTGCCAAAGCAGCGACCAGCGGCAGTAATTCAGTACAGGCTGGTTTGTTCAATGATGATGCAACCGACGTTGACAATCCTGCGACACCTGTTATTCAAAATTACGAGACAGTTGTGACCGAGGCCGCACTGGACGAATGGCTGGCCCGCATCAACGCCGCGACGCTGACATCAGTGGATACAGAAACCACCTCGCTGGACCCGATGACCGCGCAAATGGTCGGCATTTCGCTATGCTGCGAGGTAGGGCATGCAGCCTATATACCTGTCGCCCATAACTACCCAGGCGCGCCTGATCAGTTGCCCAAGGCCCTGGTACTCGACAAACTCAGGCCATGGCTGGAAGACGACAGTAAAGCCAAGGTCGGCCAAAACCTCAAGTACGATAGCCACATCTTTGCCAACCAGGGCGTGAATTTGCACGGCATAGTCCATGACACCCTGCTGCAATCCTACGTCTTTGAATCCCACAAATCGCATGACATGGACAGCCTGGCCATGCGCCATCTCGGCAAGAAGACCATCAGCTTTGAAGAAGTGTGTGGCAAAGGCGCAAGCCAGATCTGCTTTGACCAGGTAGACATAGAACGCGCCACCACCTATGCGGCTGAAGATGCCGACATCACCCTGCAACTGCACCTGGCCATGTGGCCAGAGATAGAGCCGGATGCCAATTTGCTGCGCGTCTATCGCGAGATAGAAATACCCACCTCAGTCGTGCTGCAAAAGGTAGAACGCAATGGCGTGCACATCAACAAAGACTTGCTGGAAACGCAGTCGCATGAAATCGGCATACGCCTGCTGGAGCTGGAACAAAAGGCCTATGAACTGGCAGAACAGCCCTTCAATTTGAATTCCCCCAAACAACTGGGCGAGATTTTCTTTGGCAAGCTGGGCCTGCCTGTCGTCAAGAAAACACCATCCGGCGCGCCATCGACCGATGAAGAAGTCTTGCAAAAACTGGCCGAGGATTACCCCCTGCCCAAGGTCTTGCTTGAATATCGTGGCCTGGCCAAACTGAAGTCCACCTATACCGACAAATTGCCCAAGATGGTCAACGCCAGCACAGGCCGCGTCCACACCAATTATGCGCAAGCCGTAGCTGTGACTGGCCGCCTGTCATCGAATGACCCCAACCTGCAAAACATCCCCGTGCGCACCGCCGAAGGCCGCCGCATACGCGAAGCCTTCGTCGCCGGGCCTGGCAATGTCATCATCTCTGCCGACTATTCGCAAATTGAATTGCGCATCATGGCCCACATCTCTGGTGACGCCAGCCTGCTGGCCGCCTTTGCCAATGGTGAAGACATTCACCGTGCCACTGCATCAGAGATTTTTGCCGTAGCGCTTGATGAAGTCAGCAGCGAACAGCGCCGCTACGCCAAGGTCATCAACTTTGGCCTCATCTATGGCATGAGCGCCTTTGGCCTCGCTGGCAACCTCGGCATAGAACGCAGCGCCGCACAAAGCTATATCGACAAATACTTCCAGCGCTACCCCGGTGTCGCCCAATACATGGCCGACACCCGCACCAAGGCCAAGGCCCACGGCTATGTAGAAACCGTCTTTGGCCGCCGCCTGTGGCTGGCCGAAATCAATTCCCCCAACGGCCCCCGCCGCGCTGGAGCCGAGCGCGCTGCGATCAACGCCCCCATGCAAGGCACCGCCGCCGACCTCATCAAACTCGCCATGATTGCGGTACAAGGCTGGCTGGAAAAAGACAAGCTGCAATCAAGAATGATCATGCAGGTACACGATGAACTGGTACTCGAAGTACCGCAAGCTGAGCTGGAATTGGTCAAACAGAAACTGCCAGAGTTGATGGCGACCGTGGCGAAGCTGGATGTACCTTTATTGGCTGAAGTGGGCGTGGGGGGAAATTGGGAAGAGGCGCATTGAGGAACATTGCACAACGAGATAATTTATTGTCCTAAGAAGCAGTATTTTGGAGTTTTACTGTGCAGAAAATAGAAATTGAACTAAAAAATTACCGGTGTTTTCAAGAGCCAATTCCAACTAAGTTTTCTCTTGAACCAGGAAAAACAATTGCGCTTATCGGAAAGAATAATGCTGGGAAGTCTGCATTATTGCGTTTCTTTTATGAATTTAAATATCCACTCATTAATTTTATTAATGGCAACTGGGAGACGGTTGATGTATTGACGAGGAAAAATCAAAATCCAGTAGACCCAGAATTAAATGCTAGATATGGACTAAGGGATAATCTTGATATATACCCCAATAGAGATTCCTCAAACTCTGTCAAATTTTCTTTTTCTACTTCCGATATTACATATGCATTTGAAATTTCCAAACCAAATGAACGTGTTGGGTACCAATTACATAAGACCCAAGTAAGAGCTAGTAGTGAAATTAATTTCGACGAAAAATTTCATGATGTAAAAGATCAATTCGAATACAGTTTGTACATCGGTGCACAACGGAATTTAATCACTACAGGCGTTAGTGATTATTTCGATCTATCTGTTGGAACAGTTTTTATTAATTCATGGAATCAACTCAAATTTGGAGTTAATTCCCTAAGTGCTTCAATGGCACTTAAAGCTGAACGATTAATCGCTGAATTATTGGGCTGGTCGAATTTGTCGATTGATGCCAGTGACGACAAATCACAACTTTATCTTACGAAAGATAATTTACATCGTTATTCAATTTCTGAGCTCGGCGCAGGAATTTCTGAATTGGTGATTTGTATAGTAACAGCAGCAACCCGGAAGCCAAGTTGGATTTTAATTGATGAGCCGGAATCTCATTTGCATCCATCTTTGCAAGTGAAATTTGTAGAAGCATTAACTCAACTTGCATCGTGTGGTTTGATTTTTACTACTCACTCTATAGGTCTAGCAAGAACATGTGCGGATTCAATATTGGTTGTTCAGCAAGATAAACAAGGTCGAAGCTCAATTAAACCTTTTGAAGGGATAAATAATTTTTCAGAGTTAATGGGTGAGCTTTCGTTTTCTCAATTTCGCGAATTAGGATATGACAAGATATTGCTATGCGAAGGCGTGACAGAGGTAAAAGTTTTTCGGCAAATTTTACGTCATTGGAATCTTGATTCATCGGTTTTGATAGTGCCATTAGGTGGTGAAGCGTTAATTGATGCAAATAGACAGCATGAATTAGAAGAGTTCAAGCGATTTGGTGTTGAAGTTTTCGTTATTGTTGATAGTGAACGCAGTAGTGAAGATACTTCTATTTCGAAACGAAATAAATTTGTTGACGTCTGTAACAAAATATTCGGTGAAAACCATGCCATGCAAACTCGTTTAAGGGCGACTGAAAACTATTTCACTTCTGATGCCATAAAATTAGCATTGCGAAATGAGGAGTATCAGCCATTACTACCATTTCAAAATTCCAAGGATTCTCCGAAATTTTGGGGTAAGAACCAAAATTGGAAGATTGCTGCTGAAATGACCAAAGAAGATTGGGAAAAAACTGATCTCAAAAATTTCTTTGAGCGAATGACGTCATTGAAAATAGTGTCTTAGCCTGAGCTAAATAAATAAGGTAATCCCCCGGCTCTGCCGGGGGACTCCTCAAGGTTTGACCTATACGGCGGTCGGTTTGAAACTTCTATCTCTACCAAAAGAAGGAGTTTCAAGATGAAAGAGTATCAAAGTTT